>CAMKTS010000003.1 GCA_946415755.1 uncultured Prevotella sp. | reverse complement strand
CAAAGGTACAACTAAACTACAACTGCTACAACGTGTATTTCAACGGATGCTTACATTCAACTTTCTCAACGGAGCAGGTTGAGAGGCTGTTGCGGTTTCATTACATTATTCACCGGCTCGGTATACTCCTTCAACTGGAGCGTAGCCGTAGCAGCAATGTCACGACTCGATGCACCGACACGGAACGTGTAGGTACCGGCTTCTGCCAGCCAGCGGCTGCCTGACTCGTCGAAGCTGGCCAGGTCGCGCTTGTCGATACGCATCGTCAGCGTCTGGCTCTCGCCGGGCTTCAGCTCACGGGTCTTGGCAAAGGACTTCAGTTCCTGGGCGGGCTTCTGCAGAGTGCCTTGCGGGGCGGTGACATAAACCTGCGCCACCTCCTTGCCGCTGACGCTGCCCGTATTCTTCACGGCCACCGTCACCTCTATACTCCCATCCTTCAGCTCCTTCGCCTTGAAATTGCTGAAGGCAAAGGTGGTGTACGACAGACCGTAGCCGAAGGGATAGGCCACCGGCTTGCCGAAGGTGTCGAAATAGCGGTAGCCCACGTAGATGTCCTCCTCGTGATTCGTATAGGTATGACCCGGTATCGGCGCCTTTTGGCCTACCAGCATCTCGAAGGTATAGGAATCCATGCTGCCAGGGAAGTTCTTCGTCGAGGGATGGTCGGTGGCAGCGATGGGCCACGTCATGGTGAGCTTGCCCGAGGGGTTCACCTTACCTGTCAGCAGGTCGGCGATGCTGTTGCCACCCTCCATGCCTGGCTGCCAGGCGCAGAGTATCGCATCAGGATAGCTGCTCCATGATGCCGTCTCGATGACGGAGCCGCTATTGATGATGACGATGACGGGCTTACCGGCAGCATGGAAGGCGTTGCACACGTCGGTGATGAGAGCGCGCTCCTCAGGGATGAGGTTGAATTCGGTATCGATGTCGCGGTCTACACCCTCACCGGCCTGGCGACCGATAGTGATAATGGCAGCATCGGCAGCCTTCGCCTCATTGTCGATGGCAATGGGCGAGATGGCTATCTCAGGATATTTCTGCTGTCCGAACATCTCCATCTGGTACCATTTGGCAGGATGACGCTCGGCCTGGAACTTCACCTTGGCATACTCGATGTACTTGCGGTAGATGTTGGTCAGCGTAGGCGTGGAAGCGATGCCGGCACTCTTCAGTCCTTCCAGCATATCGACTACGTAGGGTGGATGAACACAACCGGAACCCGTACCGCCAGAGAGGAAGTCGTAGGACTTCTCGCCAAACAGGGCAACAGTTAACCCCTCTCCGTCTCCTCCGAGGGGGAGTGTCAACCGCGGCTCACCTCCCCTCGGGGAGGCTGGGTGGGGGCCATTTTTCAGCAGCACGATACCCTCGGCGGCACTTTGGCGGGTGATGGCGGCATGTGACTTGAAGTCGGGACTGTTAGAGGCAGGATAGTTGCGGAAGCTCGGAGTCTTGACAATATACTCCAACATACGGCGTACGTTGCGGTCAACATCCTTGATGTCGAGTTTCCCATTCTTCACGCCAGCAATAATCTCCTCTACCTGGGCAGGCTGTCCGGGTTCCATCAGGTCGTTGCCGGCCTGTACCTCAGCAATGGTGGGCAGTCCCTCGCGGATACCAATCCAGTCGGTCATCACGATACCCTTGTAGCCCCAATCCTCACGCAGGATCTTGGTCAGCAGGTCGTGGTTGCACATTGAATACTGCCCGTTAATCTTGTTGTACGAGGCCATGATAGTCCACGGATTACTCTCGCGGACGGCAATCTCGAAGCCACGAAGGTAAAGCTCACGAGCAGCCCGTTGCGAGACACGCTCATCGACGCTGGTACGGTCGGTCTCCTGTGAGTTGACAGCGAAGTGCTTGGCTGAGACACCCACTTCCTCTTTCTGCACGCCGTTGATGTAGGCAGCAGCAATCTTACCCGTCAGCAGCGGGTCTTCCGAATAGTATTCGAAGTTACGGCCGCACAGCGGGTTGCGGTGCAGGTTCATGCCTGGTCCGAGGATGACATCGCAGCGGTACTCCTTGGTCTCATTGCCGATGGCCTGACCCACCTGCTCCACCAGCTCGGTGTTCCAGGTCGATGCCAGACAGGAGCCGATGGGGAAGGCGGTGGCATAGTAGGTCTTGTCAGTACCTTTTCGCGTGGGGTCGATGCGCACACCGGCAGGACCGTCGGTCAGCACGGTGGCAGGAATGCCAAGCCGCGGAATGGCTGGCGACGTGCCGGCGGCACCGGCTACAAGGTCGGCCTCGCCGCCCACTACGGCCCCCGTACCAAAGAAGTTGTTAGCACCGCCAACCAGCAGTTTGGCTTTCTCTTCCAGCGTCATGGCCTTCAACACCTCGTCGATGTTGTCGGCACGTAGTTTCGGTTGTGCTGTCATGGTTACAGTTGTCAGAAGGGCCACAGCGGCCGTTGCAAATATCTTTTTCATATAACTGTCTATTCGTGAACATAAAGATTCCAGCCAAGGTAGGTCTCAATGGCCTCGTTGAGGATGTCGACGACATCGGTGCGGCACATGGCTACATGGTGCTCGAAGCCGTTCTTGCAGATATACTTCATCAGCTGCTGCAGGTTGTCGACCTGTGTCACGGCGATACAGCCATCCATGCCGTAGGGGTCGTTGGTGAGCTGACCCTTGCCGAGGTAGGCCTTGATGCAGCCCTTCGGGTCGTCGGTAGAGATGCGGAAGAAGGTGAAGGGGCCTTCGCTGACCTTGGCGTAGACGGCACCGAAGGTATTGATCTTTCCTAATGTACGGCCGAGTACACCGAGGGGACCCAGTTTCAGGTCGTCGTTGCCCACGAACGACTTGGCATAGTTGCCACAGTGGGTGCAGACGCACTTGTTACGATCCTCGGCAAAGTTGTTGTTCCAGTCGAGCAGCGCCGATGCCTTACCACTGGCCAGCGTCAGGGCATACATCGACACAGCTCCGGCGAGGTCGGTCTCGCAGGCGGCAGGAATCAACTTGTCGGAGAGCATCGACATGGTGACACAGGGAGCACAGCCGTAGTTCTGCTCCAGCGAGTCCCAGCACTGGATGGCCACAGCCTGTACGTCGTTGGCCTCTATCCAGTTCTCGACAGCCACGCTGAACTTAGCCTGCAGACCTAGCTTTTCCTTATAGCTATCGGGCACTTTGGCATAGTTGCAGGTACGATTGCACATCTCGATGAATTTCGGGTCGTCGTCCTTGATCTTCTGGGCAGCATAGAGAATCTCAGAAAGGTCGGCAGGCACCACGGTGATACCACTACGCTGCAACAGCTTTTCTGAGGCGCGGCAGGTGTTGAAGCCCAGGGGACGCGTACCAATCTGACCCAGACGGCAGTGGCGCAGACCGTTCACCACGCGGCAGATGGCGGCAAAGCGGTCGATGTCCTTCTTCAACAGGGGATCATATATTGAATAGGTGTGCAGCGTGGTGTCGGTGAAGGGGATGCCATACTGGTAGAGGTTGTTGCAAACGGAGATCTTTCCGCAGAAGGCATCACGGCGCGAGTCGAGGTCTACCTTGTCGTTCTCGTCATCGCAGGCCTGTACCATCACGGGCACGTTCAGGTCGGCATCGCTGATGGCATTGATGATACCAATCTCGAAGCCGAAGTTGGGCAGAGAGACGATGATGCCGTCAATCTCGTCGCGGTGGGCGCGGAACTGCTTCGATACCTTCAGGCCGTCCTCGCGGGTCTCGATGGAGCTGCTGCCAGTGGGGGTAGCGTCCTCCGGCAGGATGATGTATTCGTAGCCGCCCTCGTCGAGGGTCTTCAGCAGTTGCTTGCGCACGTCCTTGGCCAGTGCAGAGTTAAAATAGGCGCGTGTTCCGATAATCACGCCAAAACATGTTTTTCCGTTCTTCATAAAGCTATTGTTTATTAGTTAATAATCTTTTGTTTCGAGGTTTCGAAGTTTCGATGATTCGAGGTTTCGGCATTCCGTAATCACTTCTTGATCAGCTGGTTCACGGCGGTGCGCCAGCCCGCGTAGAGGGCGGCATGCTGCGGGGTGGGCTGCGGCTGGTAGACCTGCGTCACCTTGCGGAGGGGGATCACCTCGTCGAAGCTCTTCCAGAGGCCACGGGCAAAGCCGTTCATGATGACGGCACCGAGGGCTGATGCATCGTCGACCTCGGTGCAGACGACGGGCGTGTTGAGCTGGTCGGCCTGGAACTGCATGAGGAAGCGGTTCTTCGTGGGACCGCCGTCGGCGGCAATCTCCTTCAAGCGTCCTCCCGTGGCACGAGCCATCACATCCACCAGGTCCTTGATCTGGTAGGCAATCGACTCAAGGGCAGCCCGCAGGAAGTGAGCCTTCGTGGTGGCGAAGGTCAGTCCGAAGACGGCACCCTTCACATCGCTCTGCCACCAGGGGGCACCCAAACCAGAGAACGCCGGCACGATATATACGCCGCCATTGTCGCTGACACTGGTCGCCAGGGCCTCCATCTCGGAGGGATGTCCTACGAGCTGCAGCTGGTCGGCAATCCATTTCAGCGTGGCCCCCGTGCTGTAGATATTCCCCTCGAAACCATAGTAGGTCTTGCCAAAGGCCGAGAAGCCCACGCTGGTCACCAGTCCTTCGGGAGCCGGTTGTGGCTCTTCGCCGATATTCACCATCACACTGCTGCCCGTGCCGTAGGTCACCTTGCCAGAGCCTGGTTCGAAACACATCTGTCCGACGAGGGCACCGTGTGAGTCACCCAGCACACCGGCTATCTGGATAGGGCTGGAGAACAGTCCCTCGCAGGTAGTCTCACCATAGACGGCATCGCAGGGCATGACCTCCGGCATCATGCTGCGCGGGATGTCGAAGAGCTGCAAGAGGTCGTCGTCCCACTGCATGGTATGGATATTAAAGAGCATGGTACGCGAGGCGTTGGTATAGTCGGTGGCATGTACCTTTCCGCCCGTGAGTTTCCAGATGAGCCATGTCTCGATGGTTCCCATTAGCAGTTCGCCTCGTGAGGCTAACTCACGAGCGCCGGCTACGTTGTCGAGCAGCCACTTGATGCCTGAAGCCGAGAAGTTGGGGTCGATGAGCAGTCCGCTCTTCGCCATCACCAGGTCTGCCTTGCCCTCAGCACGCAGCTGACGACACAGCTCGGCACCACGGGTGTCCTGCCATACTACGGCACGGGTAATGGGCTTGCCCGTCAACTTGTTCCAGATGACAGCCGTCTCGCGCTGGTTGGTGAGACAGAGAGACACCTCCCCTAACCTCCCCAAAGGGGAGGAAACGGCTCCCTCTCCTTGGGAGAGGGTTGGGGTGAGGTCTTTGATGGCCTCTATCATGTTCTGGTAGATCTCCTCGGCATCGTGCTCTACCCAGCCCGTCTGGGGGTAATACTGCTTGTGGTCGACGTTGGTACGTGCCAACATCCTGCACTGCTCGTCAAACAGCAGTGCCTTCGTCGACGAGGTGCTTTGGTCAATGGCGATGATTCTCTGCGTCATTTCTCGTTTCTCCTTTCTCATTTCTCATTTAGAAAGCTGGTCACAGCTTTCGCCACGCCCTCGGCATCCATGCCGTAGTGGTGGAAAATCTCGGCATTCGAGCCATGGACGGCATTCTCGTCGGGGATACCGATGATGCGGACGGGAACGGGCTGTTCGCTGATGGTCTCACAGACGATGGCTCCCAGGCCACCGAACTTCGAGTGCTCCTCGACGGTGACGATACGTCCCGTCTCACGGGCAGCCTTCAGGATTGCCTCGGTGTCGAAGGGCTTGATCCACGAGCAGTCGAGCACACGGGCAGCGATGCCCTGCTCCTTCAGCTGCAGACCAGCCTGCCAGGCGTGGTAGACCGTCTCTCCGGCAGCCACGATGGTAACATCGTTACCGTCAAGCAGCTGGATGGCCTTGCCAGGCACCACTTCGAAATTGTCGTCGGCATAGACATCGGGAATGGCGGCACGTCCCACACGGACATAGCACGGCTTGTCGTAGTCGACGAGCAGCTTGACCAGCTTCTTGGTGAAACGCCAGTCGCTGGGCATACACATCGTCATACCCGGAAAGGTGCGCAACACGGCGATGTCGTGCAGCGAGTGGTGGGTGGCACCGAGGGCACCATAGGCCACACCGCCCGACACACCGAGTATGGTGACGGGGTTCTCCGAATAGGCGAGGTCTACCTTCACCTGTTCCAGCGAGCGGGCTACATAGAAGCAGGCCGGTCCGCAGCAGAACACTTTCTTGCCGCTATGTGCCAGGCCGGCAGAGATGCCCACGGCATCCTGTTCGGCGATGCCACACTCCACAAACTGCTCGGGCAGAGCTGCGGCATAGTCGCCTAATGTCACTGAGCCGCGCGCATCAGTCGTCACGGCGATAATATCCTTGTCCTCACGTGCCAGTTCCAGCAGCGTGTCGGTAAATTGTTTTCTACAAGCTATCATATTTCTTCTTAAATTAGTAATTAGTAATTAGAAATTAGTAATTATGATTAGTTTTGCCCTTACGAGGTAATCATCATTACTCATTACTCATTTCTCATTACTCATTATTTTTATTCTCTCTTCAATTTCCTTCACGGCAGCCTTGCACTGCTCCTCGTTCAGAACACCGTGGTGCCACTTGGCGATGCCTTCCATGAAACTGACACCCTTGCCCTTCGTGGTGTGTGAGATGAGCAGGTGGGGCTTCTTGTTGTCGTAGTCGATGGCATGGAAAGTCCGGACGATGTCTTCCATGGAGTCACCATTCATGTCGATGACATCCCAGCCGAAGGCCGTCCAGCGCTCGCGGATGGAGTCGATGGGCATCACATCCTCCGTGTCGCCACTGATCTGCAGGTGGTTACGGTCGATGATGGCCACGAGGTTGTCAAGGTGGTAGCGGTTGGCGGCCATAGCAGCCTCATAGATGCTGCCCTCGCCCTGTTCACCGTCGCCCATGAGGACGTAGGTCTTCCACTGCTTCTTGTCCATCTTGGCGGCAATGGCCATTCCCACGCCGATAGAGAGTCCGTGGCCCAAGGCACCACTGTTGACCTCGATGCCCGGCACCTCGATGGTGGGATGTCCGCTGAGGATGGAGCCGTACTTGCCCAGTGTGTCGAGCACTTCGGGTGCGAGAAAACCCTTGGCCTCCAGCGTCACGTAGAGTGCCTCGACGCAGTGACCCTTCGACAGCACAAAGCGGTCACGGTCGGGATTGCCCTGTCCCCTACCCCCTTGCTGTGGCGGGTTGCTGCCTGGTTCCACGTTTTTCATCACGTCAAAATACAGTGCCGTCATCACGTTCAGGCACGACAGGTCACCACCGATGTGGCCGGCTTTGGCGGCATACACCACCTCCACCAACCGTTTGCGGTTCTGCTCCGCAAGCAGTTCAAGTTGTTTGATGTTCATTGTGTGTAGTATATATCTAATCTGTTACTATTTCGTACACTTCTCATTAATAAGATGTACAGAGCGGGAAAATGTCATCAGACTCGGAAAGAAAAAAACCATTCTGCCACCAAAATATACGCACGCGCGCCAAACAAATATTTTATGCGTAAAAGTTGGAGGTGTGGGAAATTATTCGTACCTTTGCACGCACAAAAAGTAACCCGTTGATGAGATTGATGAGATTATTGCCTCTGGGTGTGGTACTGATGCTGGTGACGCTGTTCGTTGTTTCGTGCGGCAACACGAGCCATGAGGTACACCACACCGGACAGACAGACAGTCTGATCAACGCCGCCTACAAGGCACACGACTACGAACGGCTGATGCTGCTGGCCGACAGCCTGGAGACTACGGGCGACCTCTCCGACGTGAGGGCCAACTACTGGCGTGGCTATGTCTGTTCGCGACAGAAACAGGCACGCAGGGCGGAGTTCTACTGGAAGAAGGTGGTAGAAGCCGAAGTGGAGACGACAGAAGACCTGGTGACCTACGCCAAGGCAGCCAGTCGCCTGTCCAACCTGCTGGTGATGAAGGCCGACTACGAGGGTACGCTGAAGGTTGCCGTGCATACCGTAGAGAAACTGGAGGAGGCCGGTTGTGACACGATAGGCGACTTTGCCAACCTACTCACCTCGATAGCCAACTGCCAGCTACACTTCAACATGACCGAAGAGGCTGCCGCCAACTACGACCGTGCCTACCGGAAATACCAGCAGATAGTGAATGCCAACCATACCGATGCCTCCTACAAGAGTTCCATCATCAGCATTATCACCACCACGCTCAACTACCTGTCGGCAAAGCGCTATGCTGATGCACAGCTATGGACAGACCGCTTCGAGAACATGCTGAAGGACTATGAGGCGCAGCCCAAGGCCGACAGCAACTTCATCGACAAGCAGCACGCCCGCTTAGGATTCTACCGCGCCACTGCCCTGCAGGGACTGGGGAACACCGGAGAGGCTGCCAACGCCTATCGGAGGGCACAGGAAACAGCATACGCCAAGACGGGCGACGGGCGCATCGAGGCCAACGAATACCTGATTCTCGCCCATCGCTGGCGCGAGGCTGCCAACAACTTCAGCGTCCTCGACCAGCAGATGAACGACTACGGCATGAGATACTCGCTCGACAACATCATCCAATACCTCGTCCCCAAATACCGCTCCAATGTCGGTGCGAGCCGCCGCGACTCCGCCATTTCCATCGGCAATCAGCTGTGCAGTGCCCTCGACTCTGCCGTGGTATGGGCCAAGCAGGATGATGCCGCCGAACTGGCCACCATCTACGATACCCAGCAGAAAGAGGCACAGATAGCACAACAGCAGATAGACCTGTCGCGCCAGCGCACAGCGGGAAGCTTGATAGCCCTGGTGCTCATCACCGTGTTCTTCAGCCTGTACACCTATAACCGCAGGGAAGCCACACGCCACCTGACCGAGGCCCACCAGAAACTGGAAGATGCCCACGGGAAACTGCAGACAGCCTACGACCAGCTGGAGAAGACCACCAAGGCCAAGGAGCGTATCGAGTCGGAGGTGCGCATTGCCCGCGACATCCAGATGTCGATGGTGCCCAGCGTATTCCCCGACCACGAGCACGTAGACCTCTATGCCTACATCTCACCGGCCCGTGGGGTGGGTGGCGACCTCTACGACTACCTGATTATCGGCGACAAGCTCTACTTCTGCCTGGGTGACGTGTCAGGCAAGGGAGTGCCCGCCTCCCTCTTCATGGCACAGGCCATCCGCCTGTTCCGTTCTATTGCCAAGAACCTGCACTCACCGGCCACCATCGCCACGCGTATCAACAATGAACTGACGGAGGACAACGAGACGGGCATGTTTGTCACGATGTTCATCGGACTGGCCGACCTGAATACCGGGCACCTCTCGTTCTGCAATGCCGGACACAACCCGCCCGTGCTGGGCGAAGTGCCCGACGACGGCTCACTCGACAAGCCGCAGGCTGCCCATTATCTCGACGTGGAGTCGAACGCCCCTATCGGTCTCTGGCCCGACCTGCAATTCGTGGGAGAGGAAATCGACACCATCATAGGGCGTCCGCTGTTTATCTACTCCGACGGACTGAACGAAGCCGAGAACCCCGACCAGGAGCAGTTCGGCGACGACCGCCTGCTTGACATCCTGAGCAACAACCGCTTCAAGGATGCCCGACAGGTGATTGACACACTGATAGATGCCGTGGAGAAACACCGCAACGGTGCCGAGCCGAACGATGACCTGACGATGATGTGCCTGCGGATTCAATAGAGCAGGAAACCCACAACATACAGAAGATGATAGTATTTTTAACAAAGATAACATTATGGCAAAAAAAGCATTACTCATGATTCTCGACGGATGGGGAATCGGAAAACAAGGGAAAGGTGATGTCATCTACAACACTCCGACACCGTACCTGGATTATTTAACAGCAGTCTCTGCACACTCACAGCTACAGGCCAGCGGCGAGGATGTCGGTCTGCCTGACGGACAGATGGGCAACTCAGAGGTGGGACACCTCAACATCGGTGCCGGACGTATCGTGTATCAGGACCTGGTGAAGATCAACCGCGCCTGCAAGGACGGCAGCATCGTGGAGAACCCACAGGTGAAGGCCGCCTATACCTACGCACAGCAGCACGGGAAAAAGCTGCACCTGATGGGCCTCTGCTCTGATGGTGGCGTACACTCTTCGCTGGACCATCTGTTCAAGCTCATCGAGGTGGGCAAGCACTACGGTCTGAAGAACCAGACATTTGTACACTGCTTCATGGACGGACGCGACACCGACCCGAAGAGCGGCAAGGGCTTTATCCAGCAGGTGACAGAGGTCTGCGCTGCCAATGATGCCGCCATCGCCAGCATCGTGGGCCGCTTCTATGCCATGGACCGCGACAAGCACTGGGAGCGCGTGAAGGAAGGCTACGACCTCATCGTCAAGGGCACCGGCAAGCAGGCCACCGATATGGTACAGGCCATGCAGGAGAGCTATGACGAGGGGGTGACGGATGAGTTCATCAAGCCCATCCATAACGCTGCTGTCAACGGCTGCATCGAGGAGGGCGACGTGGTCATCTTCATCAACTTCCGCAACGACCGTGCCAAGGAGCTGACCATCGTGCTCACCCAGCAGGACATGCCGGAGCAGGGCATGAAGACCATCCCCGGTCTGCAGTATTACTGCATGACTCCGTACGACGCTTCATTCACGGGGGTACATATCCTGTTCCCGAAAGAGAATGTAGAAGACACGCTGGGTGAATACCTGAGCCGTCAGGGCAAGAAACAGCTGCACACCGCCGAGACCGAGAAGTACGCCCACGTAACGTTCTTCTTCAATGGTGGCCGTGAGGCACCGTTCGATGGCGAGGACCGTATCCTGGTGCCCTCTCCGAAGGTGGCTACCTACGACCTGAAGCCGGAGATGAGTGCCTACGAGGTGAAGGACAAGCTGGTGGCTGCCATCAACGAGAACAAATATGACTTCATCGTCGTCAACTTCGCCAACGGTGACATGGTGGGACATACGGGGGTCTACAACGCCATCGCCAAGGCAGTATGGGCTGTCGACCACTGCGTGGAGGCCGTCATCGAGGCTGCCAAGGCCAACGACTACGAGGCCATCATCATTGCCGACCACGGCAATGCCGACAATGCCATCAATGCCGACGGCACACCGAATACCGCCCACTCGCTGAACCCCGTGCCGTTCATCTACGTGACCAACAACAACTCAGCCACCGTGAAGGACGGTCGCCTGGCCGACGTGGCACCCAGCATCCTGCACATCATGGGACTGGAGCAGCCTGCCGACATGACCGGCGAGTGTCTGATACAAGACTAACGAAAAGGACATGTTAACATAAGAGCCTGTGTCGGTTGACACAGGCTCTTATATTTTATTTCACTTCGATGGCCACCTCCTGCGACAGCTGACGCTGGTCGTCAATCACCCGCAGGGTGAGCCGTCCTGGCTGGCGGGCAGACTGTACCACCACTACCAGCTGACCAGAGAAGAGCTTCATGGTAGGCTGCGTGAACGACTCTAACGAGGTGGCATCACCGTTGCAGACGGCCTTGAAGCTGCCAGCACCCTCGACCTCGAAGCGCAACTGGTCGGCGGCATCGGGAATAAGTGTGCCATGACGGTCTTGCAGCGACACGGTGACGAAGGCCAGGTCGTTGCCATCGGCACGCAGACGGGGGGTACCGTCGGCCTGCGTCCATACATCCAACTGCAGGTGGTCGGGGGCTTCGGCAGTCCGAATACTTTTCTCGCCAGCCTGTCGGCCCTGTGCATCGTAGACCACCACGCGCAACTCGCCCGCCTCGTAGCGTACCTCATTCCAGCGCAGACGGTAGCGGTCGAGACGACTGGCAGGATTCTTACGGATGCGCCCCTGGCTCTTCCCGTTGACAAAGAGCTCTGCCTCGGGATAGTCGGTGTAGCAGTAGACGGGAGTGACCTTTCCCTTACGGCTCTTGCCCCACGACCAGTGAGGCAACAGATGGATGGTGTGCTGGATGCTGTTCCACTTCGAACGGTAGAGCCAGTAGCGGTCTTTGGGCAGTCCGGCCAGGTCGCAGATGCCGAAGTAGCTGCTGCGCGACGGCCAGTATTCGTCGTAGGGAGTCGGCTCGCCCAGATAGTCGTAGCCCGTCCACACGAACTCGCCGATGACCCACGGCTCGTCGTCCTGCCAGCGCCAGTCGTCATCGGGCAGGTTCGACCAGACGCAGTATTCCACGTCGTAGCCGGAGCACTGGCCGTCGGCCTTCTGCAAGGCTGTGGGGTCGTAGTTGGGGGAGTAGGAGGCAAACTGCGAGTTGTCGCTGACGGTGACGGGGAACTTATAGATGCCACGCGACGACACCGTAGAGGCCGTCTCGGAACCCAACAGGAAGCCCTGTGGCAACTGCTTGATATTCTGCGGGTATTTGTGTACGCGGTAGTTGAAGCCCGGCACGTCCATCACCTGGGCAAAACCACTCTTCAGGGCATCCTCAGCCTTGTCCATACCCTGTGTCACGGGACGGGTGGGATCCCACTGGTGGCACAGCTCCTGTAGGTGGCGGCTGATGTCGCGGCCCTCCTCGCTCCACTGTTCGGGAATCTCATTGCCAATCGACCACATGACGATAGACGGGTGGTTGCGGTGGTTCTGCACGAGAGTCACGATATCCTTGTCGGCCCACTCACGGAAAAAACGGGCGTAGCCGTTCTTACACTTCGGATAGAGCCACATGTCGAACGACTCGGCCATCACCATCATACCCAGGGAGTCGCACACCTGCATCTGCATCTGCGACGGCATGTTATGGGCAGTGCGGATGGCATCGCATCCCATCTCTTTCATCATCTTGACCTGACGGATGAGGGCGGCCTTGTTGACGGCTGCTCCCAACGGGCCGAGGTCGTGGTGCAGACAGACACCTTTCAGCTTGCGCGTCACGCCGTTCAGCTGGAAACCGCCCTCCTTCGATACGCTGACGGTACGGATTCCCACCTGCTCGGTGATTTCGTCGATCAGCTCACCGTTGTGCATCAGTTTGATGACTGCCTTATATAAATAAGGTGTCTCTGGTGTCCACAGGTTGGGCTTGGCCACGCTGAAGGTCATCTCGGCCTCACCATTCTGGTCGAGCGATACGTGGCGGGCACTGACCACACGCCCCTTCTTGTCGCGCAGTTCAGCCTCAACGGCATTGCCCCTGCCTGCAGCCTGGGCAGACAGCACCACAGTGGCCCGGCCGTCAGCAATCGACGTGGTACGGATGAAGGTCCCCCAGCGGTCGAGACGACCCTCACCGGTCAGCACCAGTGTGACAGGACGGTAGATACCGGCACCAGGATACCAGCGAGAACTCTCTTCCAGATTCTGCAAATCCACCTCCAAGAGGTTCTCGCCAGGTTTCAGAAACGGCGTGGCATCCACCCGGAAACTGTTGTAGCCGTATGCCCACGAACCGGCTTTCTGTCCGTTGACATACACCACCGGCTCGGCCATGGCACCGTCGAACACCAGCTCGGCATGACGGTAGGGCGAAGGCACGGTAAAGGTACGGCGGTAATGTCCCTTGCCAATCCAGGGCAGTGCTCCCGAACGACCACTCTTCTCGGTAGCCTCCTTCTCGCCATTCTGCTCAATGGCTACCATCTGCAGGTCCCACTTCTTGTCGAAGGGACCGCCGATAGCCCAGTCGTGGGGAACAGAGACGGTCTGCCATGACTGACGGTCGTGGGAGAACTGCCAATTGTCACTCAATGTCACCTCTTTGCGCTGCTGTGCCGACACGGTCAGGGCACAGAGACTCATCATCAAAAGAATCTGTTTTCTCATAGGATAGTAAGTTTCTGCGTACAAAGGTACGAAAAAAAATGAAATATCCTTGCACTTATCAATATTATTCATTACTTTTGTATCCACAAAACATCAGAATGGCATTATCGCATAACGACAAACAGGCATGGCAGACGTACAGATAGACCCCTCGTGGAAGGAGCATTTACAGTCAGAATTCGAGAAAGCCTACTTCGAACGACTGACGCAGGCCGTCAGACAGGAGTACGGCAGCGGCACCTGCTATCCGCCGGGAAAATTTATCTTCAACGCCTTCAACCTGTGTCCGTTTGACAAGGTAAAGGTGGTCATCATCGGTCAAGACCCGTACCATGAGCCGGGACAGGCCCACGGCCTAAGCTTCTCGGTACAGGACGGGGTGATGTTTCCTCCTTCACTGCAGAACATTTTCAAGGAGATACAGCAAGACCTCGGCATCCCCATCCCGCAGAGTGGCAACCTGACACGCTGGGCAGAACAGGGTGTGCTGCTGCTCAACGCCACGCTGACAGTCCGTGCCCATCAGGCCAACAGCCATGCTACGCTGGGTTGGCAGACCTTCACCGATGCCGCCATCCGTGCGCTGGCCACCGAGCGCGAACACCTGGTGTATCTGCTGTGGGGCGGCTATGCCCGTGGCAAGGCCTATATGATTGACAAGACGAAGAACCTCGTGCTGGAGTCGGTCCATCCCTCTCCGCTCAGTGCCAATCGCGGCGGCTGGTTCGGCCAGCACCAGTTCTCGCGGTGTAACGAATATCTACAAGCTAACGGCATAGACCCCATCTTATGGTAATCATCATTACTCATTACTAATTTCTCATTACTAATTGATGAAAGTTCCCCCTATCCTTGATGTCGGCGGCGTACTGATTTCCCCCGAGATACTGACCGAGTGCTTCTGCTGTGACTACGAGAAGTGCAAGGGTATCTGCTGTGTAGAAGGGGATGCCGGTGCCCCCGTGACGATGGACGAGATAGCCGACATCGAGGAAGCACTGGACACGGTATGGAGCGACCTGTCGGCATCGGCACAGAGCGTCATCGACCGGCAGGGCGTGGCGTATGCCGACCGCGACGGCGATATGGTGACGAGCATTGTCAGGGGCAGGGAGTGCGTCTTCGCACGTCACCTCACCCCTGACCCCTCTCCGACAGGCGAGGGGGATAAAGACCCTTGTTGGCTTTGTATGTTGGAACGCGCCTACCGGAATGGCAAGACGCATTTCTGCAAACCCATCAGCTGCGCGCTCTATCCCATCCGCGAGAAGAATTTCGGCAATGGTGTCATCGGACTGAACTACCACCGGTGGGCCGTATGCCATGATGCCGTAGAAAAAGGGAAGGCACTTGGCCTTCCCGTCTATCAGTTTCTGAAAGAGCCACTCATCCGCCGTTTCGGTCAAGACTGGTACAACGAACTCTGCAAAGTGGCAGCCCTCTTCTAACTTCTTATTTTATTACTCCCCCTTCCGGTATTTCAACGGACTGACTCCCACATGCTCCTTGAAGTATTTGCCGAAGAACGACTGGTTGGGGAAGTGGAGGTCTTTGGTAATCTCCTTGATACTCTTGGTGGAGTTCTTCAATAGCATACGCATCTCCAGGATGACGTAGCTGTCTATCCACTCGTTAGGAGTACGCTTGCTGATTTGCTTCACGGTCTCAGAGAGATACTTGGGCGTGATGCTAAGCTGTTCAGCATACCATCCCACACGACGCTCGGAACGGAAGTGCTCACCCAGCAGACTGATAAAGCGGGTGAAGATGGCATCGGCACGAGTCTGTGTCTTCTTCCCGCTCTGCTCGACACGGTAGATGACACCCGACATGTCATAGAACATAGCCAGCAAGAGGGCCTTGACCAGTTCCCGGCGATAGTGGTGACTGGCATCGGAAATTTTCTCACGGATGGTCTGGTAGTAGTTGGTGTACACCTGTATCTCACGGGGAGTGAGCGACACCACCGGGTTGTTCATCGAGAAAATCAGCAGCGACGACACGTTCTTTACGTTCTGGATGAAACCGTGATAGAACGCTGTGCTGACCATGATACACAGACATTCGAAGTCGGGCGAGGCGGTGTAGTTTTCGACGATATGGCGTTCGGAGACGAAAAGCAGGTCGCCAGGAGTGACCGTCTGCTCACGGGTATCAATGGAATACTGTGCCCTACCCTTGCGACAGAGTGCCATCAGGATGAAATTCATACGGGTGGGCTCTTGGGGAATAGGGGCATCGCTGACGCGGTCGGTCAATACCAGGCCATCGTCCAGATAGGCTGCATTACCCCAGTGTCGGGCTTCTTCGAGACTGGTGTCTACGATACGATTCTCTACCATGTCTTTACGGGCATTGTCTGCCCAGCTTTCAGTTTGAGCGTCTTGCGCTGGTTATTATATAATAGGATGACGGTGCCAGCCTGCCGTGCCTTGACCTCGGCAGAGCGCACGTAGCCACCCTTCCACTTGAAACTCACCTCAAAACCGCCACGGGCACAGAGGCCGGAGACGGAGCCTTCCTGCCACTCCTTGGGGCAGGCGGGCAACAGCTCAATGACGGACTCTGAACGCTGAACGGCAAAACGGCTCTGCATCAGCATCTCACAGACACCCGCCGTACCACCGAAGTTGCCGTCGATCTGGAAAGGTGGATGGGCATCCATCAGGTTGGCGTAGGTTCCTCCGCGATGGAGCTTGCCCTCGCCACGGTCGTTCTCAGCATCGGTATATGCCAGCAGACGGCGGTACATGTGGTATGCCTTCTCGCCGTTCTTCAGCCGTGCCCAAAGGTTGATGCGCCAGCCGGTGCTCCAGCCCGTCGTCTCGTCACCTTTCTGGAGGAGTGTCTGCTCGCAGGCTTTCTGAAGGGCACTGAGGTCTTCGGAGTTTCCGGCAAGGTGGTGGCCAGGATAGAGTCCGATGAGGTGGCTCTGGTGGCGATGCCTGGGGTCTTTGTCGCGCCAGTCGTGATACCATTCGTTGAGGTCGCCGTCCTTTCCGACGGTATAGGGATGCAGGCGGGCAAGTGCCTTGCGGTATGGAGCGATGTTGTCACCACATAGGGAACCGGCAGCACAGACATCCGTCAGCAACTCACGGATGATGGCCAGGTCGGCCGTACCGCCATAGCAGGTCACCCCCTGATAGCCGCTGTCGGTGAGGTACTCGTTTTCCGGTGAGGTAGAGGGAGCGGTGATGAGTTCGCCAGGATGATAGGGATTTGCCACCAGCCAACCGAGACAGAAGTCGGCAGCCCCCTTCATCAAGGGGTAGGCCGTCTGTCGCAGATATGCCTTGTCACGGGTGAAGAGATAGCGTTCCCATAGCGTCTGCACAAGCCATGCGCCCCCCATGTTCCAACAGCTCCACATAGGACTTTCCTTGTTTTCTCCCACAGGATTGGTCATGGCCCACAGGTCACTGTTATGGCTGCTGCACCACCCCTTCTGAACACCATAGAAGTTGCGAGCTGTATATTGTCCGTTCTCGGCCAGCGAGGTGACAAAGCTGTCTAACGGCATGGCCATTTCGGCAAGATTGGCCGTGAAGGCAGGCCAGTAGTTCTCCTCCAGGTTGATATTGACAGTATAGTTGCCACGCCACGGCGACCAGAGGTGTGGTGTCCACAATCCCTGGAGGTTGGCGGGAACGCCAGCGGTACGCGACGACGAGATGAGCAGGTAGCGTCCGTACTGGAAATAGAGTGTTTCAAGATAGGGAGAAGGACTGCCGTCGGTTCCGTTTCCCAAGGCCAGCGACTGCTGTCGCAACAGCTGGTCGGTAGGTTGCTGTAGCTGTCCGTCAGAGCTTGACGGCATACCCAGCTGTAGTTTCACACGGTCGTAGTAGGTCTGATAGTCGCTGACATGACGCTGGCGCACCTCGTCATAGCTGACGTTGACGGTATGCCAGATGTCATCGGCGGCACGCTCCAGATAGGGGGCTCCCTCGGTGACGGGATGACTGCGCGGACCGTTGTAGCTGGTCTCGTTGACCAGATAAACGGTGGCCTGCGTAGCGTTGCTCAACGTAATACCATCGGCAGCACTGCCCGTCACCTCGCCATCGGTCTCAGCAATACGGACGATGGTACAGAAATGGATGCGCTCGTTGGGATCGCCTACGGCATGACCAGTCATCGTAAGCTGCTGACCCTTGGCCTTCACCTGGTGAGGTACCTGGGCATCAAGCGTCAGACGGACGTTCAGCGCGCCTTGCCTGTCGGCTTTCAGACGGATGGCGATCAGCTTATCGGGATTCGAAGCAATGTACTCCCGCTCGAAAGTCACCCCATTGCGACGGTAGGTGTCACGACAGACGGCACTATCCAAGTCTAACTGTCGGCGGTAGTCGGTCACTTCCCCGCCGCTCTGGTCGTACAGATGCATCGTGCCCAGCGGCTGGTAGAACTCAGAGTTATGTCCTTCGACATGCAGCTGCAGCGAGTCGGCACGGGCATAGTCCTCGTTGAACAAGGCCTTGCGTATCTCCGGAATCCAGCGGGCAGCCCCTGCCCCTTCTTGTCGGTCGACGGGCTTGCCGGTCCATAGCGTGATGTCGTTCAGGTAGATGACATTATCGTCCGTTCCACCGTACACCAAAGCCCCCAGTTTTCCATTGCCGATAGGCAGCGACTCCTCGAAATACTGTGCCGGACGGTCGTACCACAACTGCATGGGGGGCTGCTGTCCGTAGGCAGACACTGCAATGCAGAGCACAAGGGCGAAGCTCAGCATTGAGTTCCGCCCTTGTGAAATCATATTTGCGATATGTCTATGCGTCGATATTGGCATAGGTAGCATTCTTCTCGATAAACAGTCGGCGAGGCTCCACATCATCACCCATCAGCATGGAGAAAATCTCGTCGGCCTCAGCGGCGTTCTCGATAGTCACCTGCTTCAGCAGACGGTTTTCGGGATTCATGGTCGTCTCCCACAGCTGTTCGGGATTCATCTCACCCAGACCTTTGTAGCGCTGAGTGTGCAGGGCCGAGGCGTTCTCGTCGCCTGCCACATACTTGTCGATGAAGGCCTGACGCTGCTGCTCGGTATAGCAGTATTCGCTGACCTTCTTATACGTACATTTATAAAGAGGTGGCGTGGCGATATAGAGGTGACCCTCCTGGATGACCTTCGGCATGAAGCGGTAGAACAGTGTCATGATGAGCGTGTCGATGTGTGAGCCATCGACATCGGCGTCGGTCATGATGATAATCTTGTCGTAGCGTAGCTTATCGACGTTGGCCTCCTTGGAATCTTCACCATCGACACCAAAACGAACGCCGATACTCTGGATGATGTTCATCACCGACTCAGCCTCGAAGACACGGTGCCACTGTACCTTCTCCACATTCAGGATTTTACCGCGAAGGGGCAGGATGGCCTGGAAGTGACGGTCACGACCCTGCTTGGCAGAGCCACCGGCGGAGTCACCCTCGACGAGGAAGATCTCGCAGACCTTCGGGTCTTTCTCAGAGCAGTCGGCCAGCTTACCGGGCAGACCACCTCCCGTCATGGGGTTCTTGCGCTGTACACTCTCGCGGGCCTTGCGGGCAGCGATACGCGCAGTAGCGGCCAGTATCACCTTCTCGCAGATAGTGTGAGCCTCCTTCGGGTGCTCTTCCAGATAGTTGGTCATGGCTTCGCCGACGGCTTTCTGCACGGCACCGTTCACCTCCGAGTTGCCAAGCTTCGTCTTCGTCTGTCCCTCAAACTGTGGCTCAGCCACCTTGACGGAGATGATGGCTGTCAGACCCTCGCGGAAGTCGTCTTGTGCCACTTCTATCTTGGCCTTCTCTATCTGCTTGCGCAGTTGGTCGTCCTCATCGGAGTATTTCTTCAGCGTACGAGCCAGTGCGATGCGGAAACCCGTCAGGTGAGTACCACCCTCGATGGTGTTGATGTTGTTGACGTATGAGTGGATGTTCTCCGAGTAGTCGCTATTGTACAGCAGAGCCACCTCAATGGGTACGCCGTCCTTCTCTGTCTTCAGGCAGATGGGGTCGCCGATAATTGACGTGCGGTGACGGTCGACATAGCGTACGAACTCCTTCAGGCCCTCCTTGGCGTGGAACACCTCCGGCTCACGGAGGTTACCCTCCTCGTCGGGGCGTAGGTCGGTCAGCGTGATGGTGATGCCGGCATTCAGGTAGGCCAGCTCACGCATACGGCGGGCGATAATGTCGTACTTATATTCGGTGGTGGTAAAGATGGTGGGGTCTGGCCAGAACTGCTGGCGGGTACCGGTCTGGTCGGTGTCGCCGACTATCTTTACGTCGTAGAGGGGCTTGCCCTTCTCATATTCCTGCTGGTAGATATGGCCGTTGCGGAACACCTGCGACATCATGTGCGTGGAGAGTGCATTGACACAGCTCACACCCACACCGTGCAGACCGCCGGACACCTTGTACGAACCCTTGTCGAACTTGCCACCGGCATGGAGCACGGTCATCACCACCTCGAGGGCCGACTTGTGCATCTTCTCGTGTTCGTCGACAGGAATACCACGTCCGTTGTCCTGTACAGTAATCGAGTTGTCTTCGTTGATAGTTACCTCAATGTGCGTGCAGTAGCCTGCCATCGCTTCATCGATGGAGTTGTCCACCGTCTCGTTCACCAGATGATGGAGACCTTTTTCACTGATGTCTCCGATATACATGGCCGGACGCTTGCGAACAGCCTCCAACCCTTCGAGCACCTGAATGTTACTCGCGGAATAATTGCTTGCTTTACTCTGTTCTTCTGTCATTGTTTCAATGTGTAGTCGATTTGGGTTGCAAAATTACAAATTTTCCAAGACTTAAACGAAAGAAAAGTGTTTATTTTTTTTAAAAGTTATCTCCTGCGAAGTCCATATAATGATGGAGGATTTACGCAAGCAATTTCGGCAAATTCTTGAAGTTAACAATTATCATTACACCCCTTTATCAACGAATCCCTGACAAACACACCATGATGTTGTCAGGGATTGGTTGGTCTTATCGACTATTGCTTAGAGCTTGGCTATGTGCTGTGCGAGACTCGACTTCAGGTTAGCAGCCTTATTCTTGTGAATGATGTTGGTCTTGGCCAACTTGTCCAGCATCTTCTGCACCTTGGGGTACAGGGCTACAGCCTCTTCCTTGTTAGTCATTGCACGCAACTTGCGAACAGCATTACGCATGGTTTTTGCATAATAGTGATTGTGTTCAGCTCTTTTCTTGTCCTGACGAATTCTCTTCAGGGATGATTTGTGGTTTGCCATTTTAATTTAATGTTTAATTTTAATTGTTTAACTTAAAGCTTATGGGTCTTACGTCTTCTATGGCTGCCCTGGGCGGACTCTTGCAAGCCCTCCGCCACCCTGTTCCATCCTGATGTCTGGTAGCACATGGCTGTGCAGATGACGGATTTAATGGTAGTCCCTAGGAGAGTCGAACTCCTCTTTAGAGAATGAAAATCTCTCGTCCTAACCGATAGACGAAGGGACCAAGTGTAACAAAAACAGTGCAAACCGAATGCAGAAGAACTTGCTCTTATGCTGAGGTGCAGCCTGTTTTCTCAGACGCATTCTCAAAATGCGGCTGCAAAGGTACTAACTTTAATTAAGAATTAAGAATTAAGAATTAAGAAAATTTGCAGAATTAAATATATTTAACAGCTTTGTCACTTAAAAACTCTTAATTCTTATCTCTTTACTCTTAACTTATTTGTATCTTTGTCCCGATGTTAGTAAAAACGGAAGCTATCGTGCTGCATACCATCAAATATGGAGAGAGCAGAATCATCACCGACATGTTCACCCGCGAGACCGGGCGGATGTCTTTTATCGTCCCCCTGCCCAAAAGTCAGAAGTCGCGCCTGAAGAAACAATACTTCCAGCCGATGACACTGTTGGAGATAGAGAGCGACATCCGTCAGCGCGTACAGCTGCAAAAGCTGAAAGACGCGCGGCTGTTGGGAGCCTACACCTCCATCCCCTTCTCGGCAGAGAAGCTGTCGGTGTCGCTCTTCTGTGCCGAATTCCTGTACCACGCCCTGCGCTCCGAACAGCAAAACGCCCCGCTCTTCGCCTACATCAGCGACTCCATGCAGTGGCTCGACACTGCGGCAGAGGGATTTGCCAATTTCCATCTGACATTCCTAATGCGCCTGTCGCGATTCCTGGGTTTCTACCCCAACCTTGACGACTATACCGATGGCTGCATCTTCGACCTGCGGGCCGCCAGCTTCTCACACCAGGTGCCTGTTCACCGCGACTTCCTTCAGCCCGACGAGGCGCGCCGCATACAGCTGCTGATGCGCATGGACTACTCCACCATGCACCTCTTCCGTCTGTCGCACCACGAGCGCAACCGCATCATCGAGGTACTGCTCACCTACTACCGGTTGCACATCCCGCAGTTTCCCGAACTCAAGAGCCTTTCCGTGCTGCAAGCGTTGTGGAAATGAGAAAAACAGAGAAATAGCCCGCCAAGGCATAAAAAAAGTAGCAATTCCTTTGTTTTGCACTTATTATTTTGTAATTTTGCAGTATGAATCCTATCAGACGCTGGCTCGTATGGCTCAGCCGCATACACCACTGTCGGGGCTTTGGCATCCAATCGCCCACCGACTATGCATTCGTTCGATACGTCGTGAACGAACACTGGCCGTACTATGCCTATGGGCAGCTTAGGGAAAGCGACTGGCTGAGACAAAAGCTGGGACGCCTCTATTTCAGGCTGGCCAACTGGCGGCAACCGGAACAGATGGAACCCGACAGTTACCAGCGCTATTGGCAGGCTGGCTGCAGGAAGCTGCAATTTACGGCCGATGCCAACCTCCGGCAGGTGCAGCTGGCACATATCGATATCGACGACCAAGAAGCATGGCAGCGACTGGTGCCGGCATGCAACGCACAGTCGGTCGTGGTGGTGGAAGGTCTCTACCACAACTGGCCACGCTGGCACGCCTTGATGCACGACGAGCACGCAGGCACCACCTTCGACCTATACTACTGCGGCATCATCCTATTTGACAAGCAACGCTACAGTCATCATTATATCATCAATTTCTAAAAACCCAACTATGAAAATTACTAAGGTATATACGCGAAGAGGCGACAAGGGACAGACCTCACTAGTAGGAGGACAACGCGTATCGAAGGCCAGCAAGCGACTGGAGGCCTACGGAACCGTCGACGAGCTCAGCTCGCATCTCGGACTGCTGGCATCACTGCTTCCTGCCGACAGCCATGAATACCAGATGGTAATCCGCATCCAGAACTGTCTCTTCAACGTTTGCACCAACCTTGCCACCGACCAGTCGCAGACACCCCTCTACCCTTCTGCCCATCTGCCTGAAGGCGAAATAGAGCTGCTGGAACAAGAAGTAGATGCCATCATGCACGAGTTGCCCGAACGCCAGGGTTTCATTCTGCCCGGCGGCACCCAACAGGCTGCCCAGGCACACGTCTGCCGTACCGTCTGCCGTC
Source organism: uncultured Prevotella sp. (assembly GCA_946415755.1). Classification (GTDB taxonomy): domain Bacteria; phylum Bacteroidota; class Bacteroidia; order Bacteroidales; family Bacteroidaceae; genus Prevotella. The sequence goes on along the minus strand of CAMKTS010000003.1, from coordinate 143,313 downwards.
GTGCGGAGCGCCGCATCGTAGCCCTGTCGGAAGAGGCAGTGGTATCGCCCGAAGTGCAGCAATACGTCAACCGACTGAGTGATTATCTCTTCGTTTTAGCCAAAAAATTGAATTTTATGGCAGGCCATAGTGAAAAAATATGGCAGAACGTTTGCAAATAAGAAAAAATATATTACTTTTGCGGGCAAATTAAAAAATCGTCAATTGTAAATCGTTAAATTGTAAATTAATATTATGTATTGGACACTAGAATTAGCATCAAAATTGGAAGACGCTCCCTGGCCCGCAACCAAGGACGAACTGATAGATTATGCCATCCGCTCGGGTGCCCCCCTCGAAGTGTTGGAGAACCTGCAGGAGATAGAAGACGAGGGTGATATCTACGAGAGTATTGAGGAGATATGGCCCGACTATCCTACAAAGGAAGACTTCCTGTTCAACGAGGATGAGTATTAAGGCTCTGACTTAGGGCTAACAAGTTAAGAATCAGCGAGATAAGCAAATATTATTTGTTTGTCTCGCTGGTGTTTTTATCACTATTGTTTCATTTGGCTTTGCTTTGCTTTTAACTTTCAAAAGTAAAAAATAAACGAATTATTTGTTTTTTCAAAGTAAAAAACGTATCTTTGCACGCAAAAGAGTACGAAATGGATAGATTGTACAAGACTTATGGCCGCCTGCTTGCGGAAACGGATTTGAGTTTTACCAGGTATCTTTATGAAAAGATAAACTGGGATAATAAGTTAATTGTGATTAAAGGAGCAAAGGGTGTCGGTAAGACGACGATGCTCCTTCAGCATATCCTACGGACTTTTGAGGACAAGCAGAAGGCTCTTTACGCATCACTTGATCATATTTGGTTTGCCAACCATTCAATTCTTGACTTGGCAGAATACCACTATACGCATGGTGGTACTCACTTGTTTCTGGATGAGGTACATAAGTACAAAGGGTGGCAGCAGGAAATCAAAAACATCTATGATTCCTATCCGCAGTTACACGTCGTAGTGACAGGTTCGTCGATGCTGAAGTTGGAGGAGTCGCTGATGGGTGATCTTTCACGCCGTCATCGCCAATACACGTTGGAGGGATTGTCATTCAGGGAATACCTGCAGTTGGAGAAAGTGGTTCAGTTGCCTGTTCTCTCCTTAGAAACAATACTGACCGACCATTTCATGCAGGCATCGCAGATTACGTCGAAGGTTAAGGTGCTACAACATTTCGAGAAATATCTTGAGACGGGTTATTATCCCTTTTATCGCGAGGAAGGTGACGGCTTTGCAGACCGCCTCCAGCAGGTGATAGAAACTATCGTCACCAGCGAAATTCCGTCGGTGAGCAATATAGAGTACGACTCTGTCTATAAGGCCAAGCAGTTGTTGGCAGTGCTGGCAGAAAGTTCGCCTTATACATTGAATATCTCCGGACTCTGTGTCACGCTACAAGCTTCGCGTAACAATGTTCTAAAGCTAATCGACCTGATGGACAAGGCTGCCTTGGTGCGTCGACTTTACTCTGTTGATAGCGGGATGAACATGCTGACGAAGCCTGAAAAGGTTCTGTTCTACAACACCAACTTGATGCACTGTCTGACTCCACATGTTGAAGATGGAACGATGCGTGAGACATATTTTGCATCACAGGTGGGTGTTGGCCACAAACTCTCGATGCCAAACCAAGGCGATTTAGTTGTAGATGGGAGATGGCTTTTCGAAGTAGGAGGAAAGAATAAAGGTTTTAAACAGATAAAAGGAATTGAAAACAGCTACGTTGTTAGCGATGGCATCGATATAGGTCACGGAAAGAAGATTCCGCTTTGGCTTTTTGGTCTACTCTATTAAGGACGATTATAATTGAGACAACTTTTGTTCCCACTTTACTTCCCACTATTGACGAGAGTGGGAAGAAAAGTACATTGAAAGGTACATTGAAAAATACATTGAAGGGGAGAAGCAACCTGTGCAAAAAATGCACAAGTCCGGCAGTATGGGATGCCTTGTACAAAGCAAACTGTTCGGGATTTCCGAACAGTTGGAATATAGTTGTATATTATCTATCAATCTCCCTGCTTACCCAAAAATACTCTGTAAGCAGGGAGACCTCTATTATCTGATAATGATATTTGGAAAGCGCTTTCTTATAGCAGCCTTCTCTGAATTGCTCATTTCTCCTTTTATCTTGAAACGGTCGATGGTCAGTTTGTCCATCCATTTTGGCAGAACCACTTTTCCTGTAAATTCAAGCTCAAGATTCTTGATATGGCCTAACTGTAAAAGCATTTCCGGTACTTCCTGAATGCGAAGGTGTATGCCCCAGTCGTTGTTGTTCTTTTTGAGTTCTTTCAAGGTGTCATCCTTGCTTTCTGCCACACGGACGAGCCATCCCATCTTTGGAGTCAGCATATTTTTGGCCGTATCAACCTTGGCTCCGATAAACCCAGCCCACAGTTCCATCGGTGTCTCACTGATGAGCTTTCCATTCGCAGGATTGACAACCCGATACTTGAAATTGACTCGTACATATTCCGATGGCATTTCCTTGGTATGCATTGCTCTGTCTAGCGTCTGACCGTTCTCGTCAGGAAATAGTTTCAGCAGCCAGCCGTCAAGTTCAGTAGGATTGTCTGGACTGCAGGCCCCGCCTTTTAGTTCGGTGATACTTTGCTTCTTGACCATGCCTTTCCAAAATGCTTGATTCGGATGCCCGTCAGCAGCCTGTACGAACTCTTGTAGTATTGGTTCCAGCGAGTTTATCCACGCTCCAAGCCCATATTGCTTTAATTGCCTCGACTTCTCGAGCACCCGCCGCCAATCCGCAGCTGTACCTTGCAATGTGACAGTAGGGATACCGCAGGCTATGCGATAAACGATATACTCGAAGTATGATTTCACGCTTTCCATCAGTGTAATCTGCGATGCCACACGTTCGACAGAGCCTGTGGTTGTGAAGTCGGAGGTGATGGTCTTGGCAATGCCGTTTTTGGTGTACTTGTTTATCTGCGAAGAGAAATCGGCAATCAGCGATGGCCAGTCAACATCTTCGGTCAGCAAGTCTTTGTTGGTCATAATTGCCAAGTCCATCTTACCATTGTGGTTTACCAGTTTGGGGCGCAGCTCTTCTGCATGGGCATTCACATATCGGGCAAAGCCTTGACTGATGACGAGCCAAACCATATCGGGTGAGAGCGTAACCGACTGGTGGTGTGCATAAGCATCAACTATGCTTCTGTAAAAAGCATCCTTACCCATAGGCCTAAAGTTGTTCTCTCCTGAAAAACTCGTAGCTATGATACGTTGTACATCGTTGGGAATTTGTTCTTCGGACAGCATAAACTTAGCAACACTTTCTCCTGTATACATGCGCATATATGGGTCATCGACTGGGGTAAGATTCTCATCTACAACAAAGGTGATACTCTTGCTGGTTCGGTGCGTAATCTTGCTGTTGTCTGCATACCCTGCTATTGCCACGAGGGCGAGCAGTACGGTGATGATAGTTTTCTTATTCATAATTTGTATTGTTTTTAATTTCTATTTTCACCGAACATAAAAGAAGCGTGAACATCTCTCATCTTTCCCTCGTGGCTGTAGGAAGTGCCATAATAGTCAGATAAGTTCCGCCCACGCTATCGCGTGAACGTTCACCTTATCTATTCTCTGACTATTATTCCTTGAAACTTCCTACATTTCGAGGTCTTTGAATGAGATAGCGAACGCCATGTCTCTTAGTCTATAATGTTGTTTGGAAACCGCTGTAATGCGAAATCCGATGGCAAAGATAATACAAATTACTGAAAAATGGTATACTAACGCCCTACCTTTTATATATTATTTGCAGAAAAAACCAGTTTGTCTTTCCTCTCAATGAATCGCCTCTGACCGCCTCAGACCGCGAAGTTTATTTGGCTAAAAATAGTTAAGAATGGCGCAAGTTGCTGATAATCAGCCAAGAGCCAAGTTTTCAACGAGGATGAGTATTAAAGCTCTGGTTTAGAGTTAACAAGCTAAAAACCAGCGAGATAAGCAAATTTTATTTGTTTGTCTCGTTGTTTTTTGTGGCCTTAATAGTGCTTAAAGAAAATTCTTTGCGGGAATATGCCTTATCACATTGTCTTCACCACACACAATTACATCCTCATTGTTTTTGGCTACAACATGTGCATAAATTGCACGAGTTCCTATGCGCCCACATCGTAAGAATCCAAAGATAGCCAATGTGTTCTCACAAATAGGTATCGTGGAGGAACTGGGCAGTGGCATGAGGAAGATGTTCAAGTATACTCCACTCTATGCTAATGGTAAAGAACCTATCATAGAAGAACAGGATGTTTACCGCATAGAGATTCCTTATGTTCCCACTTTACTTCCCACTACAGATGAGAGTGGGAAGAAAAGTACATTGAAAAGTACATTGAAAGGTACAAGGAAAGATGTTGTGGACATTATTTTGAATTCCCCCCATATTACAATTCCACAAATAGCAGAACAATTGGGACTAAATGCAAGAGGCATTGCTAAGCATATCAAGAATCTTCAGGAGGAAGGAATAATTAAACGTATTGGCCCAGACAAAGGCGGTCATTGGGAAGTTATAGACAAATAGCGCATAGAAGCGGAATAGAAAGAATCATCCATGATTATCGCGAACGGCTTGCCCATTATCTGTCAACCCTCTCAGAATTGTTGCGAGGTGCCGTAAAGGCCATTATCGATTATGTTCAAGCTGGTTATCGCAGTTTCAGTGCTCGTCAGGAGTGCGATGTTAGATGCTATATGAATGGCCAGCCAGACAAGAACAAGGCTGCAAACACAGTGCTTAACGCCTCACGTCCCTTCTTGAAATCTGATGAGTGCGAGCGGGTTGACTCGGGCGAATGGGCATACCTGTTCAACACCCGCACCACAGACTCAGGTGTCCGCTTTGCCCGTGCCACCGTACACGGCATCGGTGGAGTTATTCTACTGCCCGACGACTGGAATACCAGCTATCATGCCTTGCAGAATGCCAATATGGGCGACACGGAGTACTCTGCCAACAACATCAACTCCACCGACTGGACAAACGACTTCGAGGCCCACGGCGCAGTGTTCCTGCCCGCTGCCGGCTTCAGGAGACATGATGACAGAGAGGATCTTGGCGAAATCCAAGTTGGTATGGTCGGCATCGAAGGCTTCTACTGGGCATCGACATCAAAGGGTGACACCGAAGCCTGCTTTGTTGCCTTCTATGCGAATGCTACGAATCCCGCAGACGGATGGCACCGTTGCACCGGTAACTCAGTCCGCCTCGTTTACGACGTGCAGTAAGTCAGTTGACATTATTTAGGGGGAAGGCAGCAGCCTTCCCCTGTTTTTTTTGTACCTTTAACCTTCATACTTGGATTGCTGTCTACTTGTCGGTTTGGTATTTGCTGAGCGCTTGCTGCGTCTTCTGGCGACCAATATTGATGATTCTTTCCGACTTGTCATAGTCGAAGCCACCATAACGGCTCATCTGGATGTCAACAAGCACATCGGGCTTCATCAGCTGCGCCATCAGAAGGGAATTTTGGCGAATCATCAGGGAGCTTACTCGCGAAAGCATCGTGTAGTGGTTGAATTCAAGATTGTCGGGTATCAGCTTGTTGAGTATCTGTTGCGATAACGACTTGCTGCGCTTGCGCTTTTCTAACAACTCCTGATGTGTCTTCCATTGCGCCTCGTAGTCATGTCCGCTCACATCGACACCAACCAGGATATCGCCTTCATGACGAACCACACGGTTCATCGGAATCGGGTTTGTCACACCACCGTCGATGAGTATCATGCCGTTACGATGTACAGGCTCATAGAATGAGGGCAGAGAGATGGAGGCGCGGATGGCATTGAAGAGGCTACCCTTGCGGAACACGACCTCATGGCCTGCTTTCAAGTCGGTAGCTACGGCACAATAGGAAATCGGCAGTTCTTCGATGGGCAAATCGGGCACAAACTCCATGATGGCCTCGATGATGCGCGAACCCTTGACAATATGATTCAAACTCAGCGAGAAGTCCGTCAGCTCCAGCATCTTTTTACGGTCTACCGTCTTCATCCAATCGCGGAATTCCTTCAGTTTGCCTGCTGCATAGACGCCTCCGATAAGCGCGCCCATCGAACAGCCGGCAATAGAGGTGATACGATAGCCCTGCTCCTCCAGTTCCTCGATGGCTCCGATATGCGCAAGTCCTCTTGCCCCGCCGCTCGACAGCACTAATGCTACATCCTTCTTCATATCCGCAACTATTGCTACTCGTTAGCCGTTATGACAGGTTTCCCCGCCTCTTTCCAGGCAATGATGCCGCCTTTCAGATTTACCAGCTTGTAGCCTTTATCACCCAATATGCCAGCAGCACCGGCAGAGCGTCGTCCGCTTCGGCAATAAACGGCAATCACCTTTTCCTTTGGTAATGTGGCAATAGCTTTTTCTGCGAAGTCGCTCTGGTGATAGTCGATATTGACAGCCCTCTCCAGATGGCCTTCAGCAAATTCGCTGGCTGTTCTCACATCAAGCACCACGACGTTGGTGTCAGCAATTAATTCTGCAAACCCCTGAACGTCCGTATTCTCAAAATTACCCTGGCCGCAAGCCGTATTTAATCCTAAAACGGCCAATATGCAAGTTAAAATCTTTTTCATATCTTAATCAACAATGTTTTTCTCATAACGATATAATTTTTAAATGTTACATCGAGAAATGCTAATTCTCGGGAGCAAATATACGAAAAAAAGCGGAATAATAAGTACCTTTGCAAATAAAAATGCGATATTATCAACAAAACTGATAAGAATGATAAAAGAAATGTGGTATCTTTGCAACATCATTCAAAAAAACATTTAAAAAACATCAGTATGAAAACTATTTATGAGTGTTCGCAAAGCAAAGGGATAAAATGGTTTACCCTTATTTTTTAGGTGGTAGTCATACTCACTAATTGGGATGGAACGAAGAAACGTGGATTAGGAATATAGCTGTTTTATCTTGCTGATGAGGCCAATTTGGACCTTTATTTGCTAATTTCTGCAAATTGGTGTTCCCGAATAGCCCTAATATTCTTTTTTTTATGTACTTTTGCATCAGAAAAAGAAAGCAATCAGTCATGTACGATAAGATCCGAGAAGATACGTTCTTTATTATCTTATAATCAGTAGTTAATCACTAAAAAATATGGTACAAGATTTGTATATTTTGATGATCACGGCCGCAGTGGTCAGTATCGTTTTCAAGTTTCTGAAGCAGCCAGTGGTGCTGGGCTATATCGTTGCTGGTGTCCTGGTAGGCCCGCATCTGTTTGGCGAGACGCTCGTAAATGCCGACAATGTGAAGGCCTGGGGCGACATCGGTGTGCTGTTTGTGCTGTTCTGCATCGGTCTGGAGTTCCGCCTGAAGAACCTCATCAGCAGCGGCAAGATAGCGGCTGTAGGCGCACTGACCATTATCCTGGGTATGATGCTCTTGGGCTACCTGGTGGGACAGGATGCTCAACTGGACATGGTCAACTCGCTGTTCCTAGCGGGCATGCTATGTATGTCGAGCACCACTATCGTGATGAAGGCCATTGACGAGGCGGGCATGAAAAAAGAACGCTTCGTGAAGGGAGCGACCAGTATCCTGATTGTAGAGGATGTGGTGGCTGTGGTGCTGATGGTGCTGCTCTCCAGCATCGCCATCCGCCATCAGTTCGAAGGTGCCGAGTTGCTCAACAAAGTGCTCGTTCTGGCCGTCACGCTTGCCGCCTGGTTCATCACCGGCATCCTGATTATCCCGACGCTGATACGCCTGTTAAAGAAACATTTGAATGACGAGACGCTAATCATCCTCTCCCTGGGTCTGTGTCTGGGTATGGTGCTGACGGCCGAGGAAGCAGGGTTCAGCAGTGCCCTCGGCGCTTTCGTGATGGGTTCCATCCTTGCCGAGACAGCAGAGTCGCACCGTATCGAAAAGCTGATGACACCGCTGAAGAATGTCTTTGCTGCCATCTTCTTCATCTCCGTGGGCATGCTCATCAATCCCACTTTATTGGTGGAATACTGGTATAGCATCCTCTGGGTCAGCCTGGTAATCATCGTCGGCATGATTCTCTTTGGTACCTTGGGGTGCTGGTGGGGTGGCGCAACGATGCGCGACTCCATGCTGACCAGCTTCTCGTTTGTGCAGATTGGTGAGTTTTCGTTCATCATCGCTTCACTGGGCACCAGCTTGGGCGTCCTCAATCCCATGATTTATCCCATCATTGTGGCATCCAGTGTGGTGACCACCTTCCTCACTCCATATATTATGAAGGCTACTCTGCCCAGCTATAACTTCCTTTATCATCATGCTTCAGCAAGCTTGCTCGCCAAGATTGACCAGCGTGAGCAACAGGTTGCAGCAGCAGAGGCAGAGGCGGCTAAGCCATCCGGTGACAAGAAAACATTGGCCGACAAGGCGCGCCATGCTGTCAGGAATACCTTCTTCTTGAAACGTCTGGTCAATCTGTTTATCAAGAACATGAGTGCTCATGACGAAAACGCGTGACAATGTGCCACTTTTCTTTTTCGATTGCTATTATTCGGATTAATTCTTATTCAATTCGTTCGGGCAGGTCGGCCATATAGAATGTGTAGTCATTATCGTACAAATACCAACATTCTTCAGGGGTAGCTGGGAGTGAACAGTTCAGGTGTTCACGGAGATCCCAGCTAAGGCCTGGGGGGCCATCACAGTATGTAATCGTTTCTACAAGAGAGTCTTCTAAGTCCTCTTTGATGGCGTTGGCCAGCTTGGGATGATTCTCCTTGAGCCAGGTATAGAACTCTGTGTCGAAAGTGTCGTGGTCGAGATCTTTCAACGGCCCATTGACTGCATAGTCGTAGAGATAGACCAGTGTCGCCATGTCGTCGGCTGACAAATAGACGCTTTGGTCCCAATAATAGCCATCGACTGATATACCGATATACATAGATCTCGTAAGGGGCAACGGTTTATAATCATCAAATTGAGTATCCTTGTCAAAGTTGAGAATCTTTTTCTCGAAGCTGTAAGATCCACGATAATCTTCGTCAGGCTTCATCCACTCCAGGCGTCTCGACGCGTCTTCGAAATGCCGTTGGGTAAAGGCGCTAAGGACAGGATAATCGGAAGGCACGCCATAGTCGGAAGGCATGCAACTCATCGGCTTGTGATAGCGTATGTATTCGATGACCTTCGGATGCAGGTGGCTGTCGGTAGCCCACGACAAGAGGCTCTGGCGATTCCATATATACTCTACGATGAAGAACTGCTCGTCCCAGGTCTTGAAGTTTATATCCACTGGGTACTCTTTCTCGACAGGAAGGATGCAGACAAAATGCTTGTTCACATCCTGCTGAGCCTGATAGATGTCGCTCAACCGGTGCTCGATGGCTTCTGCCGACATATAGCAGTTCTTGCAGATGTAGTCGGTCAGCACTTTCTGCGGATAGGATTTCAGGGCGACATTGTTCAGTACGCTCGGACAGACGGTATGTCCCTTGCTGCCAAAGGTCTTTGCTGCCACCTGCCTGACGACCTCAAGGGCTCCGAAGGTGTAGCCTCTCTCAACAATCAGCAAGGCCTTGGTGTGCGTTTTGCCAAAATACTCTTCCAGCACTTGCTTCAGCTGTTCGCGTTCCTGTTTGGTCTGTTCAAGTTCCTTACCATCGTAATCAGGATATTTCCTGACGTATTCCATCCTCTTGCCACTTATCGTATTGAGATACTCCTCGTTTGTAATATTGGGAGTCCGTCCGAGCTCTTCCTCCATTTTATCGGCAATGATCTGAACAAGATTTTTATTGAGGGCCTTGCTGTAAATCTCAAGCCTGTTTAAGGGAATATACTTTGCCTTAAAAATATTATAGACATTTGTTCGTGACGTAATGATTTTTTCGGCAAATTGTAGCACTGTCATTCCCTGCCGTTTAAGCTCTTCTTCAATAATCTTTCCGATGTGTATTCCCATATAGATGATGCTTGATTGTTTTGACGATGCAAAGATAGATAAGATCTTGGACATCACCAAAGTTTTTCTGTCCATTTTTCCAGACATCTCTGTCAGTTTATACTGACAACAGCCCCAAAATATAAAAATGTATAAATTGCATTGCAGGGATTTGGCTGTTTGGGTGTTTTCGTGTAATTTTGTAGAACTGTTAAGAACACTAACCAATGGCAAACAAAGGACTTTCAAAATCGAAGTATACCAAATTCCGCCAGTGCGACAAGGCGCTATGGTTGCGTGTGTACCACCCAGAATTGGCTGTGGAAGACCCACAGATGGAGGCCCGTTTCCTTGCGGGCAATCAAGTGGGCGACCTGGCGATGCATCTCTTTGGCGACTATGTCGAGGTAACGACGCTGAAGGCTGATGGCGTTCTCGACCTGAAAGCAATGCTCGACAAGACGCAGCAATGTCTCAGTGATGGCACGCAGAACATCTGCGAGGCATCGTTTACCCACGAGGGCTGCTATTGTGCAGTGGATATCCTTAGCAAGACTGCAGGTGGCTATGCCATCTATGAGGTCAAGAGCAGCTCGGCTTCTGAAGACGACGAGGGTGCCAAGAAAGACAAGATGGAGGTCTATGCCCAGGATATTGCCTATCAGAAGTGGGTGCTGACGCATTGCGGTGTGAACGTGACAGGTGTCTATCTGGTCAGATTGAATTCTGATTATGTGCGTGGCGAGGAACTCGACATCAGCCAACTGTTCATTACGACGGATATGACGGACTATGTGGCCCGTGAGTATCCGCATATCGATTATTTTATCAAGACTGCACGCCAGACGCTGCAATGCGAGCAGGAGCCCAAAGCTGAGCTGACCAAACACTGTCATAAGCCCTACCATTGTGAGTTCTGGGACTATTGCACACAGCATATTCCGCACCCCTCGGTGTTCGACCTCTACAAGAAGCGTTTCGACCACAAGTTGAACCTATACAATAAAGGTAAGGTGACGTTTGACGACCTTGCTGACGAGAAGCTTACCGACTTCCAGCAGACACAGGTGGCTTGTACCTTGTCTGACAAGACACACATCGATCAAGCTGCCATCCGTGAGTTCATGCAGCAGCTGACCTATCCGCTCTACTTCCTCGACTTCGAGACCATGCAGGTGGTCATTCCGCAATATCCAGGCACTAAGCCCTATCAGCAAATCACCTTCCAGTACTCCTTGCATTATATTGAAAAGGAGGGAGGCCCACTGTTGCATAAGGAATTCCTCGGCGTATCTGGTGAAGACCCTCGTCGCGCCTTGGCTGAGCAATTGTGTGAAGACATCCCTATGAATGTCTGCGTCACAGCTTATAACAAGTCGTTCGAATGTACCCGCATCAAGGAGCTGGCGCAGGCCTTCCCAGACCTCAGCGAACATCTGCTGAACATCCGTGACCACATCGTAGACCTGTGGGATCCCTTCAAGGCTGGTCACTATTATGTACCCGCTATGGGAGGCTCCACCAGCATCAAGTATGTGTTGCCAGCCCTCTGGCCCAACGAGCCCTCGCTCGACTACCACAACCTCGATGAGCGCTGTCAGAATGGTGGCAATGCCATGACCATCTTCCCACAAATCAAGGATATGGAGTCCGCAGAGCAAACCGCCACCCGCAAGGCCCTCCTTGCCTATTGTTGCCTCGATACCTACGCAATGGTCAAGGTTTGGGAGAGATTGAAAGAACAAATGTGTAACCCTTAAAATGAATAGAATTATGAAAAAAGATTTTAGAAAATGGGCAGTAGCTCAAAAATGGTTGACCATCCCTTCAGCAAATAGTTACGTTTCTTATTTGAATATTCCTTCAACATATGGGATAAATTACCTTTCGATAATAGATGGTTTTTATCAGGCAAAAGATTTTTTATATGCATTATCTTATTGCGATAAAATGTTAAATTCTTTGTCTTCACTAAAAAAAACTATCGCCCCATCAAAACAGCTTCAAAATGCTTTTTCGGCATACCGTCTTTTGTATATATTTCTTAGTTCCAAAAGAATGTCGTGTACAGCAGGTGTGCCTCCATTCAATTCTTTAGACAAGGTTCGTAGCAGTATTATTAAGCCTAATATTCATAAAATAGATGGTGTGGAAGGCTTAATAGGTGCATTGGGAATAAATAATTTCGTAAAAATGGCTGTTGAACAGTCTTATTTCTTTGACATTAATATCGTATCAGACAGGCACTTGGTTTTGTGTGGTTCATTCAAAAACAATGAAGATATACCTGCACGCAAAACAACAATAGATGATGTTAGTGCTAACTATTCACACCAGTTTATAAATGGTAAGTGGTATTATGTGCAAACAGGCACTCCTTCAATTAATATACCTATTGTAAGAGACAAAGACGGGAATGATAATGTACGGACAATTATAAATAAAAATACAGGATATACTGTTTGTGCAGGAAAAGACTCAATCTTTCAGAACTATGTAATTTCACATATTTGGGGGCGTGCCTTCGATCCACGCTATTTTACTAGCTTATGGAATATTGTACTTATTCCTGCATGGGCTAATAGTTTGATGGATAAGCCTAATCCTGAACCAGGCTCACCAGCATCAATACTTCAAGCAGTATATCAACAATTATGTGTGAACATGTATTTCGGACGCATAAATAATTGGTCACAGATACAATTATCATCAGCACCTACAGTTAGCAATCCTTCTGATATAATTCATGGAGAATATGAACTTAATATAATAGATGCTAAAAAATCGCCAATACGTAGTCTTGTTGCTCCGATTAAGCAAATAAAAGTTATAATTTAATGAAACTCCTCCTCGCTGCCCTGATGCTTCTGCTGACGCTAGCTCTGATACTGAGTCCGCTCTATTTGGTGTGGCTGGGCCTTACGGGTACAGGTAGCTTTTGGATAAGAGTCCTGCTGGTGGTGACAGGGTTGGTGCTTTGCCGAATGGCAAAGCCCATCTCTGTCATCACAGGGAAGGATTGGAAAATATTCTAATAAAGCAGCTTACTTTGCTGATTTAATAACGTTAGGAAGGATGCGGATGACGTCCTTGATGTCTTCAAGACCTTTTATTTTGTGAATTTTGCAGAAACGCTCCAACTCCTCCAGGCCTTTAATGACGTTCGAGGGTTCTTCAAAGAATTTTTCTGCTTCCTTCCAATCATGAGTTTCCCAGTATAATTTCTTGAAGTCTTGTAGCGGTTGTAGTTTCCTCATAATCTGCTCCAAGTAATAGTAGTAGAAGATCATTTCCCAACGACCTTGGTTCTTTGCCTCTGTACGTTGTTCTGATATTTTTAAAATGATACTTTCGCTACACGCAAAACGATAATTTTTCAGCATAGCATTTTTCTTCTCTTCTTTCAATTGCTCTTCTGTCAATTCTTTTGAAAAATCGTATTCCATAATCTTTATAATTTAAATTGTTAATACTTAATTGAAACCTATTCTTCTGTTGTTTTTATTATCCAGCTGCTCGTTCTCACAATGCTGAAAGAGAGCTTGCTGCACATTAGCATTGTCACCATGCAAAATGGTGTCTATAGTATAATGACGGGCGATGTTCTCAATTTGTCCCCCACTGAAGTCGTATTTTTGCGCTAGCATGGTGGCAGTAGCGTCTTCTAATGAAGGAATCATTGAGAGCCATATATGTAGGCGAGCCTCAAGAGTGGGCTTGTTGAACTTCACCTTATAAAGGAAACGGCGCTCGAAGGCCTTGTCCATGTTTTGCTCTAGATTGGTGGTGGCGATGAGGATGCCGTCCAGCGTCTCCATCTCCTGCAGAATGATGTTTTGGATGGTGTTCTCCATCTTGTCGACAGAGTGCTCTACAGCCTCCTTGCGACGACTGATGATAGCATCGGCCTCATTGAACAGGAGGATAGGCGTCATCTTGCTGTCGCGCACCTTACGGCGATAGTTGTCGAACAGCGCCTTGATGTTCTTCTCGCTGTCACCCACCCACTTGCTCCTGATTTCCGTTACGTTCACCTGCATGATGTCGCGACCCGTCTTACGAGCCAACTGCAACACCGTTTCCGTTTTACCCGTACCTGGTGCGCCATAGAACAGGCAAGTGAAGCCACAGCGGAAGCCCTTCTCCTTCAGGCGATTGCGGATGCCCTGATAGTTGTCCTCGCTGAGCAGGTGCTCCAGCTCGTCGACCTGTATCGTGGTCTGCTCATCATAGTACATAGCCTTCTGGCTAATATCCTCATACTTCATCAACCCCTGACGCTGGCCCTGCTCGTCCTTCAGTTCAATGTCAAGGTCGCCCAACATGCTCTTCTTTGCCTCGAGGGTTAGGTGGTAATGACTGCGGCTGGCAAAACCGTCGTCGTTGCAGAAGTCCACCAACTGTAGACGTTGCAGCTCGTGGGTGCCTCTGCTCAGCGCGTTGCCGATGGTCTTACATACATGCCGGTCCTTGAAGATGGTCCTGATGTCCATCATGCTGATGCGGTCGTCGTTATTGTTGACAAAGGCATGGGCGAAGAAGGTCAGCAGCAGCAGGTCATCCTCTCCAAGATGAAGCATCTCCATAAACTGGCAGAAGTCCAGCGCCGGATTGTTAGCCATCAGTACATGAATCTTACCGATGGCAGCCCTAAGGGTCATCTCCTGGTTGTTGAGCATCTCGAAGATGTCGTCGAACTGGTTGAACAGCTCGTGACTGTCCAGCTCTTTCAGATCGCCATTGTCGATGTTCCGGTTGTCGTTCAGCGACTCTAATACATAATAAGGTACGCGATAGGTGGGACGACTGTTCGAACGGTTGCAGATGATGAAGCCCCGTTCGGCCAACGCGTCCAGAGCCTTCATATAGGGCAGAAAACGGAATGAGGTACAATTCAGGTGACGGCAGTAGTCAACCATCTCGATGCGCTGGTCGCTGCAGAAATTCACGGTGATGGCCAATACCAGGGCCTGCTCAGCAGTAATGTCCAGCTTCTTCTTCACATAGTCGAAGGCCTCGGCAGTCTCTATGTAGATACTGTCATCGCGCAGTCCACAATCCTCCGACCGGTTGATAATAGCCTCGAAGGCCAATAAGATGGTTGGCTCCTTGTCGCCAAAGGTGAAGCAATCCAGAAGAAATTCTTCTTCCTCGCCCGTTTCGTTTTTCGTCTTAAGAGGTTCAATCCCTAAGGCCTTCAAATCCTCCATCATCTCGTCGTACTCTCTCTTCTCGTCTTCTGTCATATAAATCCTTTCTTTTAAATGATTGTTTGCGACGGCAAAGGTAAGCAGTTTTTCGAAAATAATCCCTAAAAGAGCTGTCGATAGTTCAAGACAAAGGTGTCCGTTTTTCCGGACACCAATTAGTATAGGTCAATAAGGTTTGAGTTTTGTTGTATCTTTGCCATCAAAATGGCGAAGTTACTCCGTCTCGGCATAAAAAAGATTAAAATCTTTTGATTTGCTCTCAACTTGTCGTACCTTTGCCGTCGAAAACGGCGAAGATGCTCTCGCTCGGCCAAATGAGAGCGAGCTTTCTTTTGCTCTCACTTAATCGCATCATTGCAGCATGAATCTACAGAGTTTCTTTACATCGCTTTTGAACGTGGTTTGCGAGATGGCTCCCTATCTGCTATTGGGATTCTTGATTGCAGGGGTATTGCATGTGTTCGTGCCACAGAAGTTCTATGCCAACTATCTGTCGCCAGGCAACAAGTTGTCTATGCTTTGGGCGGCACTGCTTGGTGTGCCCCTGCCGCTGTGTTCGTGCGGCGTGATACCCACGGCTATCGGTCTGAAGAACGAGAAAGCATCGAAGGGGGCTATTGCTTCGTTTCTCATTGCCACACCGCAGACGGGCATCGACTCCATCCTGGCTACATTCTCATTGATGGGACTGGGCTTTGCTATTATCCGTCCTGTGGCGGCACTCATTACGGGTGTCTGCGGCGGCTTGCTGGTGAACCGGCTATGCAAGGACGGTTCCACGAATCATGATTCATGTTCAATGGTCATTGACGAACACGGAAACAAAATATGGCGGGTGTTGAAGTATGCCTACTATGATATGATTCGCGACATCGGCTTGCGGCTGCTCATCGGACTTGTCGTGGCGGCATTGATTCAGGTAGCGGTGCCCGATGAGTTCTTCCTTTCTTTTGGCAGTCAGCCGTTGTTGCAGATGCTGGTCATCCTGGTCATTGCCGTACCGATGTATATCTGTTCTACGGGTAGCATCCCCGTGGCTGCGGCACTGATGATGAAAGGACTCTCGCCAGGAGCCGCACTGGTGATGCTGATGGCGGGACCTGCGGTCAATCTGGCCTCCATCCTTGTAGTTCATAAAGCGATGGGACGTCGTTTTACCTCGATTTATCTGATGACCATCGTGGTATTTGCCGTCTTCTTTGGATTGCTGCTTAATGCCACCGGTTTGGACTTCTCCGTCGCCAGTCACGATGCGTGTTGCATGACATCCACTCTGCCCAGTCCGTTTAAACTGATATGCGCCACAGTATTAACTCTACTTATCATATTTGCTCTTATGATGAAATTGTTTAGCAAGTTTACTACCAAGAAACCGTCAGACCCCGATGTGGTGGTCTACAGAGTTGAGGACATGCATTGCAGCCATTGCGAGGCTGCCGTAGTGCGTGCCGTAGAGGAACTGCCGGGAGTAGAGAAAGCCAAGGCCAGCGCCTCTGCCAACACCCTCACCATCAAGGGTCCTGCTACGGAAGAAGCCATCCGCAAGGCAGTAGAAGGTATTGGCTACACTTTCAGGGAACGGAACTCGACGACGTCAAGGGGAAAGCATGACAACGTGGATGACATCTAAAGTTGTTTTGACATACATAGTAAAATGAAACTAACAATATTGCTTATTGGCCTTGTGCTAGCACCGATGGCTCATGCACAGACGCTTAAACAGCTTTGGCAGCACCCCACGAACGACTACCGCGTGAAAACGTGGTGGTTTTTCGGCTATGAGCATACGACTGACGAAGGCATCACCGCCGACGTGGAAGCATTGAGCAAAGCAGGCTTCGGTGGTGTGGTGTATTATGACCAGAACCACAGAAGCACCCAGAATCTGCCCAAAGGGACACCCGATGAAGGCTTCAGTCCTGCATGGTGGCATCATCTGCGCTTTGCAGCCAGTGAGGCACGGCGGGTGGGACTCTCGTTTGAGATGAACATCTCCAACGGCTATTGTGCAGGTGGCCAGTGGATTGATGCCGAGCACGCCATGCAGCGGGTGGCTTGTGGCAAAGTACAGGTGACGGGCGGCAAACAGGTAAACGTGAATCTGCCGGTCATCAAGGGACCGGAAGACTACGTGAAAGATATTGCGGTGTTGGCCGTTCCCCATCGCGGTGACGGACGGATGCGCCATATCACGGTTCGTTATGCTGCACACGAAAAGGGACGCAACGGAGCGATGCAGGGACCTGGACTTGTCGGCGATGACGGCAGTTTCTCAGGCTATGGTTTCAAGTCGCTACCCGATGTGGGAACGCTGCAAGTGAGCGATGACAGCATCTCGTGGCGTGATGTAGTAACGCTGCAACCCATGTATCGCAGCCTGGGGGGCTATCCCGTGCGAACCAATGCCTTCCCGGCTACGGCAGGCAGATTCTGGCGCATCAGACACTACGATGGAACTTTCGACTATGAAGGCCAGGCATCTGGCGACATCCGCGAATGGCGTGTTGGCGATGAGGCGTTGCTCGACCGCTGGGAGGAACGTGCGGCACTCCAGAGCGACTTTCAAGAGGATGAAAATGGAAGATTGAAAATTGAAAATTTGGCTGCGCAAAGTAATCTTCAATCATCCGAGGTGATAGACTTGACGGAAAAGGCACTTGGAGGGCGACTCCTATGGGATGCTCCAGCCGGCGAATGGACCATCCTGCGACTTGCCGCCGTGCTCACAGGTGCGAAATCGAAACACGGAAGGGATAATCTCTTGGGATACGAGTGCGACAAGCTATCCGCAGAAGCCGCCAACCTGCACTGGGACAGTTACGTCCAGGTGATACTCGACAGCCTTGGTGTTTCGTCCGTTGAGGGAGATTGCCAATCCCCTCTGGTTCAGGGCATCACCATGGACTCACACGAAGGCGGTTCGCAAAACTGGACACCGCGCATGTTGGAGGAGTTCCGCACACGTCGCGGCTACGACTTCACGCCCTACCTGCCCACGCTGGCAGGCTACATGATGGAGTCGGAAGAGCGGACTCAGCAGGTGCTCTACGACTACCGTCTGACTATTGCCGACTGCATCCGCGACAACTATTTCGGCACTTTCCAAAGACGTGCTACGGAGAACGGGCTCTCGTTCACCGCCCAGGCTATCGGCAATGCACTTTGCATCACGGGCGATGCTATCAGTGTGAAGCAAGCCGTCAACAAACCGCAGGGCGAATTCTGGACCTATCAACGCGATGGAGCCTACGACGTTAAGGACTGTTCGAGTGCGGCCCACCTCTACGGCAAGCCTATTGCCTCGGCTGAAGCGATGACCGACTGCGAATACAAGAACACACCAGCCGACCTGCACCGCGTGTGCAATATCGCCCTATCGATGGGAGCACAAGAGTTTGTGGTATGCGCCACGCCCCATATCCCTGTGGCAAATGTCGATACACCCTACATTGCCGGGCGCGAATATGCCATCAACCGCAGCAATCCCCAGTGGCACGACATGAAACCCGTGTGGGAGCAAGCTGCCCGCTCGATGGTGCTGTTGCGACAGGGTGTAGCAGCTCCCGACGTGCTGGTTTATCTGGGCGACGACATTCCTATAAAAATTCTTACCAACCGGCTACCCATAGGATTGGATGGCCTTGACTGGGATGCCTGCACGGGCAATGCACTGAAACTACTGTCGCTTCGCAACAATCACCTGGTAACAGAGGGCGGTGTAGCTTACAAAGCGCTCCTGATAGGCAAAGAGGCTATGATTACGGATGCGTCTCGACGGCTGATAGATGCATGGAAGACTGCTGGTTTCCCCATATTGCAGTCGGGCGAAACCATCCCTCGCTCCATATTGATAGAAAAAGGTGCTGAGTCGGTAGTATTTACACACAGGCGCATAGGGAACGAGGAGCTGTTCTATATAGCCAGCAAAGAGAACCGAGAGATTTCCGTCACATTCCGTCTTCAGGATCACCCCACAAAGGTGACCGTTTGGCACAATGCCACCGGTCAGCGCACAACGCTGAAAAGTGGTGCCGACGGTACTTACATCCTCCATCTGAAACCTGTAGAGTCTGTTTGTATTACCTATTAATGACAAGACTAACAACCTAAAGGATGGCAGTGATGTCAAAGAAAGATAAAATGATTTGCTAATCTATCATTTTATTCGTATCTTTGCACCAAAATTACAAAGGATATAAGCAAATAATAATCATAATAGGATGCGAATTCGCTGGATGATATGAAGACAGACATACAGATAGCACGGGAATGCGAGCTGAAGCCGATTGGCGACATAGCAGCACAGTTAGGAATTGCTCCAGAGGAGATAGAACCGTATGGACGCTATATGGCCAAGGTGCCGGTGAGGCTCATCGACGAGGTGAAAGTCAAGAAGAGCCGCCTGATACTGGTGACGGCCATCTCGCCCACCAAGGCAGGTATCGGCAAGACGACGGTCAGCATTGGGCTGGCACTGGGACTTAACAGGATTGGCAAGAAGGCTGCCGTAGCCCTGCGCGAGCCTTCGCTCGGCCCCTGCTTTGGCATGAAGGGCGGTGCTGCCGGTGGCGGCTATGCCCAGGTGCTGCCGATGGAGAAGATCAACCTGCACTTCACGGGCGACTTCCATGCGGTGACCTCGGCCCACAATACCATCAGTGCCCTGCTCGACAACTATCTGTACCAGCATCGCAAGGAGGGCTTTTCACTGCGTGAAATCTTCTGGAAGCGCGTGCTCGACGTGAACGACCGTGCATTGCGCAACATCGTGACCGGGCTGCGGGGCGATGGCGTGGTGGCAGAGACTGGCTTCGACATCACCCCGGCATCGGAACTGATGGCCATCCTCTGTCTGGCCACCAGCGAGGCCGACCTGCAGCGGCGTATCGAGAACATCGTGCTGGGCATCACTTCCGACGGCAAGCTGTTCAAGGTGAAAGACCTCGGTGTGGCCGGTGCCATCACCGTCTTGCTGCGCGATGCCCTCAACCCCAACCTCGTGCAAACCACAGAGCATACGCCGGCCTACATCCACGGCGGTCCCTTCGCCAATATCGCCCACGGCTGCAGCAGCGTGCTGGCCACGAAGATGGCAATGACGTTCAGCGACTACGTGGTGACGGAGGCAGGCTTCGGTGCCGACTTGGGAGCAGAGAAATTCTTCGATATCAAGTGCCGCAAGACCGGTCTGCAGCCCCGCCTGGTAGTCATCGTGGCCACCACTCAGGGGCTGAAGATGCATGGCGGTGTAGACTTGGAGCATATCAAGGAACCCAACGCCAAGGGACTGACGGAGGGACTGAAGAACCTGAACCGCCACATCCGCAACATGCAGGGCTTCGGACAGCCCGTCGTGGTCACCCTCAACCGTCATGACACCGATATAGAGGAGGAGATAGACATCGTCCGCAAGAACTGCGAAGACCTGGGTGTGGGTTTTGCCGTCAACGAGGCCTTCCTGAAGGGCGGCGAAGGAGCTACCGAACTGGCACAGACCGTCGTCGACACGATAGAACGGCAGCATCCCCTGCCCATCCGCTTCACCTATAAGGAGGCAGACTGTCTGGAAGACAAGATCGAGAAGGTGTGCAAGCGCATCTATGGTGCCTCGGCCGTGGAATATAGCAAGACGGCGAAAAAGAAGCTGGAGGCACTACGCATCAGCTTTACCGACGAGGATGGTGCCATCGCCCACTACCCCGTCTGCATCGCCAAGACGCAGTTCTCGTTCTCGGCAGATTCCACCCGCTACGGTTCCCCCGAGGGCTTCACCATCCGCATCCGTGATGTCATCCTCAACTGTGGCAGCGAGATGATAGTGGTCATTGCCGGCGACATGCTACGCATGCCAGGACTGCCCAAGAGTCCGCAGGCAGAGCGCATCACCATCGTAAACGGAGAGATAGAGGGACTGTCGTAGTTTGTCATAAAGAGTATTTAAAAACAATAGAAATATGAGAAAAGCATTTGTAACGGTATTCGTGTCGCTAATGGCACTGTCAGCATCGGCTGCAGAAGTGGTCAAGGCAACAATCCATGCCGACCAGGCTGGAGCCAAAATCAACAAGGAGATCTACGGACAGTTTTCCGAGCACCTGGGAAGCTGTATCTATGGTGGATTATGGGTGGGCGAGAATTCACAGATTCCTAACATCAACGGCTATCGCAAAGATGTGTTCGAGGCTCTGAAAGCACTGAAGATTCCCGTGATGCGTTGGCCTGGTGGCTGCTTTGCCGACGACTATCACTGGATGGACGGTATCGGTCCCAGGTCGGAACGCCCCTCGCTGCGCAACAACAACTGGGGTGGAACGATAGAGGACAATTCGTTTGGTACACACGAATTCCTGAACCTCTGTGAGATGCTGGACTGCGAGCCGTATATCAGCGGCAACGTGGGAAGTGGCACGGTGAAGGAGATGGCGCAATGGGTAGAGTATATGACCAGCGACGGTGACACCCCGATGGCGCGCCTGCGCCGACAGAACGGCCGCGACAAGGCTTGGAAGGTGAAATATTTCGGCATCGGCAACGAGGCCTGGGGATGTGGCGGCAACATGACACCGGAATATTATTCGAACGAATACCGCAAGTTCAACACCTATCTGCGCGACCAGGGTGAGAACAAGCTCTACCGCATTGCCTCTGGTGCCAGCGACTACGACTACAAATGGACGAAGGTGCTGATGGAGAACATCGGCACCAGAATGCAGGGCATCTCCCTACATTACTACACCTGTTCGGGATGGAACGGCCCGAAAGGCTCGGCCACGAAGTTCGACAACGACCAGTATTACTGGGCGTTGGGCAAATGTCTGGAGATAGAAGATGTGATTAAGAAGCACAAGGCCATCATGGACGAGAAAGACCCCAAAGGCAGGATAGGTCTGCTGGTCGACGAGTGGGGCACCTGGTGGGACGAAGAGCCGGGCACCATCGCAGGCCATCTGTATCAGCAGAACGCCCTTCGCGACGCCTTTGTGGCAGCCCTGACCCTGAACGTATTCCATCGATATACTGACCGTATCAAGATGGCCAATATTGCCCAGGTGGTGAATGTGCTACAGTCGATGATACTGACCGACCAGGAAGGTACGGGCCACATGGTACTCACCCCCACCTACCACGTCTTCCAGATGTACACCCCGTTTATGGAGGCCACGTATCTGCCCATCGACCTGGAAAGCGAGGTTGTGCAGGTGAGCAAGGCTTACTTCAAGGAAAAAGCCAGTGCCAAGGATGCTGGCTATCGTCCTTGTCCCCTGCTCTCAGCGTCAGCAGCCAAGACACAGGACGGCAGCATCGTGCTGGCCATCACCAACGTCAGCCTCGACAAGGCACAGACCATTGACTTCAACATCGAAGGCTATCAGGCGAAGACGGTGAGCGGACGCATCCTCACCTCGAAGAATGCAGCCGACTTCAACGACTTCGAGCATCCCAACGTGGTAGCTCCCACAGACTTCAAAGATGCCAAGTTGAAGAGAGGCATCCTGTCTGTCAAGGTTCCTGCCAAGTCGATCATCGTACTGAACCTTAAACAGTAACAGCTACTTCTTTCTGACATCTCACTGCGAATAATCGTTCATTGCTACGAAAAAACGTACAATGAACGATTTTTGTTACCCTTTGCAACATTCGTTATAGGATGGAATGGGGATTTTTTATAATTTTGCAGCAAATAATTCGATAACTAAAAGGCAAAATGAACATGAACAATCTGATGAAGACGGCGGTGACACTGATGGTCTGCACGACGATGCAGGCTCAGAAGCCCATGATTCTGGGCGACAATCACGCCATGATGCGAGTGGAACAGGGTAAAAAGTATCTGCTGCTACCTGTGCAGGAGAAAGAAGAGAACGCACACGTAGTAGTAGTCGGCAATGACAATGAGATGACAGAACGCCTGAATGTGCGACTGGCAGTTGACAAGGTGGACTACTACATTCCGCTGGAAGTCGGTAAGGGCAGGCTGCTCGACATCACCTTCCATGGTGACCGTCGCACGACGGGAGCTGTGAAGGACTTTGCCTGCTGGAAGGAGATGAAGTACAGCAACACGTTCGACACCGACAACCGCGAACGATTCCGTCCTGCCTATCATCATACGCCTATTTACGGCTGGATGAATGATCCCAACGGCATGTTCTATAAAGATGGGGTATGGCATCTGTACTACCAATGGAACCCATACGGATCGCAGTGGGAGAACATGACATGGGGGCACTCTACCTCGAAAGATCTCATCCACTGGGAGGCACAACCAACCGCCATCAAGCCCGACTGGCTGGGTACCATCTTCAGCGGCTCGTGCGTAGTGGATAAGGACAAGGTGGTGGCATTCTACACCTCGGCCGGGCATCATCAGACGCAGTCGATGGCCATATCGAAGGACAATGGAAAGACCTTTGAGAAGTATAGCGGCAACCCAGTGCTGACCAGCGACGTGCCCGACTTCCGCGATCCGAAGGTATTCTGGAACGAGGATGCCAAGGTGTGGAACCTCATCCTGGCTGCCGGGCAGGAGATGCGCATCTATTCGTCGAAAGACTTGAAACAGTGGAAATTCGAAAGCGCATTTGGCAAGGAGTACGGCAACCACGGTGGAGTATGGGAATGCCCGGACCTTTTTGAAATTAAAGATGAAAAAGTAAATATGAAAAAGTGGGTGCTTATCTGCAACATCAATCCCGGAGGACCGTTCGGAGGCAGTGCCACACAGTATTTCATAGGCGACTTTGATGGACGGAAGTTCACCTGCGAGTCGATGCCCAAGGTGACGAAGTGGCTTGACTACGGCAAGGACCATTATGCCACCGTGTCGTTCTATAATGCGCCAGAAAACCGGCGCGTGGTGCTGGCTTGGATGTCGAATTGGCAATATGCCAACCAGGTGCCTACGCAGCAGTTCCGCTCGGCCAACTCGATTCCCCGCGACCTGGGATTGTTTACGGATGGCGAGGAGTCCTACGTCAGTGTAGTGCCCTCGAAGGAGATGGATGCCTTGCGCGGCAACAAGACGAAGGTGCCTACAGAGACCTGTGAAGTGGTGGTCGACCTGAAGGGTACGGCAGACATTACGCTTTGCAATGCGAAGGGCGAACAGACAACGATACACTATGATGCCCAGAAGCGAGAGCTGTCAATGGATCGCACCAAGAGCGGCAACGTGAGCTTCAGCGAGGCGTTCCCCTGTGTCACTACGGCTCCCACACACGGACAACTGAAGCAACTGCGCATCTTCATCGACCGCTGCTCGATAGAGGCTTTCGATGCACAAGGCAAGGTGGCTATGACCAACCTCGTGTTCCCCTCAGAGCCTTATAATAATATAAAGGTAAAAGGCGGAAAGGCCACCATCTATGAAATTAAAAATTAAAAAATAAAAATTATGGACAATCAAAACAAATCGATTTATCTCATTCCCGTGATGCTCTGCTTCTTCTGCATGGGCTTCGTGGACTTGGTGGGTATCGCCTCCAACTACGTGAAGGAAGACCTCGCGCTGAGCGACTCCGTGGCCAACACGCTGCCGTCGCTGGTTTTCTTCTGGTTCCTGATCTTCTCTGTGCCTACGGGTATGCTAATGAACAAGATAGGACGCAAGAATACGGTACTGCTCTCACTTGTGGTGACCATCGTATCGCTGTTTATACCCCTGTTGGGCTATTCATTTGGCGTGATGCTGGTAGCATTCTCGCTCTTGGGCATCGGTAACGCACTGATGCAGACCAGTATCAATCCGCTGGCCATGCTGATTATCGGCGACAAGAACCTGGCATCAACACTGACATTCGGACAGTTTGTCAAGGCCATCGCCTCGTTCCTTGCTCCCTATCTGGCCATGTGGGGTGCCACACAGGTGTTGCCATCGTTCGGCTACGACTGGCGGGTGCTATTTATCATCTACTTCATCGTAGGGGTGCTGGCTACTGTCCTACTCTGGGCCACTCCTATCCAAGAAGAAATAACAGAGGGCAAGTCATCATCCTTCATGGACTGTCTGCGCCTTTTGGGCAAGCCCATCGTTCTGCTGTCGTTCCTGGCCATCATGTGCCATGTAGGTATCGATGTAGGTACCAACACGACGGCTCCTAAGCTGCTCATGGAGCGCGTAGGGATGAGCCTCAACGAAGCGGCCTTTGCCACCTCGCTGTATTTTATCTTCCGTACCGTCGGCGCATTGACGGGGTCGATCTTCCTCCGTGTGATGAAGACGCGCTGGTTCTTTATCATCAGCGTAGTGCTGATGGCCGTCTCAATGGCACTGATGTTTAGCGGAGAGTCACAACTGACGCTCTATACCGCTATCGCACTGGTGGGCTACGGCAACTCGAACATCTTCTCGATGGCATTCTCTGAGGCGCTGCTCTCCGTGCCCGACAAGCAGAACGAGGTCAGCGGACTTATGATTATGGGACTTTTTGGAGGCACTGTATTTCCCCTCATCATGGGATTCATGAGCGATGCCATGGGACAGGCTGGTGCTGTGGCTGTAATGGCTGTCGGTGTCATCTACCTGTTTACCTACATCAACAGAATTAAGAATTAAGAGTTAAGAATTAAGAATTATCATATATGAAGAATCTGATTATCGGACTGGGCGAGGCATTATGGGATATGCTGCCCGAAGGAAAGAAACTGGGTGGAGCACCTGCTAACTTCGCCTATCATGCAGGACAATTTGGACTATGTACACTGGCCGTCAGTGCCTTGGGTGAGGACAAACTAGCAGTAGAGACCATTGAGGCATTGGAGCAGAACGGTCTGAAGTATATCATGCCCCGTGTACCGTATGCTACAGGTACTGTGCTGGTGACACTGACGGGTGAAGGCATCCCGACCTACGAAATAAAGGAAAATGTGGCATGGGACAATATCCCCTTCACGGCAGAGGTCGAGGAAGCTGCCCGAAACTGCCGTGCCGTATGCTTCGGTTCATTGGCACAGCGCAACATTGTGAGTCGTCAGACCATCCAGCAGTTCTTAGACGCTACTCCCAAGGACTGTCTGAAAATCTGCGATATCAACCTGCGCCAGCAGTTCTATTCAAAAGATATTCTGGAGACCTCTTTCAAGCGTTGCAACATCTTGAAAATCAACGACGAAGAGCTGGTGGTGGTAAGCCGAATGTTTGGCTATCAGGAACTGGACGATGCCAAGATTTGTGAACAGATGGTAAAAGATTACGATCTACAGATGCTCGTGCTGACCTGTGGCACCAATGGCAGCTACGTCTTCACGGCTAACGGTGAGAAGTCGTATCAACCCACTCCGAAGGTGGAGGTGGCTGATACGGTAGGGGCTGGCGACTCCTTTACTGGTTCGTTCTGTGCTGCCATCCTCAACGGCAAGCCAGTAGCAGAGGCGCATCGCATCGCCGTAGAGGTATCGGCATACGTCTGCACCCAGAATGGTGCCATGCCTAAATATCCTGACGAGCTGGTGGCTAAAGTGAAGTGACTTTGCTAGCAGGTCCTTTCGTTCAACATAGCAAAATAAAAAAGTTGTTTTATTTTGCTATGTTCTCTTTTATTCGTACCTTTGCAGCGTATTAATACAAATAGGAATATGAAAATAGCTTTGATCGGCTATGGCAAGATGGGCAAGATGATTGAACAGATAGCCCTGAGCCGTGGCCATGAGATTGTGAGTATTATCGACATCGACAATCAGCAGGACTTCGACAGCGAAGCCTTCAAGAGTGCTGATGTAGCGATAGAGTTTACGGCTCCACAGGCCGCCTACGGCAACTACCTGAAGGCATGGGCTGCCGGTGTGAAGGTAGTGTCGGGCAGTACGGGATGGATGAAGGAACACGGCGACGACGTGAAACGCGCATGTTCGGATGAAGGCAAGACGCTGTTCTGGGCCTCCAACTTCTCCATCGGCGTGGCCATCTTCTCGGCCGTCAACAAGTATCTGGCCAAGATTATGAACCAGTTCCCGCAGTACGATGTGGAGATGGAGGAGACGCACCACGTGCATAAGCTCGACCATCCCAGCGGTACTGCCATCACGCTGGCTGAAGGCATCCTGGAGAACATCGACCGCAAAGAAGCTTGGGCCGAGGACACCACCAACCCGAAGCTGCTGCGCATCGACCATATCCGCCGCGGTGAGGTGCCTGGCATCCATACCGTCCGCTACGACTCGGAGGCCGACATCATCACTATCACGCATGATGCCCACTCGCGACAGGGCTTCGCCCTTGGAGCCGTGCTGGCTGCAGAGTACACCAAGGAGCATCAGGGATTATTAACCATCTCAGATATGTTTAAGTTCTAGTCTTACTAGTACGACTAGGAATACTAGATAAAACCAGAAAGTAAGCAATGGAAAAAAGAGAAAAGAAAAAGCTGAATATGAAGGTGCAGTGGGCAAAGTTCATCGCTGTGCTCATCCTGTATCTGTTGTTCCTGTATTGGGTAGAGTCATGGTGGGGACTGCTCGTCATCCCATTCATCTACGATGTGTATATCACCAAGAAGATACGCTGGCAGTGGTGGAAAGACGCCGAAGGACCGGTGAAGTTCGTCATGTCGTGGGTAGACGCACTGGTATTCGCCCTCGTAGCCGTCTACTTCATCAACCAGTTCTTCTTCCAGAACTACGTCATCCCCTCGTCATCGCTGGAGAAGTCGCTGCTGACAGGAGACTATCTCTTCGTGTCGAAGGTGTCGTATGGTCCCCGTATCCCACAGACTCCGCTGACGATGCCGCTGACGCAGCACACCCTACCCCTCTTTGAATGCAAGTCGTATATCGAATGGCCCCACTGGGACTACCGTCGTGTGAAAGGGCTGGGCAAGATACAGCTCAACGACATCGTGGTGTTCAACTATCCTGCGGGCGACACCATCTGCAGCGATGCCCGCTATCAGGCCTACGACTTCTATCAGATGTGCTACCAGATGGGCTATCAGATCTATCCGCAGCGGCCCAATCCCGACTCGCTGACACAGGAACAGCTGCCCCTCTACTTCGCCACCATCTACCAGGCCGGCCGACAGGCTATCGAGCAGAACCAACAGGAGTATGGCGTGATAGACACCCGGCCTACCGACCGCAGGGAGAACTACGTGAAACGCTGCGTGGGACTGCCTGGTCAGACGCTGCAAATCAAAGACCGCATCATCTATATCAACGGCAAGGCCAACAAGGAGCCAGACAATGTGCAGTACACCTACCATGTAAAGCTGAAACAACGGCTCGACGATGACACCATGAAAGAGCTGGGCATCACGATGGAAGACCTGACAAGCCTGAACACGCTGGGCTATATGCCACTGACCAGACACTCCGTGGAAGAGCTGAAAAAGCGGGGCATCGCCGACAGTATCAGCCTCAACAAAGAAGCTTCCGACCTGGACATCTATCCGCTGAATGGTAACATGCACTGGACACGCGACAACTACGGCCCCATCTGGATTCCCAAGAAAGGCGAAAGCATCGACCTGACGCTGAAGAACCTGCCCGTCTACGAACGGCCTATCCGCACCTATGAAGACAATAAACTGGAGGTCAAGGACGGCAAGATCTACATCAACGGAGAGGAAACCACGAAGTACACCTTCAAGATGGACTACTACTGGATGCAGGGTGACAACCGCCACAACTCACTTGACTCCCGCTACTGGGGTTTCGTGCCAGAAGACCATATCGTGGGCAAGCCCATCTTCATCTGGTGGAGCAGCGACCCCGACCGGCATGGCTTCTCTGGCATCCGATGGAACCGCCTGTTCCGCTTTGTGGACAATATCAAGTAAGATTTGAGATATGGCAAACTGGCTGAAGTACGTGATAGCATTTGCGTCAGCTTTTGCGCTGATGCTGGCTGTGCGTAGCTTGGCCGTTTCCATTCATGGTGTCACGGGCGATGCACTGGCTCCCCTCTATCAGCATGGCGACCGCCTGCTAATCAACCGTTGCAGCTATGGCCTGCGCATAGAGGGGAATGCCCTTCTGCCTTACAGCCGACTGATGCGACAGCCCGTAGAGCACGGTGACATTGTCGCCTTCACCATTCCTGGCAGTGCTGACACAGACATATTGATTGCCCGCTGCACGGCAGTCCCCGGCGACACCATCCGTACTACCAGCGGTATGCTCACCGTACCGGGTGTCAAGACGTGCGCCAAAGCCGACTACTACTGGCTGGAGTCGCTCAACAGCAACAATCCCGCCGACTCGCGCCATTTGGGATTCATCCCCGAAAGCTGTATTATCGGCCGGGTAGTCACCGTGCTTTTTAATGCTAAATGGTAAACGATGAGAACAGCGCTGTTGCAGACAACCTATTTCGGCCCTGTGCAATGGTATCAGAAGCTGTGTCGCTATGACCGTTGTATCATAGAGCAATACGACTCCTACCAGAAACAGAGCTATCGCAATCGTTGCATCATCGCCACAGCCAACGGCACACAGGTTCTCACCGTTCCCATTGATAACGAGAAAAGAGAAATGAGGAATGAGAAATGTTTGCTGCGTGATATCCGCATCAGCGACCATAACCAGTGGCGGCGCATCCACTGGAACGCCCTGCAGAGTGCCTATAGCGAGAGTCCGTTCTTTGAATACTATGCCGATGACATCCGCCCGTTCTTTGAAAAGAAATATACGTATTTGGTTGATTTCAACGAAGAAATCCGTCAAACCATCTGTCAACTGATAGACATCCGCCCGGAGGTCGTTTATAGTTCACAGTTCATCGTTCATCGTTCACTAGACGATGAAATGACCAAGGACTTCCGCGACACAATCCATGCCAAGCATCCACAGCCCGATGCCGAGTTTACCCCCCAGCACTACTGGCAGGTGTTTGAGCACAAGCACGGCTTCCTGCCCAATCTCTCCATCCTCGACCTGCTGTTCTGCATGGGACCGGAGGCGGTATTCATCCTTAACGGTCGGTAAGGACACCCCCGCCATTAACGGAAATACGCCTTCAGCTCTTCGGCATAGGCTGCCAGCAGGATGGTGTCGCCATTACCATATTGTTTCCACACCTCCGTACAGGGAAGCAACAGTGGGCTGACAATCATATCCTTGCGATTCAGGTAGGGGTCGCAGTGCTGAAAGATATCCAGAATGTCGACCACCAGCTTGACGGGTATCTTCATCAGGCGTGCCAGCTCCTGCACCTCAGGAGTAGCAGCCACCATGGTAATGGGTGTCAGCCGGAAATAGAGATCCAACACCAAGACCAGCATGATGGGTGTCAGCCGCTCATCCTCGGCCAGCGGACGGAAGTTGCGCTCGAAAGTCTCTTCCACCGCAACCCCCTCAAAGAAGTCGCCGCCAGAGTTAAACCCCTTCATCTCGCGTAGCAGCCTCACCGCGCGCTTCAGCCGTTGTGGGTTGTTGGCATACTCCTTCCAGATGCGTTCTATGCGCGGCGTGTCTAACCGGGCTATCGCTTCCATCTTGGCAGCCAGTTCCTGCGGAGCAATGTGCAACTCCAGACTGAGGTCTACCATCTCGCGGCAGTACGTCGGCTTCAGACCTGTTGGCTTGCGCAGATACAACTGCATCAACATCAGCCAATAATCATCCTGCCACAGCCCCTTGGCCTTGTTTGTCGTAGCTTTTTCTAACAGTTTTTTTGCCATTACATACGAAATTTGTTCTAAGATGATGCAAATATACAATTTTTTTGCTATCTTTGCAAGCAAAATGCAAAAAGTTGTCATAAAAATGCTGCTGACAGCACTTTTCGTGCTGTCTGTCACTATTCTTCGCGCACAGCAGTGTAAAGAAGAGATATTTGCCGACATCCACCGGTCGGCAAGCAACTATCTTGCCTATCCCGGACCACAGCATCAACTGACACCAGCTCCCGAAGGAATGACTCCTTTCTACATCAGCCACTATGGTCGGCATGGCTCACGATACCATAACAAACCCAGCAATTATGATCCACCGTTGCGAACAATGGCCACTGCCGACAGTCTGGGCAAGCTGACTCCCTTAGGGCGTGACGTGCTGCGCCGACTGACCCTGATCCGCGAGGATGCCTTCGAACGCTGGGGAGAACTGACCACACTGGGAGCCAGACAGCACCGGGAGATTATGCGCCGCATGACGGAACGCTTCCCGGAAATCTTCAACCAGAAGGTGACAGTCGATGCCCGCAGCACCACTGTAGGCCGCTGCATCCTCTCTATGGAGAATGCCCTTTGTGAGTTGCTGGTCATCCATCCCCAGCAGAAGATCCACCATAATGCCACACACCGTGACATGGATTACCTGAACCAGCAGGACAAGAAGCTCTTCGCTATGAAGATGGACTCTGCCTCACTGGCATGCTATACGCCCTTTTCCCAGAAATACAGAAAGACCGACCGACTGATGCAGAGCCTGTTCAACGACACCGCCTACGTGCGCCAGCACGTGAATGCCGGTGAGCTGAACGACCAGCTGTTCAAGCTGGCCTCCAACCTGCAGAATTCTGAGATATATCCCGCGGTGACCCTCTACGACATCTTCACCAAGGAGGAACTGTATAACAACTGGAAAAGGGACAATGCCTGGTGGTACATTGCCTTCGGCGGCTCCACCATCAACGACGGGCTACAGCCCTACACCCAGCGCAACCTGCTGTACAAGCTGATTGCCGATGGCGAGGAAGTCATCCAAAAGGGAAAGCCCTATGTACACCTGCGCTTCGGACACGAGACCATCATACTGCCATTGGTGTGCCTGCTCGACCTGAACGGCTATGGCCTGGCTACTGACGACCTGGAATCGCTGGAAAAGAAGGGATGGTATAACTACAAGATATTTCCCATGGCTTCCAACGTGCAGTTCATCTTCTACCGCAGGAATCCGAAAGACCGTGACGTACTCTTCAAAGTCCTGCTCAACGAAGACGAGGCACGGCTCCCTCTCAAGAGTGATACCGCACCCTACTACCGGTGGGAGGACTTCAAGGAATACTGTCTCCGCAAGTTGGAGGCGTATGAAGCCACATATAACAAGAAAGGAGGACTGATACATGAGTAGCCACTGCATCCATCTTGGAAAAAGACAAAAGGCACTGCTGCTCCTGCTGCTCTGCATGCTTGTCGGCGTGCCGGCCAGCAGCCAGTCGGCTTTCGACTACATCAGCCGCAACCGTAGTCTCTCGGCCAGCAACTACTGTATCTATCCCGACACCATCGAACCGCAGATGACCCCTCCACCTGCCAGGAAGAAGCCCTTCTATATCAGCCATTACGGTCGTCACGGTTCGCGCTATCTCAGCAACCGCAAGGGCTACGACGTACCTTATAAGATGCTGTACAAGGCAGACAGCCTGCATCAGCTGACTGAGGTGGGAAAGAGCGTTTTGCGCGAGATGCGTAACATCATTGATGACTCCGAAGGACGCTGGGGCGACCTGACCGGTCTGGGCAAGAAACAGCACTACGACATTGCCAACCGCATGATGAAACGCTTTCCGGAGGTCTTTGCGGATACGGCCTTCATCGATGCCCGCAGCACCATCGTCAACCGTTGCATCCTCTCGATGGGGTCTGCCGTCCAGAAAATGGTGGCCAACAATCCCCGCCTGAAAATCAGCATAAACTGCACGTATCGCGACATGTGGTACATGAATCATCAGGACAAGCACCTGCGCAACAATATGATGCCCCCGGTTGCCGACAGCATCTACAAAGCCTTCAGTGCCCCACGAGAGCAGAACCACCGGCTGATGAACCTGCTCTTTGTCGACGAGGACTATGTCAAACGCGAAATTGACGAGATGTGGCTCAACTACTATCTGCTAAAGAGTGCCCTCATCCAGCAGAACACACACTTGGGCACCTCATCCACCATCCTCGACCTTTTCTCATACGAGGACATCCACCAGTTCTGGCAGAAGGAGAATGCCTGGTGGTATATCAACTACGGGCCGTCGCCGCTCAACGGAGGCAACCAGCCCTTTACACAGCGCTATCTGCTACGTAAGATCATAGAGGAGGCTGACAGTTGCATCAGCAAGGCAGAACACGGTGCATCACTACGCTTTGGCCACGAGACCATCATACTGCCGCTGACCTGTCTGTTGGGCATCAACGGCTTCGACTACCAAACCACGAATCTGGAGGAACTGGAACAGAGAGGCTGGTGGGCATGCCTGGTATTCCCCATGGCCAGCAATATCCAACTGGTATTCTACCGTGAGGGACCTGACGACCCAGATGTCATCTTCAAGGTACTGCTAAACGAGAATGAGGCCACACTGCCCCTACCGACAGATATCACCCCTTATTATCATTGGCGCGACTTCCGAGAATACTACCTTCATAAGCTGGAGGCTTACGAAGAAATGCCATCGCATACATCCGCATCTGTTTCACCATAGCCAGCAGACCGTTGGAGCGCGTTGGGGAGAGATGTTCCTTTAAACCGATTTCCTCTATGAAATAAAGGTCGGCATCCAGTATCTCCTGCGGCGTGTGCCCGCTCAGCACACGGATGAGCAGCGAGACGATGCCCTTCACTATCAGCGCATCGCTCTCAGCAGCGAAATGAATGACATTCCGCGCCTCTCCCTTCTCATCGTTCACTCCGACATAGTCGGCCACCAGCCACACCCTGCTCTGACAGCCGTCAATCAGGTTCTGCTCCGTCTTGTACTGTTCGTCCAACGGCTCCTGTTCATTGCCCAGGTCTATCAGCAACTGGTACTTGTCCATCCAGTCGTCCAGGCTGGCGAACTCCTCAATAATCTCGTCTTGTATTTCGTTGATCGTCATGTCGTTTTTCGTTATATCGGGATATCCTTAATGATTTTAAACAATTTGTCCGAGGGTCTTACCTTTTCTGGTACACGGATGCTGACACGCGTACCTTGACGGGCTGTCGGAATGGAAGAGGTGTCATCGTGTATCTCATCGACCGTCACATAGAGGGCGCCGGTGGTGGGACCGGTGATCAGCATTTTGTCGCCTACGGAGAACTCGGCGGCATCGACGGTGAATTCGGCTACGCCGAGACGTGAGAAATACTTCACACCCTTACCGATATATTGTTTGCGCTCGGTAGCATTCGAGCCGTAGTTGGCATTCCACTCGCCCAGCAGCTGTCCTTGGTAGTAGCCATCCCAGAAGCCTCGGTTGAATACGGTGGCCAGCTGTTGGTCCCAAGCATCCTTCTTGTCTTCCGTAAACGTACCATCGAGCACGCTGCGGATGGCTTCCTTGTAGCACTTGACAACAGTCAACACATACTCCGGCCCTCGTGCGCGTCCTTCAATTTTAAATACGCGCACACCCGCGCGCATCATCCGATTGATAAAGCGGATTGTCTTCAGGTCCTTGGGCGACATGATGTACTTATTGTCAATCTCCAGTTCCGTACCGGTTTCACGGTCTGTCACAACATACGAGCGGCGGCATATCTGCATGCAGGCACCCCGGTTGGCCGAGCGTCCTGTATTGTCAAGGCTCATATAGCACTTCCCGCTGACAGCCATACAGAGTGCCCCGTGGCAGAACATCTCGATGCGTACCAGGTGGCCTGAAGGACCGCAGATGTGCTGTTCCTCTATCTGCCGGTAGATGTCGGCCACCTGCTCCATATTCAGCTCACGGGCCAGCACCACCACATCGGCAAACTGTGCATAGAAGCGCAAGGCCTCGATATTCGAGATATTCAGCTGGGTAGACAGATGTACCTCCACTCCCTTGACGCGGCAATACTGCATGACAGCCACATCGCAGGCTATGATGGCTGTGATACCGGCTTCCTTGGCAGCATCCACAATCTGATGCATCAGGGGGATATCCTCGCCATAGATAATGGTATTCACCGTCAGATAGCTCTTCACCCCATGCTCCCTACAGATAGCGGCTATCTCGCGCAGGTCGTCGATGGTGAAGTGATTAGCCGAGTGGGAACGCATGTTCAGCTGTTCCACTCCGAAATATACCGAGTCGGCCCCGGCCTTCAAAGCTGCGGCCAGTGAGTCGCGGCTACCCACAGGGGCCATCATCTCATAGTCGGTTATCTTCTCATTCATTGCGGGTGCAAAGGTACGAAAATTTGCAAACGTTTACGACTATTTTTCTTTCTTTTTTCATCCAAACTCTCAAATTCTTCGTACCTTTGCACCCAATAAAACCAAAACTAACATAACGTATGATGAAAAAGATTTTTCTATTGAGTGGTCTGATGATGCTGTCGGCAACCGCAGTATTGGCTGATGATGTGCAGAAGATAGACGGCTCAAAACTCTCTCAAATTACTTTTGAGGGCGACAAGGTTATCCTGCATTACAAGGATGGTACAACGGCCGATGCAACGTTCGACATGGCAGACATCACCATCGAGTTGAGTTCTGCCACCAGCATTGAGGAACGCATGGCTATCACGGAGAAAGCCGGCCTGGAAGGCAAGGCTGTCTACAACCTGAACGGTCAGCTGGTTGGCAATAGTGCCGCCCGTCTGCCGAAGGGTCTTTACATTATTGGTGGCAAAAAGGTAATCATCAAGTAAGAACAGGGAGGACATGACAATGAAAAGAATCTATTACGTATTGAGTTTAATCGTTCTCCTGACAGGAATGAGCATGGGCGTGAAGGCCCAGTCATGGGATTTCACACAGACTCCCGAAGCTGACGTGACGGCCTTGCAGGCTGACACCAGGAATTGGACCTTTACAGAGACCAGCAACCGCTACGAGAGTAAGAATGAGATTAACGGTGCCATCACGGCTAACGGTTCGGAACTGGAGATGACCAAGGGACTGACCGTTGCTGCTGCTGCCAACAAGATCCGTATTGATGTCAACAACCGTCTGCAGCTGGCTGGCAAAAACATTCCTCTGACCACTCCCACACTGAAGAAAGGCCAGGTGGTGACCGTCGTTTTTGCATCCACAGGAGCCACAGCAGTCACCTTCGACGCACTGACCAACCTCTCGGGCACCAGCGGCTTTACGGCTGCTGACAAGGGCACCACTCAGACCGGCACGGGTACCGTGCTACAGGATGGAACTGTTAGCTTTAAGTGTACTGGCGGCTCTGTCAACGTCTTCAGCATCAAGGTGGAAGGCGATGGGGAACAGGGCAGCGGCGTTTCCGGCGATGACTATTCCACCACTTCAAATACCAACGTCAACCAGGCTATCCTGACACTTAGCGACAACAGCCGGAAATACTACAATACCGCATCGGTACGCAGCATTGACTTCGATGGTAGCAAGGTTACAGTCAACCAGGCTGCAGGCAGCTATACCTTTGATGGCAATGTGGCAGGCATCAGCTTCCGCAAGGCTGAAGGCCAGAGCGGTGAGATCGTCAACCCAGAGGGAGCCGTCAAGATTGTTGAAGCCAAGGGTTGGTTGGAATCTGCCTACGTCAAGTTCGACCTCTTCGAGGGAGCCAAGACCTACAACGTCTACGTGAAGGGAGGCCAGTATAGCGAGTATACCAAGATTGACGACCAGCTGGTACGTAACTACGGTACCTATGGGCGTGCCGATGTGGTGGGCCTGAAAGCTGCCACAGACTACGCCATCAAGGTGGTTCCCGTTAAAGAGGACAAGACCGAGCTGACCGACAAAGCCAGCGAGGCAACGAATATCATTGTCAAGAACTACAGCCGCGAGGGCTTCGCCTTCTTGAACGGCTACACCCCCGGTGCCTATAACAGCGACGGTACGCTGAAGGCTAATGCCAAGGTGTTCTATGTCACGAAGAATACGGCCAAGACCATCTCCACCACCGTGGCTGGTGCCGAGACAAATCCCTGCGTAGGTATTCAGGCTATTATCGAGGGGTATGAGAAAGGTGGTGATAAGACACCTATCGCCTTCCGCTTCATAGGACTGGTCACCAAGGACGATCTTGATGCTGTTGGCAGCAAGGAAGAGGGTATTCAGGTGAAAGGCAAAAAGGCCGACTCTGAGCTGAACCTGACCTTCGAGGGTATCGGTGACGATGCTACCATCAAGGGCTTCGGTTTCCTGGTGCGTAACAGCAAGAGTGTTGAGTTCCGCAACTTCGGTATCATGCGCTGCATGGATGACGGTATCTCGATGGATACGGACAACTCGAACATCTGGGTACACCACATGGATATCTTCTACGGTCCCAATGGTGGTGGCGACCATGCCAAGGGCGACGGCTCCGTCGACGTGAAGAGCGACTCCAAGTACGTCACCGTCAGCTACAACCACTTCTGGGATACCGGCAAGACCAACATGTTTGGTATGAAGAGTGAGAGCGGTCCCAACTACATCAGCTATGACCACAACTGGTTCGACCACTCTGACTCGCGTCATCCGCGTGTACGTACCATGTCTGTACATGTCTGGAACAACTACTTCGACAATGTGGCCAAATATGGTGTCGGTGCTACCAGCGGTGCCAGCGTGTTTGTCGAGAACAACTACTTCCTCAAGACCAAGAAGCCTATCCTCGCCTCTCTGCAGGGTACCGACGGGCTGGGCAGCGGCACCTTCTCCGGTGAGAATGGCGGTATGATCAAGGCCTACGGCAACTACTTCGACCGCACGGCAGCCCACTTCAGCTACTACACCCAGGCCAATCCTTCTGCCAAGGGCTATGATGCCTACGAGACAGCAACCCGCGACGAGCAGGTTCCCGAGACGGAGAAGACACTGGTAGGTGGCACGACCTACAACAACTTCGACACCAATGCCTCGCTGATGTACAGCTATGAGGCTGTGGCAGCAGAAGAGGTTCCTGGTCTTGTGACGGGTTACTACGGAGCAGGCCGTATCAATCATGGTGACTTCACTTATACCTTCAGCGACAATGTGGGCAGTGACGATACCGACTCAGCCTACGACAGCACCTTAGGTGGACTGCTCGACAACTACAAGTCTCCGCTGGTGGGAATCTTCGGCGACGAGAATGCTTCCGGCGGCGGTGAAGAACCCGGCGGCGACCAGCCCGGTGGCGACACTCCCGCTCCAGAGGGTACCATTCTCGGTACATTCGACGGCTCACCCTCTAACAGCATGTTTACCGTTGGCGGCAACTATGGTGACGGCAAGATTACCTACAACGGCACGTCCCTGAAGAAAGGTGTCAAGCTCGACAGCAAGGGTTCTATCACCTTTACACCTGCCAAGAACTACAATATGACTCTGGTACTAGCAACTGCCAAGAGCGGCCGCGACGTAAAGGTGAACGGTGAGACGACTACCGTCAGTGGTACAGAGAATACCGAAAGTGCTTACTACGAGTTGCAACCCATCGCCATTACGGCCGGTACACAGTATGTGCTGACCAAAGGCTCTGCCGAGAGCATTGTGATGGTGATCAAGTTGGAACCCATCGAGTAACATCAGACATACAACAGCCTATTGATTCCGGCTCCTCTGCCATACGGTGAAGGAGCCGGAATCATGTTGTTATAGCTGACTGATGTACTGCCACAGCTGGCGGTAGAAGGGATGGCGCGTCATCGTGTCGCGGTCACCAAGAATAATGAGTTTCATGCGGGCCCGCGTAATGGCTACGTTCATGCGTCGGAGGTCGCGCAGGAAACCAATCTGTCCCTCATCGTTGGAACGCACCAGCGAGATGACGATGATGTCACGCTCCTGTCCCTGGAAGCCGTCGACGGTATTGATGCTGACAGCCCGCCGGAAGGGCTTGAAGAATTCACGCTTTACCAGCAGGCTTCGCAGCAGCTGCACCTGTGCCCGATAGGGTGAGATGATGCCCACATCGATATGCTCTTCCATAATACGCTGCTTGCCGATGCGCTCAAAGTAGTGCTGTACGACATCGAGTGTCAACCGGGCCTCAGCCTTATTGACGCGAGACTCCCCACTGGACTCTTCCTTAAAAGAAAGCGCAGGAATATCCGGATTTTCCAGAATGTCCGGAATATCCGGAGTAACCTTGAACTCACGGATATCCACCCACTCTATCGCGGTATCGAGGTCGAGGATGCTGCGGTACTTCACCTCAGGGGCACTCTCTAAGAGACCGTCATAAAAGTAGTTACTGCTGAAGCGCATGATATCATCGTTCATACGATACTGGATGGTCAGCAGCGTGACGGCCTCCGGGTGCTTTTCCACGATGCGCTCCATCAGCGTCGTTCCCAGCCCAGCCTTCAGTGCCGCCATGCTCTTCACCGTCGGCGGCAGCTGGCAGTGGTCACCAGCCAGCACCACCCTCGACACACGACGCAGCGGTATCCAGCAGGCAGCCTCCAAAGCCTGTGCAGCCTCATCGATAAACAGGGTGCCAAACTTCTGGCCGTCCAACAGGCGGTTGGCAGAACTTACCAGTGTGGAGGCGATGACGCGTGCCTCGCCAAACAGCTCGTTGTTGATACGTATCTCTATCTCCGTGGCGCGGCTTTTCAGGCTCTCCAACTTCTGGTGGTACTTCTCGTCACCTCGGCGACGGTGACTGCGCAGGTCACGGATGGCCTTGCGCAAAGCCCATAGCTGCGGATAGTCGGGATGCGCCTCGAAGCGCCGCTCATAGGTAAACGACAGCATCTTGTCATTGACACGGGTAGGATTGCCGATACGCAGCACGTTGATGCCCCGGTCTACGAGTTTTTCCGATATCCAGTCGACGGCCATGTTACTCTGCGCGCATACCAGCACCTGATTCTCCCGCATCAGGGTCTCACGGATGGCCTCTACCAGCGTGGTGGTCTTGCCTGTTCCCGGCGGACCGTGAACGATGGCGACATCCTTGGCGCGCAGCACCATATTGACGGCATCCTCCTGTTTGTGGTTCAAGTAGGGGAAGTGCATCGGCGGGAATACGAAGGTCTCCGGTTTCTGCCGACTGTAGAAGAGGTCACGCAGGTAGCCCAGCCGACCTTTTCCCTTGATGACCCTGTCGAGGGCAT
Organism: uncultured Prevotella sp.; assembly: GCA_946415755.1. Lineage (GTDB taxonomy): Bacteria > Bacteroidota > Bacteroidia > Bacteroidales > Bacteroidaceae > Prevotella. The sequence continues at coordinate 103,302 of CAMKTS010000003.1, read as the reverse complement.
CCATCATCAGGCGGTAGCTGGTCTCGTCGAAGGAGAGCTGTACGCCGAGCCGTTCTGCATTCTGCAGGTCAAGGAGGTTGGTTCCGTCGGGAACGGTAACCACCATGCGGTCGCCGTCAACGTAGCTCACGGTTGCTGTAAAGTGGAAATAGCGGAGACCAGGATTTCCAGATTTTCCGGAATGTCCGGAATTTCCAGAATTTCCGGGGCTTCCGGAATGTCCGGCTTCCTCCACCGTAAAGAGTGCCACCGGCCTGCCAAACTCAAAGCTATGCTCTATATCCTGGTCAGTGGTACGAAACACCTCCAGTGCCAACTGGTTCAGCGAGTTGTAGTAGCTCTTGCCTACACGCAGTGGCCACCAGGCATCACCACGTTTCACCTTACGCTCTATCCCGACCTGCTCGGTCTGTTGGCGGAAGGCTTCCTTCTCGGTGTTATACTCCAGCTGCAGCAAGAGCCGTTGCTGCTGAAGAGCCTGAATGGGCGACTGCTGTTGCAGAGGAGTCTGTATGGATGACTGCTGAATCATTGCGGGTGCAAAGGTACGCATTTTTCCGCGTAACTCTGCACCCGCAAGGAAATAAAATCTTATCTGGTTAGTTCTTGATGATCTTCACCGAGTGTACATTACCCTTCTTATCGGTAATCTTCATCACGTAGACCTCGTGCGACTGCATGGTGGTAACCTGCTTACCGTCGAGGGTGAAGAACTCCCGCTTGTCAACATCGATGTCGGCCTCACTCCATACGGAATGGATGGCAGTGGGGTTGCCCGTCACAGCGATACCGATGGGCTGTGTGAAGGTGGTCTCGCCATCGTTGACGGTCACCTTGATATAGCCTACGCCACCGGCCTGTCCGGCAACGGCCTTCACGATCGATCCTTCAACAGAGGGAGTGAAGAGGCTGCTCTCGGTAGCAACCGTGTAGGTCGGTGTCGCCTTGTCGTAATTGGTGTTCTGTCCGTAGAATCCGGCGAAGAAGGGCTTCACGTCGATACTGCCTGTGCTGCCCGGCTCCACAACGATGTAGGGATGCGCCATGAACTCCAGATAGTCCTCCAGCAGTGTCCAGCCATCCTTGTCGGGGTCGTCGTTCTGGTTGGCGACATTGGCATCGCTGCCAATGATCTCCTCGAACCAGTTGGGCATACCGTCCTGGTCGGTGTCGAAGTCAGCGGCACGCTGCTCTTCGGGGAAGGCCTCCCAGCCCTTGCCTTCGCTATGCTCGGTAATGTCTGCCTCATTATCTATCTCGCCCTTGATGCCCGACTTCGAACCTTTGTACGTCCAAGTGCCGCTCAGCGTCTCCTTGATATTACGCACATGGTGCTCGTCGCGCACCGGCATGGTGGCACCGCAGTAGCTCGTCACAATCTTCAAGGCATCCTGGGCCGAGTGGATGGTGGCGTAAGAGGGGAAGAAAGGCTCTGTCACAAAGGTCTTATAACCAAGTCCGTCAGTGCGCTTGTTGGGGTCTATCACACCTTCTTCCTTGGTCGATATGGTGTAACGGTAGGTGTTGTTCAGGGCATCCTGCGACAACGTGTGGTTCTTGTTCTCACGGATATTGCCGCTAACGTATGCCTGCCATACGCCAGGATGATTGGGCAGCTCGTAGTCCTGAGAGAAGAGAATGGTCAGGCGCGTGTCGGGACCCATCTTGTAGTAGTTGTTCACGAAGTTTACGGCATGGCAACCTCCGTCGGTGGTACGTCCGTTCCAGTTGTAGCACACGTTATTAAAGAGATCCATCTGTCCGATAGGCATATTCTGTCCGTCCATGCCACCCCCCATCGACCAGTTGCGGCCGTTGCAGTTGACCAGCAGGTTGTGGTGCCACGAACCCGTGAGTCCGTCGATGGTGGCCGCATAGCCGTGGTTGGTACCATCGTCATAGTTCTTATGACCAGCAATACCAAGCGCCTCGGAAATAACATTATACTGGAAGGATATATTCTTGGCTCCGCGACCGCTGACGGTCTCGTCGGTACCCCAGGCTGCCGTACAGTGGTCGACGATGGAGTAGTCGGCACCACTCATGCCCATCGCATTACCCGTGTTCTCGCCATAGACACCCAGTCCGCGCTTGAAGCGCATGTGACGGCAGATGATATCACCACCGATATTGATGTTTGAACTCTTGATACAGATACCCTTGCCTGGTGCTGTCTGTCCGGCAATGGTGATATACTTGGTGGGGAACAACGCACCAAACTCCATGTCAATGATGCCAGACACATCGAAAACAATATAGCGCGGTCCCTCCAAGCTGACGAGTCCGTATTTCAGCGTACCGGGAACATTGTCATTACTCAGGCTGGTGACGTGATAGACAATACCGCCACGACCACCCGTTGAGAAGCGACCATAGCCTTCTGCCTCTGGGAATGCCAGCTGGCGGGGCTTGAACGACCACACCTGTCCTTCTGCGACATTACCTGAACCATCCACTTCGTCGACACGCCAGTAGTACGTGTTCATCGAGTAGAGGTCGCTAACAGGATAGCTCGTCTCTTCTGCCGACAGCGTAGCCAACAGCGACAGCTGACTCTCATCGTTCACACCAAAGTACAAGCGGTGCTCCTTGACATTCTCGCTGGCAGCCGTCCACGACAGGGTAGTGCTCTTGCTGTCAGCGTCAAAGTGCATGTCTCCGCTGGCAGGGAAGGGTTCTTTGGCCTGTGTCGACACATCCACGGTGTTCAGCTCAAAGCCGTTGATGATTGGAGTCTTGAACTCCGTCTTGCCAGGTTCGGCAATACCTGGATGCTCGGCATCGGTAATGAAATCAATCAGTACCACATCACCGTCGTTGGCTACCGTAATGGGAATCATGGCGATAGTCGTGTTGGCAGCGACGGCAACACCCAGCGTAGGCGTTACACCCTCGGCAACCACCACACCATTGCTCTTGATGGTCATCGGAGCACAGTAGGTATTAGCGGGATTTGCCCAGCAGTTATGGTACGTCATCAAGGTATGTGTGCCGGCTGGCAGTCCTTCAATTTTCAATGTAATCTGACCATAGTAATCGCTCTGTCCTATACTATTGTCATTCGGGTCAAGGCTGATACCATCGTACAGCAGACGTCCGTTCTGCGATTTGTTGGTAGCATCCTGAACATAGGTCTTACTCCAGCCTGTGCGTACAATGTAGTCGGGTTCTACTCCTTCAGGAGCCAGGAAAGTAAACTTCAGTGTTCCCGTTTCAAAGGTGTCACTCTGCTTACCTTGAGACGGTTTCCACCACTCAAATCCGGGTTCCAGCGTCTCGTCAGGGTTGTTACGGTTGGTGATGCTGACATCCACCTTCACCGTCGGTTTCTCCTGCGCCGCCATCATCATGGCACACAGCAGGAAAAGTGTTGTCGTCAAAAGCTTTTTCATCATTCGTAAATATTGGTTTTAGTTTGTTGTTTTGTAGTTTCGGTTGCAAAATTACAGCTTTTCACTGACAACAAAGAATAAATTACTACTAAAAAGGTGTAAAAAAGTCTCAAAGTCACAAAAATGTTGTATCTTTGCCCAGCTTAACCGTACTTTTGCAACCCAATGGCACCACTGCATCCATTACATACCGACCTACAGCCTCCCAAACGGTTCACCTATCCGTTCAGCTACCAGCCTCATCCGCTGTGCTGCCAGGCTGCCAGAGAGGTGCAGCAGTATATCGGTGAACATACCGAGATCCGCCAGGATGCCGACAGTGGCAAGATGTTTGGAGTGCTGGTGGTGGAGCACGACGGGCAACTGGCCTTTCTTGCCGCCTACAGCGGACTGCTGGCAGGTCGCAATGACTGGCCTTACTTTGTGCCCCCCGTTTTCGATGCCCAACAGCCCGACGGACACTTCAAGACCATGGAACGAGAAATTTCCAGACTGTCTGGAATGTCTGTGGATACGAAGGAGATGTCTCAAGACCTTCAGACGTGGCTATTCCACCAGTACCAGCTGCTGAATGCCCGTGGGGAGACAAAGGATCTGGTAGACCTCTGGCAAGCATACTACAACCGTCCGAAGTTACAACAGAGATATCCGCTGCCACCGGGTGGCACAGGCGACTGCTGTGCGCCGAAACTGCTGCAGTATGCCTATCAGCAGGGCATGCATCCCGTCTGCATGGCTGAGTTCTGGTGGGGTGTGCCAACCAGGACTGAGCTGCGCCGCCACCTGAACTACTACCCAGCCTGTCGTGGCAAGTGCAAGCCCATCCTGGCGTGGATGCTACAGGGGCTGGACGTTGACCCCGACCCTGCATCGCTGGGCTTTACGCAGAAGGAAGTACCTACCGTCTATGAGGATGAGTGGATTATCGTAGTCAACAAGCCCCACGGTCTGCTTTCCGTACCCGGACGTGTTGAACAGTACAGCGTAGAGACCATGATGCAGCAACGCTATCCTGAAGCCATCATCGCCCATCGTCTCGACATGGGTACCAGCGGACTGCTCATCGTCTGTAAGTCACTGGAGTCCTATCGTCCGCTGCAGGAACAGTTTGTACGCCACGAAGTCCGCAAAAAGTATCTGGCTGTGCTGGAAACCAGCCATTCCTCATTTCTCACTCCCCATTCCTCATTTCCGACCAAAGGTCGGATCAGTCTGCCGTTGCGCCCCGACCCCATGAACCGCCCACGACAGGTAGTGGATATGGAACACGGCAAGCGCGCCGTTACCGACTACGAATTTCTGAGCGACAACCTGGTGGCACTCTTCCCGCAAACGGGGCGCACTCATCAGTTGCGCATCCACTGTGCCCACCCCGACGGGCTGGCCCGTCCTATCATGGGCGATGAGCTTTATGGTACAGGAGGCAGCCGTCTGATGCTTCATGCCGCTGAAATATGGTTTCGCCATCCTGTGACAGGTCTGCCAATGCACTTCGACCTGTCAGCAGACTTTTTCAAAGAGGCCGACGAACAGATAGCAGGAACAGAACATAGCGTATGAAGATGAACGAACCGACACGGGAATATATCAGACAGCATGCTTCAGACGATGTGCGGCAACTGGCACTACAGGGAAGCAGAGACCAGGACATCGACCTTACCCTGGCATTGCAACAGATTGCCGGACGACAGACGGCACGGCGGAAACTGCCTTCGTGGGCAGCGGTGGAAGACCTCGTCTACCCGCCTCATCTGAATATGGAGCAGTGTTCCAGTGAACAGACGGCACGTTACAAGATGCGGATAGCCAATGCCTGTTCCGGAAACGGTACTTTCATCGACCTGACAGGAGGTTTCGGCATAGACTTCTATTGGATGTCTCAGAGCTTTCAGCAACGCTGTTACGTAGAACAAGACGAGATGCTCTGCTCCCTTGCCCGCCACAACTTCGCCCTCCTTCATCTTCCCTGTTCAGTCAATTGCGGTACAGCTGAAACCTTTCTGAGAGAGACGGGTAAAGTCGACCTGATTTTCCTGGACCCCGCCCGTCGCAACGAGCAGGGAAGGCGCACCTATGGCATCGCTGACTGCACACCCAACGTACTGGAACTGCTGCCTTTGCTGAGAGAGAAGGCCGACAGGGTTTTCCTGAAACTGTCGCCCATGCTCGACTGGCGTAAAGCCGTCGAAGACCTGAGCAACGTTAGCACGATACACATCGTCAGTGTCGACAATGAATGCAAGGAACTGCTCGTAGAAATAAAATATGAGGATGAAGGGGGTAGAGATACTGACAACCGTGGCATCCGCGTAGTTTGTGTAAATATCCAAAAAGGACAAGAGCACCTCTTTGAATACCATTTCCCTCAGGAGCCTCAGCCCGTTTCCCTTTCCTCTACTTCCGATGCTCGTTTTTTATACGAACCCAATGCCAGTATCATGAAGGCGGGTTGTTTCGATGTCTTGGAAGCACGCTATCCCGTCCGGCAGGTGGCTCAGAATTCTCACCTTTTTCTCACTCCCGATGAAATCGACGATTTTCCCGGCAGGGGGTTTCAAATATTAGCCATTTCATCGGTAAACAAGAAAAAATTAAGTAAAATTTTAGTTAATTCCAATATTCCGATGGAACGGGCAAATATTACCGTCCGCAACTTTCCCCTCACCGCCGAACAGCTGCGCAAAAAGCTGCAATTAAAGGATGGCGGCGACCTCTATCTCTTCGCCACAACGGCCGCCGATGGCAGTCTCCAGCTCTTTATTTGCCGTAAAATAGGTTAAAATTTTGGCGTATTCATGCTTTTTCCCTATCTTTGCACATTGTTAACGAGTAAAGCTATGGCAGTAGAGATCAAGCGTGTTACTGACAAAAAGGGGTTGAAGGCCTTTATCGAACTTCATTATGAATTGTATAAGGGCAATCCGTATGATGCCCCCAATCTGTACAGCGATGAGTTAAACACCCTCAGCAAGGACAAGAATGCCGCCTTTGAGTTTTGTGAGGCAGAATACTATCTGGCTTATAAGGACGGACGGCTGGTAGGGCGTGTGGCAGCCATCATCAACCATCGGTACAACAAACAGTGGAACCGCCCCGTGGTGCGCTTCGGATGGTTGGACATGACTGACGATGCAGAGGTGCTGCGCGCCCTGTTGGCTTCCGTAGAGGACTATGGCCGACGGAAGGGCATGACGGAAATCATCGGACCGCTGGGATTCACCGACATGGATCCCGAAGGCATGCTCACTCGCGGCTTCGACCAGCTGGGCACCATGGCTACCATTTACAATTTCGACTACTATCCACGCCTGATGGAGCAGATGGACGGGTATGAGAAGGACAACGACTATGTGGAATACAAGGTGTTTGTACCTGATGGTGACATGCCGGAAAAATTCTCGAAGGTAGCCCAGATGGTAGAGAAGCGCTACAACCTGCATTGCCCGAAGCTGAAGCGCAGCCAGGTGTTCGGCACGGAACAATATGGTCAGAAAGTGCTGGATGTGGTGAACCGCACCTTTAGCAACCTATATGGTTATTCGCAGATGACGCAAAGACAGATTGACGAGTATGTACACCAATACTTCAAGTTTTTCTCCATGGACATGCTCTGCGTCATCGAAGACTGGAACACGCCCGACCACGACGTGGTAGGCGTGGGCATCACCATCCCGTCATTGACCAAAGCCCTGCAGAAGTGCCGCAAGGGCCGTTTGCTTCCTTTCGGCTGGTGGCACCTGCTGCGTGCCCTGGTATTCAAGAAGACCGATGTGGTAGACCTGCTGCTCATCGGTGTGCTGCCCGAATACCGCACAAAGGGAGCCAACTCCCTGCTTTTCTACCACCTCATCCCCGTCTATCAGAAATACGGTTTCAAGTGGGGCGAGACCCATGTCCACATGGAGACCAATACAGCAGTACAAAACCAGTGGCTGTACTTTGACCAGGAACAGCACAAACGAAGAAGATGTTACAAAAAAGCCTTATGAACGAAGAATACAATATAGAACAGCAACAGCAAGTAGAATACACTGACGACAACATTCGCCACCTCAGTGACATGGAACATGTGCGCACCCGCCCCGGTATGTATATCGGACGCCTGGGTGACGGTTCACTGCCGGAAGACGGCATCTACGTACTGCTGAAAGAAGTCATCGACAACTCCATCGACGAGTTCAAGATGAAGGCCGGTGACCGTATCGAAATCAACATCGACGACAACCTGCGCGTCTCCGTCCGCGACTATGGGCGCGGCATTCCGCAGGGCAAGCTCATCGAGGCCGTCAGCGTGCTCAACACCGGTGGCAAGTATGACTCGAAGGCTTTCAAGAAGTCGGTAGGTCTGAACGGTGTGGGCGTGAAGGCCGTCAACGCGCTGAGCTGCCAATTCGAGGTAGCCAGCTACCGCGACGGCAAGGTGCGTCGTGCCACCTTCGAGCGCGGTAACCTGCTGACCGACACGACAGAGGACACACAGGACGAGAACGGCACCTACATCTTCTTCGAGCCAGACAACACCCTGTTCAAGGACTATAAGTTCCATGATGACATCGTGGAGAACATGCTCCGCAACTATACCTATCTGAATACGGGGCTGGCCATCATGTACAACAACCGGCGCATCCTCAGTCGCCACGGTCTGGAAGACCTCCTGAAAGACCGTATGACCAACGACCCCATCTATCCCATCGTCCACCTGAAGGGCGAGGACATCGAGATAGCCTTCACCCATGCCAACCAGTACGGTGAGGAATACTACTCGTTTGTCAACGGCCAGCATACCACGCAGGGAGGTACCCACCAGAGTGCCTTCAAGGAGCATATTGCCAAGACCATCAAGGAGTTTTTCGGCAAATACGAGTATGGCGACATCCGCACGGGTATGGTAGCAGCCATCGCCATCAACGTCGAGGAGCCCGTCTTCGAGAGTCAGACGAAGATCAAGCTGGGCAGTACGCAGATGGCTCCCGACGGCGACAGCATCAACAAATACGTTGGCGACTTCATCAAGCAGCAGGTCGACAACTACCTGCATATCCACCAGGACGTGGCAGAGGTCATCGAGGGCAAGATTAAGGAAAGCGAGCGCGAGCGCAAGGCGATGGCCGGTGTGACGAAGCTGGCCCGCGAGCGTGCCAAGAAGGCCAACCTGCACAACCGTAAGCTGCGCGACTGCCGCATCCACTTCAGCGATGCCAAGAACGAGCGGAAGGAAGAGAGCTGTATCTTCATCACGGAGGGTGACTCGGCCAGCGGCAGCATCACCAAGAGCCGTGACGTGAACACACAGGCCGTCTTCTCGCTGCGCGGAAAGCCCCTCAACTCGTTCGGACTCACCAAGAAGGTGGTCTATGAGAATGAGGAATTCAACCTCCTGCAGGCAGCCCTCGACATCGAAGAGGGACTCGACACCCTTAGATATAATAAGGTGATTGTAGCAACGGATGCTGATGTCGACGGCATGCACATCCGCCTGCTCATCATCACCTTCTTCCTGCAGTTCTTCCCCGAACTCGTCAAGAAGGGGCACGTATACGTGCTGCAGACTCCCCTCTTCCGCGTGCGCAACCGCCGCACGAAGATACGCAACAAAGAGATGCGCGAAGACGGCAAGAAGGGCGACTTTGTGGTACGTTACTGCTATAGCGAGGAAGAGCGCGTTCGTGCTATCCAAGACCTCGGCCCCGATCCTGAAATCACGCGCTTCAAAGGTCTTGGCGAGATTTCTCCCGATGAATTCGCCGGTTTCATCGGGCCAGACATCCGTCTGGAACAGGTGACGCTCCACAAGAACGACCAGGTTCAGAAGCTGCTGGAATACTATATGGGCAAGAACACGATGGAACGCCAGAACTTCATCATCGACAACCTCGTCATCGAGGAAGACCGTCCGGAAGAAGAGGAGGGGGAAGTTTAAAATGAAAAATTAAAAATGAAAGATTAAAAATGATGACGAGCAATAGGACCAAAAGGTTGGATACATGGTTTTTACCCCTCATCCTTTATATCGTTTTACCGTTTTACTTTTTACCTGTCAACGCACAGATGCGCGTTCGCCTGGGACCTGACTCACCGCTGGGCAAGTTGCAGTATGCCGAGGTACACATTGCCAACCTCTATGTTGAAGAGGTAGACGAACAGAAGCTGGTAGATGATGCCATCCGTGGGATGCTCGAGAAGCTCGACCCCCACTCCACCTACTACACCCCCAAGGAAGTGAAGGAGATGAACGAGCCGCTACAAGGCAGTTTCGAAGGCATCGGTGTACAGTTCAACATGGTGGAAGACACGCTGTTTGTCATCCAGCCTGTCAGCGGAGGCCCCTCTGAGCGTGTCGGCATACTGGCTGGCGACCGCATCGTGTCGGTGAACGACACAACCATTGCCGGTGTCAAGATGCAGAAGGAGCAGATTATGCGACGGCTGCGCGGACCGAAAGACTCCCGCGTGAAGGTGGGTATCGTGCGCCGTGGCATCAGCGACACCCTCTCGTTCACCATCATCCGCGATAAGATTCCCGTCCATTCCATCGATGCCGCCTACATGCTGCAAAAGGGCGTAGGCTACATCCGCATCGGTAATTTCGGTGCCACGACGCATGATGAGTTCTGCGAACATATCAAGAGTCTCAAGAAGCAAGGCATGCAGTCGCTCGTGCTCGACCTCCAGGAGAACGGCGGCGGCTACCTGCAGGCAGCCGTGAAGATCGCCAATGAATTCCTGGAGCGTGACGACATGATTGTCTATACGCAGGGCCGACGGACGCAGAGCACCCAATACAAGGCAGAGGGCGGCGGATTATTCACCACCGGCAAGGTCATCGTTTTGGTAGACAGCTACACGGCCTCTGCGGCAGAGATTGTGTCGGGAGCCATACAAGACCACGACCGTGGCATCATCGTAGGCCGCCGCACCTTCGGCAAGGGCCTCGTACAGCGTCCTGTCGACCTGCCCGACGGCTCACAGATACGGCTCACCATCGCCCATTACTACACGCCCTCCGGACGCTGCATTCAGAAGCCCTACGAGAAGGGACGACAGAAGGACTATGCCATGGACGTGTACAACCGCCTAAAGAGCGGTGAACTGATGAGTGCCGACAGTGTCCACTTTGCCGACTCGCTGAAGTGCTACACCCTCAAGGAGCACCGTGTGGTATACGGCGGAGGAGGTATCATGCCCGATGAGTTCGTGCCTCTCGACACCACCCGATATACACGATTCCATCGCATGCTGGCCGCCAAGTCCATCGTCATCAATGCCAACCTGCGCTATATCGACCAGCATCGCAAGCAACTGCACAAGCAGTATCCGTCGTTCGACGACTTCCGCCACCGTTTCGAGGTTCCTCAGGGGGTCATCGACGGCATCCTTGCCGAGGGTGAGAAGCAGGACATCCGTCCCAAAGACGATGCCGAGCTGCAGCAGACGCTGCCCTATCTGCGCCTGCAGCTGAAGGCCCTTATCGCCCGCGACATCTGGAGCATGAACGAATACTTCGCCATCATCAACGAGAACAACGACATCCTCCGTCGGGCCTTGGAGCTGCTGTGACCTGAAGATAGCATCAGCATACTTTAGAAACATAAATGAGACAGTGATATAACTATGAAGAGAATTTTACCAAACACCTGTGGCCGCTTGGCCAGCATCCTCATGCTCCTGTTCGGCATGCTATTGTCGGCATCAGCAGAAACCTATTATGTCAATGGCATCGAATATGGGATGGACAAAGACGGAAACGTGTACGTGTATGGGCTGCAGAACAAATCGGAGTTTACCGGACCGCTCCATATCCCGGCCACCGTCACCCTCAACGGGGTGGACTATCCTGTGGCGTATATTGAAGATGAAGCCTTCAAGAATGTCGAGCGCATCGAGTCGGTGACTATCGAGGAAGGCCTGTGGGCCATTGGTGGCGGTGCCTTTCAGGGCTGTAGTGGCCTTCGTTCCGTCAGTCTGCCCTCCACCTTGACAACGATGTTTAATTACGTCTTTTCAAACTGTGACGGCCTGACCTCGGTGACCATCCCCGACAATGTCACCACCATGGGCGACTATACTTTCTATAACTGCGACAACCTGGAGGAAGTCACACTGGGTGTCAACCTCGTACTGAAGGGCCAGTACAACTTCCAGTACTGTCCGAAGCTGCACACGCTGAACATCAACTGTAAGACCCTGCCCGACTGGGCATGCCGTGAGCTGACATCACTGATGCACGTCAACTTTGGCCCTGAGGTGGAAACCATCGGCTCCCGTTGCTTCAACGGCTGCACACTGCTTGAGGAAATCGTCCTGCCTGCCAGCGTCAAGAGTGTGGGCGACAATGCCTTCCGCGCCTGCACCGCATTGAAGAGTGTCAAGGTGATGGGCAGCCAGACCGTCATAGCCGACAAAAACTTTTTGGAAACAGCCTTGGAGACGGTATATACCAATCAGGAGACAGTTACCGGATTCGTCAGCTGCACCAACCTGACCACCGTCACCTTTGGCGACGATGCCAGGAAAATCGGAAAGAATGCCTTCTGGAAATGCAGTGGTTTGGTCAATATCGACCTGCCCTCGCAGATAACGAGTATCGGCTATTCTTCATTCCAGAGCTGTACGGCTTTGGAGACCATTACGATGAAGAGCGTTACCTATATCGATGCCTACGCATTCTTCAAATGTAGCAACCTGGTGCAGGTGAAGTTCTCCGACAATCTGGAGACCATCTACGAGAGTGCTTTCGAGTATTGTACGTCGTTGGGCTACCTGACATTCCCCAAGTCACTGCGGAAGGTCAAGGACTATGCCTTCCGCAATTCCGAACTCCGGGGCGCCATCTTCCAGGAAGGAGTCACCACGTTCGGTGCTGCTGCCCTCAACTCCTCGCAACTGGAAGAGTTGGAACTGCCCTCCACCGTCACATCGATAGGCAACAGCTTCATGATGGGTAACCAGGGGCTGAAGAAGCTGACCGTCCACTGGACTACTCCCCCCGAAGGTTCCAACCGCAACTGGTTCGGCTACTACGATGCCACACTGTACGTTCCGGAGGGTAGCGAGGAAAACTATAAGAACACTATTCCGTGGAAGTATTTCACCATAGAGACCATTCCCTCAACCACCGTCATCAAGGGCGATGCCAACGGCGACGGTACTGTAGACGTGGCCGACGTGGTGGCCATCGTCAACTACATCCTGGAGAAGCCGGGCGAGTCGTTCGTCTTCGAGGCTGCCGACATCAACCGCGACGGCACGGTAGACGTCAGCGATGTGGTGAGTACGGTGAACATCATCCTCAAGGGCGGGGAATAGCACTTCCCCGCCCCTGTATACTCCCTGCCCCTCGAACAGATCGGTAGGGATTTTTGTTTCTTGTTCTATTGTCGCAAAAAAACGGATCAGAGAACCGTCTTTTACCCCAAATCGGGTTTTGAGAACAATAATCCACTTTGAGGACAACATTTTTCAGGGATTTGTGAGCGACTAAGAAGAAATTTCGAAATTAAACACTAACTTTGTACTCCGATACGTATTTAGTTCCCATGACAGCAAACAACATTTTGATTACTGCCGTTTTCTTAGCGTTTCTGGTAGCGGTTGCTATCAGCATATTTCTCACGTACAGACAGACTAATAAGGTTCTTAAGAATAATTACCAATTGGTGGATGAGGTAGAGAACCAGAAAGAACTGCAGAATCAACTTCATAATGAACTCAGGGAATTAAAGGAGCAGCTGAGGCCACAGTACCGGATTTCTGAGTTGCAGCAAGAGACAGAATCGCTGCGTGAGAACATCAAGGATACCAAGGACATGACCGACGATGAACTCAAGGGCTGGATTGACCTGCAGATGACCGAGAGCCACATGTATGCCGATCCCGACCTCAACCTGAAGGGGATGGCCCAGCGGTTAGGACTGACGCAGAAGAAAATCAAGCAACTCTTAAAAGACGATGATCGATACAACCGCCTCTACGACTATCTGACGGAGAAACGTGTGCTCTACTCCTGCGAACTCATCAAGGAGAATCCACAGTGGTCGATGGATGCCATCAGCAAAGAGGCTGGCTTCGTATCACGCACCACCTTCCAGACAGAATTCAAGAAGCGCATCGGCGTCACTCCCGCCCAATACCGGCAGAACCACCTCAATGATGTGGTAAGGGCTTGAGGGTTAGACAAGCACCTTGCGCATCGTCCAGCCACGGGCAATCACAACTGCGATGCCTATAACGTCTGTGATGATGTAAGGAAACAGGTCGTAGAGCATGATGGGCAGGATGATCATGACCACCATGTAGAGAATCATCAGGATGCCCACCCACTGCAGCCAGCCGCGATAGAAGTAGGTAATCACAAAGCCGAGGGGCAGAAAGACCAGCGGTGTGGCCACGGCCAAAGCCAGGTCGATGACGGACTCAGGGAAAATGGAGGTGATGTCGCCCGCAGCAACAACCACGATGAATATCCACCACAGTACGGTGAAGGGTCTGACCAGCGGCTTCATGCCACGCATCATGGCGTAGTAAAGTATCACATCGCCCGCCAGAACAATCAGCCACATCGGAGCCTGAAGCCCGTTGGCATTCACCCATTCAGCTATGTCATACGAGGTATTGATTGCTTGTATCACAAAGAATACAAATCCCACCTCGATGAGCCAGCGGGGTAGTCCGCTTTCCACCTTATTAATAAAAATAGACCGTTTCTTGTCGTTGGCCATCATCCAGGCCGATTCGTTCTGTGATTGATATTCCATTTTCGTATTGTTGCTAATCGTCTGCAAAGATACAAAAAACTTTCCTTAAATCGCCCTTTTAGTCAAGCAGAAATGCCTGTTTGTGGATAGAAATTCTGTTTTGAGAACACACAAAGCCTTTGGGGACAACCACTTTTCAAATAATTATGATTTTCGCCTGTTTGTAGTTTCAAAATAAGTATATTTGCAGAAATTAGACATCTAAAAACCATATTTTTAAATATTTTACTCGATTTATGAAAAAAGCAATGATGACAATGGTCTTAGCCTTCATGGTATTGACCGTTCAAGCACAGTGGAACAACTGGCACACAACTCAAGCCATTAGCAGTGGATTTGGCCTGTTGGAATCTATCGTGGAGTCAGCCGAGCGTAAGAAGGCTATGGAGATATGGGAACGCGAGAAGAAACAGTATCAGCCCACATTCAAGGAAGCCCAGGAAAAAGCCAAGCAAATGGAGACAGAAGAGAATTGGGCGGAGGCCCTTGAGAGATACGAAGAGGTGGCCAAGTTGAACTGTGACTACGGCTATACCAATCAGAAGACCATCTCGTCAAAGATTACCAGCCTCTATGAGAAAGCAGGACGTACAGAAGAGGGTCCCAGCGTCATCAACAACCCGAGCGTGACGCTTGGTGATTACTCGCACTATCGCTTCACGATGAAGAATCCTATCAGCAAGGGAAAGAAAGACAACACCTCGACAAGCATTGTCCGCGTCAGTTGCTCTGACACCGAGACTCGCATCGAACTGGAATGCGAAGCCTCAGAACCCAACGACGAACTTTACATCAAGCCAGAGACCTATATCAAGAGCAAGGGCAGCGGAAAGTTGCGTCTGAGCAGTGTGGAGAACATCACCACTGCCCCCACGGTGACACGCATCCCTTGGCCCTACCAGAAACTGCGTTTTGCCCTGATTTTCCCCGCCCTACCCTCTACAGCAGAGGTATTCGATCTCATTGAGTCCTCCAGCAACTGGAAATTCAAAGACATCAGATGCAAATAACATCATCTGTTAAAATCGTATCATTATGAAAGGAACCATCATCCTGAAAAGCGTCGATACCGACGACAACACCACCATGCAGCACAGCTCCATCACGCTCAATGGTCTCCCAAAGGGCGTCTATGCCGTCCAGCTGGGCCAATTAGGTTCAACACTAATCCGCAAATAATGACATGAATCAATAAAAGTCACAACAATCTTAACTCAGAAATGATGATGAAAAAAACGCTATTATTAACTATCATTGCGCTGATGGCCGTAACGGCAAAGGCAGCACCGACCATCACTCAGCAACAGGCCAAGGCTAAAGCCCAGGCATTCCTCGAACAGCGCCAGGCCTTTGGGAATACTATGCGCAGAAGTGCTGCTGTCGAACTCCGCGAGGCTGCGACAGGTCTCTCAGGGCTCTATGCATTTAATGCCGAGGGCGGCGGATTTGTCATTGTCAGTGGCGACGACCGTACACTGCCTGTGCTTGGATATAGCCTGACGGGAAGTATTGATGCCGACGACATGCCCGACAACATGCGTTCGTGGCTTCAGGGCTATGCCGATGAGATAGCCCATCTGAGCAAAACATACACCGCTCCACAGCAGACAGCCACGAGTTCGTTGGCACCTGTTCAGCCCTTGCTCAAGACCACTTGGTATCAGGTGGAACCATACGACCTGATGACTCCCCTCTACGAAGGTAATAAGTATACCTGGAGGGGCAAACGTTGTGCGACGGGCTGTGTGGCGACGGCGATGGCGCAAGTGATGTACTACCACCAGTGGCCCCAGGATGCCACTACCACCATTCCTTCCTATACGTTCAACTATCAGGAAGGGGAACCTTGTACGTTGCCGGAACTGCCTGCAACCACCTTCAAGTGGGACCTGATGCAGCCCGACTACACGAGTCAACAGCCAGGTACGGAGGAACAGCGTATGGCCGTTGCCGAGTTGATGCGTTACTGCGGGCAGGCTACCAAGATGGACTATACCCCCGATGCGTCGGGTACGCAGCACGAGTTCATAGCCAATGCCCTTCGACGCTATTTCGGCTACTCGCAAGGTATCTACTGTGCCGACCGCGCCCATTATACTATCGAACAATGGAACCAGCTGATCTGGAATGAGTTGAACCAGAAGCGTCCTGTCGTCTTTGCCGGGCAGAGCAGCAGCGGCGGACATGAATTTGTCATCGACGGCTACGACGGTAATGATATGTTTCACGTCAACTGGGGCTGGGCCGGAAAGAACGACGGCTACTTCGCCATCAACGTGCTGAATCCCGACGACAACACCAGTGTGGGGTCTGCCGGCAATACCAATCTCGGCTTTGCCACCAACCAGCAGATTCTCGTCGGCATTGAGAAAAGTACCGGCACCGAGACTGTTGTGCCCGAAGTGGTCAGGAAACTAATCATATATAATGAGCCTGTTGCCATTGACACTGCATTGGTGTACGTGGCGGCATATACCGATTTTGAGTTGAGGAAAGCGTCATATTATATGGGACTGGGCATCAAGAATGCTGATGGCTCCTGTACTCTCGTAGCGCAGAACGACACGGCAACCAGTTTCGTTAACGCCCAATTGGCAGAATTTGTTTTTCCGAAAAGAAAACTGACGCTGACCGACGGCTCCCACACCCTCTACCCGATAGCCAAGGATGCCCAAGAGCCCACTGCGGCATGGGAGTTCTTTGGCGCTCCCGGCGAGTGCTTTACTGTGGATGTGAAGGATGGGCAGGTTACCATTCATCCCAACATGGTGATGAAAATCATCAATGCCTATTTCGAGAAATCGCCTGCCACCCCGTTAGAGGAGAACACGCTGATACTGGTGGTCGAGAACCAGGGCGACAAGGAGGTCAGCACAGTCACTCAGCTGAACGTAGGCAAAACGATGGGCACGACCTTCGTACCTGCAGTGGATAAGAGTGAAATGATGCGCCCCACGCAACTTGAGAAGGGTGAGCGCGTCACCCTGCGTTATCCCATGGTGGTTCCCTTCAAGGGAGATATGGAAATATTCCTTCTGGGATTGTCGGACAAGGTAACCTTGGACAAGACGGTCGTCAATATCGAGAACGATCCCCACCTCTTCGACCTGAAGGTGGTTGACTATAAAATTGAATATCGTGATCGTTTCGACCTCGATGCGCTGATATACATCAAGAACGATGACACACGCACGTGGAAGAAGCCATACTCCATCTCCTTGCAGTCAACGATGGTAGGCGAATCAGGCAGAATTTCGGGTTCGAATTACGATACCATTCCTCCTGGACAGACCATGGAGTTGGACGCCAGCGAACTGGATGGTATCTTTGGCACATCCGAGAACCTGAATGACATACGCATCCTCATCGGAACATCGTATAGCAAGTTCGTTCAGGGCACAACCCTGCTCGATGTCACAGTCAAGCAGGGCACCACCGTGACACCTTCGGGAGTAACCGGCATCAGCACAATCCATCGTGAGCCGTCCGGCAATAACCAGATTTACGATTTGCAGGGTCGCCGCGTCAATGGCCAGCCTGCTAAAGGACTCTACATCATCAACAACAAAAAGATTTTCATAAAATAATAAAAGCTATAACAGATTTAACTAAGAAACAATAATGAAAAAAGCGCTATTATTAACTATCATTGCGCTGATGGCCGTAGCGGCAAAGGCAGCACCGACCATAACCCAGCAACAGGCCAAGGCAAAAGCCCAGGCATTCCTCGAACAGCGCCAGACCAGCGGGAAGACAATGCGCAGAAGTGCTGCTGTCGAACTCCGCGAGGCTGCGACAGGGCTCTCAGAGCTCTATGCCTTCAATGCCGAGGGCGGCGGATTTGTCATTGTCAGTGCTGATGACAGCGCAGACGGTGTGTTAGGCTATTCACTTCATGGCGCGATTGACCAAGATGACATGCCCAATAACATGAAAGCATGGCTGCAAGGCTATGCCCGGCAAATCAAGCTGATACAAGAGGGGAAGGCTCAGGCTGCCCGGCGTGCCTCTGCCCCCCGGGAGCGCATTGAGCCATTGATAAAAAGCCAGTGGGGGCAGCGTGAACCCTACAACAGGGAATGCCCCGTAGACCCTAAGACAGATGTAAAAACCGTAACAGGCTGTGTGGCCACATCCATGTCACAGGTGATGAGATACTGGAAGTGGCCGCAGGGAGCGACAAAAACTGTAGAAACCGGGAATCTGGCTCCTTCTACGACTTTTGATTGGGAAAACATGCTCGATACCTATACTGAGGGCAACTATACCGAGGCTCAGGGCAATGCCGTTGCCCACCTGATGCGATGGGCAGGCTTGAGCGTCAAGATGGAATATGGTGTGAATATGTCTGGCGCGTTGACCATCGTTATTGACAAAGCGCTGCGTGATTACTTCGACTATGATAAGAATGTACGTTGGCTAAGCCAGGTGGAGTACACGATTGACGGTTGGGAGGAGATGCTCTATCAGGAACTCGCTGCCAAGCGCCCCATCATCTATAATGGTTACAACAGTAATATAGAGGGCCATAGTTTTGTCTGCGACGGCTACGACGGAGAAGGCAAATTCCACTTCAACTGGGGATGGAACGGAAAATTCGACGGGTTCTTCCAGATTCCAGCCCTTGACCCTGTAGGCTCTGGCGATGGCGGCAGTCTGGTAAACCCCTGCTGGTCTGACTTCCATGATGTCATCATTGGCATCCAGCCCCCTACGGACGACCCGGCAATAGAGACTCAGACAGTCCATGAAGGGTGCGAACGCATGTATGTATATTGCGACCCGGTCATGACACGACCTGACACGAAGTCGCCCTTCCCGGAGATTCGCATCTTACGCTATCTGACCACGGCCCATACGATAAGCATGCAGCCTACCTACCGGTATGCGCTGCTCAAAGACGGTAAGATACACTGTATGCTGAATGGCAGGCAGTATGCTGAATTGACATCAGCGAGAATTATCTGCATCAATAGTTTCAACTGCGTGCTGCCCGACACACTCTCCGATGGCAATTACCACCTGGTTGCTATGATGGATACTGGCAAAGAGCCTGACATCAAGGATGTGCTCCGGGGGTCAGACCGTTTCTATGTCAACGTCAACATCGACGGCACTACGCTGCGTCTGACAGAGGTTCCCGGCGAGGCCAACCTGAAACTGTCCAACCCGGAATATGAGTATGAGGACTTTCGTGGTGAACAGACTGTCAAGACGGTCACCTTTACCGTCGAGAATCTGAGCGATGAGGAATATTTTGGCCATCTGTTCGTTTATACAACAGACCCCACTTTATGGAGTTACGAGCGCTGTCTGCTCCGTCCGCATGAGACCCGAAAGGTGAAGGTCGTCAGACGGAAAACAGATTACGGTACGGTCATCATGAAACCTGACGATCAGTATGGTGTCTATGCTGATATGTTCTACCGCCATTGGCTCTATGGCATTAAGATAGATGCCACGCCCATCACGTTGGGTCCGCTGACACTGGGTGGCAACAGGGTTGACAACGAAAAGAAAATCATTAAGGGATCGAGTGGCAAGCTCGACTTTACCATCTTCAACCAAAGTGACAAAGACTATAGTGGCTTGTTCAAAATCACTGGCTATAATGTCGAGAACGAATCCGAGAATGTCCCAATCACCACAGGAAGTAGAAAATTACCTGCTGGCAGCAGTATTACCTTTACGGAAAAACTTAAAGAAATGGGAACATGGTCGAAGGTCAGGTTCTCGTTCAGATACCTGAATAATAACGACCTGTTTGACGAATACTTCACCGACGTCTATACCATTGTTCCTGTGACTACCGCCTTGACGCCAGATAGTGTGGAGACCGTTTTTGACGATGCTGAAGAGATTGTCGCACCCGAGGATGCTACAGTCGTCATCATTCCCCAATCCAAGGTAAAGCGTGTCACGCCCAACAAGAATCCCAACACCATCTATTACGTGTCGAACCCCTCAGTGGAAGGACTGGAACATGCCATCGTATTGAATGACAAAGGCAGTACCCAGAACCCCGTCGTCTTCGACACCCGCTATGATATGGGCTTTAAGAATAATATTCCCAATGTCTCTTCAGAATCAGCGGGTATCGTGCATACCTTCACCGCTGAGGAGACCAATTGCTGGCTCCCGCTGGTTTTCTTTTCAGATATCATAACCGATGAATTCGTGACAGATGCGGTAACAGGAGAAGATCTCTCTGCAAATTTCCACTACTTTATCGAAAGTGAGGAGATGAAGGACTGTGGCGCTTCGATAGGCGAACTGCATGTGAAGCCGGCCGTACAACGTGGCCAGTTCTCGTTAGTCCGTGTCGACCCCGCCATGGCTGGCCGTACCGTCAAATTCATGGGAGATGCTATCTTTCAGAGTTCGTATTTCTTGCTGGGTTCAAAGCTCGGTATCGTTTACAACTACTGTCGGCAGACCAGAAAGAATGTCTACATCCTGGAAGGCGACAGCTTCGTGCTGCATGACAGCTACGAACTGAAGCCTTTCACCTTCTGTCTGGTAGCTCAAGAGAATGCGACAGGACTGCCGACATCGATTAAGATTGTCAACGACAACGATCCGACAGGCATCAGAACGGCTATTATGCCAACCACTGATACCGGCAGCTACTACGATCTGCAAGGCCGTCGCATCACTGGCAAGCCTGCAGCAGGTGTCTATATTAACAATGGCAAGAAGATAATAATAAAATAAAGAAGATATAATTGAATACTTTTTAACATAATGATTAAGAAACAAAAATTACTAAGGAGTTTAGCCGCTATCCTGTTTATCGGTGGCTTGTTTGTTTTTTCTGCCTGTACTAATGACGATAATCCTGTAGGTCCCACACCTGACGACCTGGTGGAGGAACAGCTGCAGAAGATGACCCTGCGCGAAAAAGTGGGGCAGATGTTCTACGTGCGTCCCGAATGTTTGGATACTACCATCCATTTTAACTTGCCAAGTGGCATAGATGGTAGTGCCGACGACATAACAAAAATCAGGTTGCAGGCCGTTAACGAGACGATGAAGGGCGTCAACGAGAAATACCCTGTTGGCGGTATCATACTTTATGCGCATAACATCGAGGACGAGGCACAGCTGGCCCGGTTCATCCCGCAGATACGCGCCCTGAAAGGCTCACCGCTACTGTGTATCGACGAAGAGGGTGGTCGCGTGGCCCGTATAGGCAGGAACCAGAACTTCAATGTTGAGACCTTCGAATCGATGGGTGCGATAGGTGCTACAGGAGACCCGAAGAATGCCTACTACTGCGGCAATACCATCGGCACGTATCTGAAGAAGTACGGCTTCGACATCGACTTCGCCCCTGTAGCCGATGTGAATACCAACCCCGAGAATATCGTCATCGGCGCCCGTGCATTCTCAGACGATCCCGCTGTGGCAGCCCCGATGGTAACCAATTATCTGCAGGGACTGAAGGATGCCGGCATAACGGGTTGTATCAAGCACTTTCCCGGACATGGCGACACCAAAGCCGACACCCACTATGGCTATGCGCAGAGCCTGAAGACATGGGACGAGATGGCCAGCTGCGAGATGGTTACTTTCAAGGCAGGCATCAAGTGGGGTTGCCAGCTGATTATGACTGCTCATATCGGTACGCCTAACGTTACGGGCTCTGAGATTCCCGCCACCATGTCGAGTCTCATCCTGCAGGACAAGCTGCGCAGAGAACTGGGTTATCAGAACATCATCATCACCGATGCTATGGAGATGGGAGCCATCACCCAACAGTACTCTTGTGCCGAGGCTGCCGTTGGTTGCATTCAGGCAGGTGTTGACATCGTGTTGGGTCCGCAGAACCTCGTCCAGGCTTTCGATGCCGTCATGGCAGCCGTTGAAAGCGGCACCATCACCGAGGCCCGCATCAACCAAAGCGTCCGCCGCATTCTAAAGATGAAACAAAAATATAAATAAAGGGTTCTACATCATGAACAACAAAAAGATTTGTATAAAATAATAAAAGCTATAACAGATTTATTAACTTAGAAACAATGATGATGAAAAAGAACCTATTATGGATGCTCGCCGCCATCCTGATCTGCGGTCTCGCTCTGGTTTCGTGTACGGTAGAAGACAATCCGGCAAACGGGTCAGGTGCTGAACCGGAACAAACAGACAATAATACGCTGCCTGAGGTGAGCACCGACTACGACAAGATGACAGACTGGTTCTGGGCGGCCATCAAGATAGCCAATCCGCATGTTCAGACTGCTTGGAATGCTGACGTTAATCCTGCCGACTTCAATATGTTGCTGGTCAATCAGGAGAAAACCCGTATGTACCTGATTAACCCCACCACCAAGAAAGAGATACCTCAGAGCGAATGGAGTGAAGACGTGAAGCGCGCTGTCCAGAACACCACCAGCTTTAGCCACGTGGCTTTCAATGGCTTGAACTGCACCATCATCCTCTTCATTGACTCTTATGAAGAAATGAAGGAAAGGATGTTAAAAATGTACGGGGAGGAAATCACCCTCAAGGATTATATGTTAAAGTTCGTTGCACTCTTCTATCATGAGGCATTCCACCAATATGTACAGATTCCTGCTAAAGGCTGGAAGAAAACCGCCAAGAGTGAGGACGCCGGAAAAGAGAACCGCAACCAGGACTATCCTATCGACTATATGCCTCGCGCCTATCGTAAACTGGCCTTGCTGGCACTGAAGGCGGCATGGGAAAACCCCAGCCAGAAAGACAAGCACTACAGTCGTGCCAAATACTGGACCGACAAGTACGAGAAGACCTACCCACAGGAGGCTGCCGGCATCAAAGGAACTGACGTCGACGAGGCAACAGCCGACTTCTTCGAGCGCAGTCTGCTTCACCCGCTTTTCGGTTACAAGCAACTTCATGAGATTGAAGGTCTGTACCTTGGCTCTAACGTGGATCAGGAAAGTTATATGAGTAGCATTGCCATCTGGCTGGCTAAGCGCGATGGCAGGCTGACAGAAGCCATAGACAACTTCAAACAGAAGACACTGACACCCATCAACTTCCTGCTCAAGGATGTACCCGTTCCTACTAACTACGACGAGAGTCAGGATGCTGCCGACATGGAGGTGGTCCGTAAGACCCTTTCACAGTTTTACGGTGAAGACAATCCTGATATTCAGCTTGTCATAAAGGCCATCAATGCCCACAAGACGGGTATGATGACCTATCTGGTCATACCATGTCCTTCTAATTCAACCGCAAGCTCTACTTCTACTTTCAATCTGCTGGAACTGCCAGGCTACAGTTGCGCGACAAATGTCACCAGCTCTACAGATGATTATGACATGGATAATCTGACAATATTGGAATATGGTGTCTTCAACCTCATTCCCACGACCAATGCCGGCAATCTGACCGTCACAGGCCTAAAGAATATGGAAGCCCCCTCACCCATCGAGCCCGTCACCGTCACGCAGGAAGGTCAGCTCACAGCCGTTACCGGCATCGAGGGATTCACATTGAAGAAGCTGCCTATGGATATCTTCATAGGTAAAGACAGTTACGGAAACACCTATTATATGAGTAAGGAACAACCCCAAACAGATACTAACTTTAGCGAGTAATAATTATGAATAAGAAGATTCTATGGTTGTTTGCAGCAGTTGCACTAATCTGTATGTCGCTGTCATCATGCATCGACAACACCGACAATCCCAGCGGACCCTCGCCGGTAGAGCCGAAGTCCGAGTATAGCATCTTCGTGATGAGCGACATCCACGTGATGGCTCCGCAACTGCTCGTGCAGAAAGGCAAAGCCTTTGAGGACTATACCAAGGTCGATCCCAAGCTACTAGAGGAGAGCGGCGAAGTACTGGAGAACGTCATCGGCGTTGTGTTGGAGAAGAAGCCCGATTTGGTGCTCATCCCCGGCGACCTGACCAAGGACGGCGAGCTGGTGAGCCACCAACTGGTGGTAAGCCTTCTGGAGCGCATACGCACGGCGGGCATTACTACTATCGTCATTCCTGGCAATCACGACATCGACAACCCCGAGGGAGTCTATTACCAGGGCGACCAGACGCGGCCTGCCGAGCGCACTTCGACCCAGCAGTTTGCACAGCTGTATGCCAATTTCGGCTATGCACGGCCTGAGACCGTTCGTGACCCGGCATCGCTCTCGTTCACCTGCGAGCCGCTCAAAGGACTGGTGCTCATTTGCCTCGATAGCAATCTCTATGAGGAGAACCGCTATAAGGAGCGTGGCGACACCATCAACCAGAACCAGACGGCGGGGCGCATACGCGAGGCCACACTGGAGTGGATGTGGCAGCAGGCCGATGCCGCACGGGCTGCCGGCAAGCAGGTGGTAGCCATGATGCATCACAATGCCGTGGAACACTACGACGGTCAGGCCAAGGTGCAGTCTCCCTATGTGGTGAAAGACTACCAGAAAGTGGCCGAGGGCATGATGCAGCACGGCATTCACCTTGTGCTCACCGGTCACCAGCACCTGCAGGACATCGCACAATACAGGAAGGCAACAGAAGCCAAGACCGACAGCCTGATAGACATATCGACGGGTGCCACCGTCAGCTATCCCAATGCGTGGCGCACCATCACCGTCAACCGCGACTTCACGCAGTGGAACGTCTCAACAGGCTATATCAAGTCGATACCCTCTATCGCTGACATCCAGCAGGAGTGCTACAAGCGCAGCTCGTCGAACATCACCTACGGTCTGGCATGGCACGTCAACGAGTACTGGCCAACAATACAATCCTACCGCAACGTACTTTGGCTACTTGGCCTGTCAAATCTGTTGCCTGACACACCACAGAAGACGACAGAGTTGCTCATGGAGTTCCTGAGTAAACCATTCGCTGAGGCTTATATGATACACAATGGCGGCAACGAGAACGAAAATCCCCGTAGTCTGGCTGTTATTGACGAGTTTGAGGAGGGTGTAAAGAAACTATGCCTACAACAACTGAAGGGGCAGGTAGCCGAGAAGGATCTCGTCGAACAAGCCACTCTTTTGCAAGGGATAGTGATGAAATACTTAAAGCCCTCGCTTACGAGCATGCTCACCGATACCAACCAGGCGAGCGATGCTGCACTTTCCAGCCGGACCAACGACCTCCATGCCGTGCTTACCATCCCCAAGCCCACGCAATGAACCTTGGACAATGAGAAGCAACTTGTCCTCAAACAGATACAAACTTTAACGAGTAATAATTAATGTGACATGTACCTGGTTCCTGTCACACTTCTTTTTATACTTTTGTTGGTATTTAATCTCTTTCATATCAATTTATCTTTGTTTTCTTTGTTTATTCAGAATAAAATCTTAATTTTGCAGCCAGAAATATAATTATTTGAGAATATGACAGCAATACAGATGAATGCAGAGATGCTTCGCAATATGAGTATCATTGCTGAAGACGAAAACCTGCTGAAGCGGGCCGCAAAATATTTACGCAAGCTCGTTTCTGAAAAAGAAGCAGAACCGACTCTTCTCACCAAAGAGGAGTTCTTTGCCCGTGTAGATGAGGCAAGAGAACAAATCAAGCGTGGAGAAGGTGTTGAGATGTTGCCTGACGAGTCATTGGATGAATTTCTACAAAGAGTGGGCTGATGTATAAGATTATCTATTCTCCAAAGGCTATTGAAGACCTTCAGAAATTGAAACGTTCTGAACCTGCTGCCTACAAGAAAGCCGATAAGTTTATTAAGGAACTGAAAGAGCATCCCAAAACGGGCACTGGTCATCCTGAACCTCTGAAAGGCGACCGCAACGGACAGTGGAGCCGTACCATCACTAAGAAGCATCGCTTGATTTACGAAATCTTCGAAACCGAGGTTTATATTGACATACTCTCGGCCTATGGGCATTACGATGACAAATGAATCCTTGCTCATGATTTGTCCTCCACTATCCCTTCGAACAGATCGGTAGGGATTTTTTCTCGCCCCTTGGGTCATTGATGGCTCACTAAAAGAGTGGAGATTGACAAACGTAAGACCAAGAAGGGCAGAAAATGAAAACAGTCCCGTACAACCTACACGAGTGAGCTACGTACCACGTAACCGTTCAGCTGCAAAGGACTATCTTCTGGGGGCAAAGATAGGTATTTATTCCGAAAGTTCCAAATAATTCGGCAACTTTTTCCTGACTTCGGCGATGCGTCACCCTGTTCGCGCGTGCGTACGTAGTAGGCAAACGCAAAAAAACGTGACCCTTCTGACCCTTCTGACCCGTAACCGGGATATTGTCGAAAGTCTTTTACGGGTCAGAAGGGTCAGAAGGGTCACATAAAAAGACGTTTCGCTATATACATGCGCGTGCGCGAAGGAATGTTACATCAGCGAAAG
Source organism: uncultured Prevotella sp. (assembly GCA_946415755.1). Lineage (GTDB taxonomy): Bacteria > Bacteroidota > Bacteroidia > Bacteroidales > Bacteroidaceae > Prevotella. The sequence goes on along the minus strand of CAMKTS010000003.1, from coordinate 76,820 downwards.
TGACATTTTGAGAAATGATGACTGGATTGGTACGGAAAATCCCAGCGTGCGGGATTTCCGTGAGTGGGCCACTCACCGCCGTAAGTAGGCCACTCACGGTCGTGAAGAGGCCACTCACGACCGTGAAGAGGCTCCTCACGGTCGTGAAAGAGCCAACCACAACGGTTGGCTCTTAGAAGAATAGTCGAAGAGTCTGTGCTAAGCGTGTATCACCGTATTATTCTTCGCCCTGTTCTGCGGCATCACCTACGATGAAACCGTGCTGGCGCAGGAACACCCTGGCCTTCGCGGGGTCTTGCTGTCCGTCGTGCAGGATGATGTTCACCACAGTCACCACGTCGGCCACGTCGACTACGCCGTCACCATTCACATCACCCGTGTCGTTCCACGTCAGCTCCTTGGTGGCGGTGGCCGAACGCCTCATACCGTCCTTGCGGGCGTAGGCGGTGATGATGTACTTCCTGGTAAGCTCCAGCTCGGTGGCATTGCTCTTCTGGGCATCCTCTACCCTCACCTCGCTGACGATGACGGCACCCTCTGTCTCGCAGGAGAACGTGAGGTGACCGTTATGGTAGTCGATGACGGGCTGGGCGCACTGCAGGGAACCCTCGCCAGAACCCTCGGCAGCCTCGTAGTTGACGAATTTGTCCCAAGGCTCCGGCAGCTGCGTGAGCGATGTCACGAGGGTGGCATTCTCGTAGGTGTTGTTGTCGAAAGTCTGCGCGTATGCCGTGGGCATGCTGCTTCCCGCTACGGTTATCTTGTTCAGTCCACAGCCGAAGAACACCTGGTTGCCCAGCGTCTCCGTGCTGGCGGGCAGGGTGATGGCCGACAGGTGCGTACAGCCGAGGAAGGCACTCTCGCCGATGGTGGTGAGCTTGTTGGGCAGCACGATGGCCGAGAGGCTGATACATCCGTTGAAGGCATTGTCGCCAATCTCGGTGATGTTGTTGGCCAGGTCGACAGAGGTTAGACTCGCGCATGACTGGAAGGTACGGGCGGGCAACTTGTCGACAGCAGCACTGAAGTCGACGCTCTGCAGGCGCGTACACCAGTTGAAGATGCCATCGCCCACACTGGTGACAGTGGCAGGAATGAGCATGCTCACGATGGGACAGTTGCGGAAGGCCTGCTCGCCGATGGTGGTCAGCTGCTTGGGCAGCGTGATATCAGAAAGCGCCGTACAGCCTTCGAAGGCATGTGTACCGATGGTGGTCACCGTGTTGGGAATGGCAAACTTGGTCAGCTTGTAGCATCCCTTGAAGGCAGCGTCCTGGATCGTGGTGATGGCATAGTCCTTACCCTCTACGCGCAGCGGCGAGGCTACCGACAGCTCGGTACGGTCGGTGGGAGCACTCACCAGCTCGGCACGTCCGTCCTCGAAGAAGATCTTATAGGTGACACCGTCTACCACCACCTCACGGTCGGACTCCTGGTAGACCACCACCACATTCAGATCCTTGGCAGGCATCGTCTCGGGCAAAGCCTCCTGGAAGGTATAGGTATAGCTGGCCTTGTTGAGACCTTCGGGAACAACGATCTTGTCGCCGTAGAAGTATTTGAAGCTCTCGTCGCCCAGCAGGCGGTTCTCTTCCTTGACGGCACCGTCGTAATACTTCACCTCATACTGGAAGCGTCCGGTAACCGTCACATCCTCGGCAGGCATGATGTCGGGTTCGTCCATCCAGCCAGAGAACTCGTGACCCTCGCTGACGGGGGCAGCCATCGGCGTGACAGCCGAACCTACCAGCACGTCAAACACCTGGTCGGCGGCATTGACCTGATAGACCTTTCCGTCAAGCATATAGGTCAGCTTGAACTTCTGGTTGGTGAAGATATTTTCGAACAACTTCCACGGGCTGGCATTCTTGTAGCTCTCCACAGCCTTCGCATCGGCCACATAGAGATTGGCCTTCTCATAGGCTTCCGAGGAGAACGAGGAAGAAACGGCAGCAGGAGGAGTGGTACGCGAAACGGAAATCTGACGGAGTTCCTTGTCAGCGGCAAACGCATTCTCACCAATGGTATTGACCGTCGACGGGATACTCACCGTAGCCAGTTTGGCACAACCCTCGAAAGTATTGTTGCCGATGATGCCCACACCCTCCGGCAGGGATATGGCCGGCAGCGAGGAACAGTTCAGGAACGCACCGGCTCCCAGTATCTTCATCTTCGGACTCAACGTCACCTTCTCCAGCTTGGAACAGTTCTGGAAGGTGCGGTCGGGCAACGAGAGGGCAAAGCCTTCGTCGAAGCTGGCCGATTTCAGGTTGATGCAGTAGTAGAATACTTCGGCACCCATCTCCTCAAGGGCAGGAACCGTGATGTCAATCAGACTCCTACAGCCGTAGAAAGCCTGCTTGCCCAGCTTCTTCAGCTTGGCGGGCAACTTGGTCATGGCCACTCTGGTAGACGAGAAAGCCTGCAGACCTATCTCGGTGATGTTGTCGTGCAACTCCAGCGTACCGAGCGAGATACTGTTGAAGAAGAGGCTGTCGCTGATGACAGTAACGGCAGCGGGGATGTTGACGGTCATCAGCTTGGAGCACCCCATGAAGGCGCGCGGCTCAATCACCTTGACCGATTCGGGCAGCTTGACAAGGTAGATGTCCTCACACTTCTCGAAGGCACTACGAGCGATGCCCTCAACAGGATAGCTGACTCCTCCGTCGACCACCTCTGCGGGAACTTCGATGTTCTCGCTGCTGTAGGGTTCTGACAGACTGGCTATCAGCATGGCCCTGCGGCTGAGACCCTTTCCGTTGAGCTGCTCGCTGGGGAACAAGTGATAAGACAGACCGCCAATCTCCTTCTTTACCGACGTATAGCCATAGAAGGTCATATCCTCGTTGGGCATGGTCTGAGGTATCTCCTTGTCCCAGCCGGAGAAGATACCCGTAGGATCGGCCACCTCGTCGGCAGCAATGGTAAGACCTGCCTCGCGGCTGATGACCTTGTACGGCTTCTCCGTATCGTCGTTGACGATGAAGGTCAGGGTGTGTGTGCTGATGGCACCACTCTGCTGGAACTGCTTCCAAGGCTCATTGGCACGATAGCTCTCGGCAGCCGACGCGCTGACGTACAGCTTCATATTCGCAGGATTGTCGAAGGTGTTGACCTGCGCATTGGGGGCTTGTTCTGCCTTGCTGTACACATCGGTAAGACTGGTACAGTCGGCAAAGCCCGCCGACATGATATTGGTCAGCGTGGCAGGCAGCGTCAGACTGGTGATGTTGGTACAGCTGGCAAAAGCCTTCTCACCGATAATCTCTATCTTGCCGTTGTCAGACAGCACCAGGCTGGTAAAGCCCTTACAGCTATAGAAGGCCTGCTTGTTGATGTATTGCAGGTTTTTGCTCAACGGTACGGTCTCCAGGGCCTGACAGCTATAGAAGGCCTCATCATCGATCATATACACGGCATCGGGCAGTGTGATATCGCGAAGGTTGGAACAGCTATAGAACAAACTCTTGGGCACCACGGTCAGTCCCGTCGGCAATACGGCCTTCTTCATATTGGTACAGTACATGAAGGCCGACACGCCCAGCGATGTCACGCTGTTGGGAATAGCAACCTCTTTCAGGCGCTTACAGTCACGGAAAGCCTGCGCACCGATGGTGGTCAGCGTGCCAGGCAGGTTGATGCTCTCAAAGGCACATCCGTTAAAGGCATTCGCACCGATGCTCTCCAAGGCACGGGGCAGGTTGATGGATGTCAGCGACGAACATCCCCTGAAAGCATTAGAACCAATGCGCGTCACGGTGTCGTCGAAGGTGACGGTCTGCAGCCAGGTACTGCCATAGAAGGCATTATTCTTCACCTCCGTACCCGTCACATGGATGGAGTTCTCCACCTTGCCATTGATGGTCAGATACTGTGCATAGCGTAACGGATTGGAATACTCGTCGCCCCAAGACATGTCCAGCAGCGCCTGGAAGCTGACGAAGTCGGCCGTCACCAGCGACTTACAGTTGTAAAAGGCATACACCCCAATAGCAGTTACTCCCTCCGGTATGTTGACCTTGGTGAGATGAACAGCTCCTGCCAAGGCATAGGAAGGAATCCGTCCTGCCGTAATATCTGTCTTTGCCGGCGTAAACTCTGTCACTTCCTTTCCACCGATATACAGGTTGCCGGCATAGTACAACGGCTGTGATGAGAGAGCGTCATAGCTCGATGCCAGCACGTCCTTGTAGCTGGCGAAATGAACCTCCTTGAGCGACGTACAGTCATGGAAGGCGTATGAACCCACCTGCATGGCATTCTTATAGGTCACCTTGGTCAGACTGCTACAGCCCGCAAAGGCATAGTTGCCTACCTTTGACAAAGACACCTCCGTTACCTCGCTTTCCGTTGTGCCCGATTCATCCACTACAAAGAGGTGGTGGGCGTTGTACAACGGGTTGGATGTCAGATCTTCAAACACCATCTCTGCAACATGGTTGACACTGGCAAAGACGGCTCTTTTCAATTTTGTACAGTTGCTAAAGGCACCATGCCCTATCTTCTTGACACTGGCGGGAATCGATATTTTGGTCAGTTGCGCACAGTCGTAAAATGCATGCGTACCAATCTCTGTTACCCTATACGTCACGGTTCCTTCGGCGGTGGTGACGGTGACGGTTTCTGGAATCACCACGTCACCGGCGTAAGCATTCTCTTCCTGTGACCTTACCACCATCACCTCCTGCGATGCAGGAGATGTCACTTGATACCACAAGGCGGCCACCTTAAACGGTTGGCTGTTCTGCTCTTCCTGTCCTCTCATCGTGAGTGCCGAGACCAAGAGCAACATGAAAAACAATATCCTTTTCATCATGCTTTCTGTATTATATGGTAACTCCTAATGATTAATCCTTCTGCAGCCTCTCAGCCATCGCACGGCCCAGTGCCTCACACTGTGCCGTGGTCTCTGCATTCAGGCTCTGCTTGATCTCCACGGGATGACCCACCTCCTCGAAATGCAGGTGTTCATCGTTCCACCGCTGTATCTCACAGACGGCCTTCGAAGCCCAGCCATAGGAACCGAACCAGCCCAGCAGGTGGTTCTTGATGTCCTTGCCAGCCAACTCAGAGAGCAGCACGTCCATCTCGTGGTAGAGTGCCGTGTTATAGGTCGGCGCACCGACGATAAGCCCCTTGTAGCGGAACACGTCGCGGATGATGTATGAGTGGTGGGTCTTCGACACGTTGTACATCACGATGTTCTTCACCCCGGCCTCTGAGGCAGCACGGGCTATCACCTCGGCGGCACGCTCCGTATTGCCGTACATGGTACCGTAGCAGATGACCAGGCCTGGCTCCGTCTCATACTTCGACATGCGGTCGTACTCGGCCACCACCCTGTCGATATACTGGTGCCATACCGGACCGTGGGTGGCGCAGATGTAGTCGAGCTTCACGTCGGCCAGCTTCTTCAGGGCGTTCTGCACGGGGGTGCCGTACTTGCCCACGATATTCGAGTAGTAGCGTACCATCTCCAGCCAGAAGCTGTCGCAGTTGATCTGCTCGTCGATGATGCCGCCGTTCAGTGCTCCGAAGCAGCCGAAGGCATCGCCGCTGAAGAGGACGGTGTTGCCCGATGGAGAACCATCGGGAGTGGTGGCAAGGGTTACCATCGTCTCGGGCCAGTGTACCATCGGGGTCAGCACGAAGGAGAGCGTGCGGCTGCCCAGGTGGAGGGTGTCACCGTTCTTCACCTCCAGCGTACCGTCGGCAATGCCATAGAAGCCTTCCATCATCTGGAACGTCTTCTTGTTGCCCACAATCTGGATCTGCGGGTAATATTTCTTGATAAGGGCTATCGAACCGCTATGGTCCGGCTCCATGTGGTTGACCACCAGGTAGTCTACGGGGCGGTCGCCGATGACCTCCTGGATATGTTCCATATACTGTGTGAAGAAGTCTACCTCCACGGTGTCGATCAGGCACACCTTCTCGTCAGCGATAAGGTAAGAGTTATAGCTCACTCCGTAGGGCAGCGGCCACAGGCCTTCAAACAACGACTTGTTGCGGTCGTTGACACCCACATAATAAATGTTGTCTGTAATGTTCTGCATATTCTTTATCTTTTATTCGTTTGTCTTTTTTACCTTTTTACTTTCAGATCCTCTTCCTTTCCCCGAATTCCGGCGACACATAGTTGTAGAGGCTGCGGCACACCTCTGCAGAGAACTCTTGTCCCTGCATGATGATGCTGTCCCACTGTGCCTCGCTCAGTCCCCGTTCTATATCGGCACGGGTGATGCCGCCCTGAATCATTCCGTAGAGCAGGCCGGCGTTGAAGTTGTCGCCCGCCCCAATGGTGCTTACCGTCTCGGTGGGCAGTACGGGATACTGCTTGCTCAGTCCGCCGTCGGCACGCAGCTCGATAGGCTCTGCGGCATGGGTATAGATGAACTTCTTGGTGTAGAACATGATTTGGGAGCGATACACGGCATCGGGGTCGGTCTTCTTGAACAGAATCTCAAAATCTTCCGACGAGCCACGCACGATATCAGCCAGCTCGAAATTCTCCAGCAGGTTGGTCGTCAGCCTCAGCACCTCATGCTGGTGCGAGGCACGGAAGTTGACATCATAGTAGAGGATGGCTCCCCGCTGACGGGCATATTCCAGAAAACCCTTCACCTGCGGACGGATGACGGGGTTCAGCGCATAATAGGAACCGAAGAGCACCAGGTCGTTCTCCTGCACTTCCGGATGGATGAAGTCCAGGCGGTCGTTGGGATGGTCTTTGTAGAAGATGTACTCGGCATCGTTCTTTTCGTTAAGGAAAGCCAGCGACAGCGGTGACTTTGATTGCGGATAGACATTCACGCTGTCGGCATCACAGCCGTTGTCGCGCAAGAACTGTATAATCATACGCCCCACGCGGTCGTTGCCCGTCTCACTGATAAAGCTGGTCTGGATGCCACACCTGCCTAACGAGATCATGGCATTGAACGTAGAGCCACCGGGTACTGCACTGACAGGCTGGTCGTTCCTGAAAATGATGTCCAGCACCGTTTCACCAATTCCTATTACTTTCCTCATAGTTTTATGTTTTTGTGTGCAAAGATACAAATAAATTGAGAATTAAGAATTAAGAATTAAGAATTATTTCGTACTTTTGCACGCAAAATGGCAAAATATCACACAACAACACTCGCAAACGGTCTGCGTATCATTCATTTGCCGTCGGCATCAAATGTCATCTACTGCGGCATCGGCATCCATGCCGGTACACGACAGGAAGAGGCTGGCGAAGAGGGACTGGCCCATTTCTGCGAACACGTATCCTTCAAGGGAACGCGCCGTCGCTCGTCGCTCCAGATTATGAACTGTCTCGAAAGCATCGGAGGCGACCTGAACGCATTCACCAACAAGGAAGATACGGTATTCTATGCCGCCGTACTGAAGGAACACCTGCCACGGGCTGTCGACCTGCTGATGGACATCGTGTTCTGCAGCGAATATCCGCAGCAGGAGATAGACCATGAGGCCGATGTCATCTGCGACGAGATAGAAAGCTATAACGACTCGCCGGCGGAACTCATCTACGACGAGTTTGAGAACCTGCTGTTCAAGGGACATCCGCTGGGCCACAACATCCTGGGAACCCCCGAAAGGGTCAAGCAGTTCACCACTGCCGATGCCCGCCGCTTCACCGGCCGTCACTACCGTCCGGCGAATGCCGTGTTCTTCGTCTACGGCGATGTCAACTTTGCACAGCTGGTAAAAAACATAGAGGCAAGAGGTGAGCAGATAGAGACCAGAGAACTGCAGGATGGCAACAGTCCTAGCATACACCCGGCCCTGTCGGCACCGCTCATCTCCGAGAACCACCATCAAAGCCACGTCATGCTGGGAAGCCGTGCCTTTGCCTACGACGACCCACGGCGCATGCCGCTCTACCTGCTGAACAACCTGTTGGGCGGTCCGGCCATGAATGCCCGTCTCAACCTCTCGCTGCGCGAGCGACACGGACTGGTCTATACCGTGGAAAGCTCGATGGTCAGCTACAGCGATACGGGCTGCTGGTCGGTATACTTCGGCTGCGACCACCACGATGTGAAACGCTGTCTGCGACTGGTACACCGCGAACTCGACCGGCTGATGCAACAGCCGCTCAGTGTGCGTCAGCTGACAGCTGCCAAACGACAGCTGAAAGGACAATTAGCCATCGCCTGCGACAACAGGGAACAGTTTGCACTCGACTTTGCCCGCCACTACCTGCACAACGGCCGGGAGCGCCACATCGACGAACTCTTCAGAAGCATTGACGAGCTGACAGCCACACAGCTGCAGGACACGGCGCAGTACGTATTCCATCCTGACAGGCTACAGACGCTGGTATGGTGAGGCTCCCCCCTATTCTGCCCGACGCATCCAGAGATGTAGCTGGTAGAGGGCCGGCAACAGGATCAGCAGCGAGAAACCGACGGCCATCAGCACATGTTGCTGGCCGCCCTGGAAGATGTCTGACAGCTTGATGTCGGGATCAGGATATATCCGATACAAGACAAAGGCAACGCTGTTGTTGACCCAATGGTAGACAATGCCCGGCAAGATGCTGCCCGTACGCCAGTACATCCAACCCAGCAGCAGTCCGATGAGAAAGGCATGCGGCATCTGCACAGGATTCATGTGGATGAGGGCAAAGAACAATGCAGAGAGGGCGATGGCACCCCATGGCGAGAGCCTTTGCGACTTCAGAAGCTCTTTCAGGACGGCACCGCGCATCACCATCTCCTCCGACAGAGGAGCCAGCAGTCCGATGGTCAGATAGCCCCAGCGATTGCTGAGAATCATCTCAAACTCGTCTTCTGCCAAGCTGGGCAGTTCGGGTATCATCTCCTGCAACCATGCCGACGGGATGAGGGCACCGAGGGCGGCCACCACGCTCCATGCCAGTACCGTCCAGGGGCGCGTTCGCAGCCACTTCGGTGAGACTACCGTCCACCGCATGAGCAGGAACAGCAGCATGGTGATGATGCTGACCACGGTGGTCAGCGTGATGATCAGGGCGGCGGTACGGTCTGTCGACCCCGTGGCCAAATTCCAGATGGTGTTGATAGCGGCTCCCCCCACAAACTGGATGGCCACAAAGATAAAAAGGTAACTAATCGCTTTCTTCATTTTCTGTTATTGATGATTCTCTCTGCCTGTATGGCATCTTGTTGGAGTTGTCTTTTCAGGGCTTCCAGATGGTCGAAGCGGCGCTCTTCGCGTATACGACCGACGAACGACACGCCAAGGCGCTGGCCGTAGAGGTCGCCGTGGTAATGGAGCAGGTGAACCTCCAGCGTCTGGGGGTACACGCCAAAGGTTGGACGGGTACCGATGTTCATCATACCCATATAGGGCATTGATGAGGAGGAAGCGGTGGGAGGAAAGACTTGCACGGCATAGACTCCGTTGGCGGGAATCAGCTGGTTTGGGTCGTCGGCCACCAGGTTGGCAGTAGGATACCCCAATCCCGTACCGACGTGCTCGCCATGCTCCACGTGACCGCTGATCAAATAGGGATGCCCCAGACACCGGGAAGCCTCCTCTACCCGCCCCTCCGACAACAGCTGACGGATATACGACGAGCTGACGACACCTCCCCCTCCTTCGGAGGGAGCCGGGGGGAGACTCACGACCTCGATGCCCAACTCACGGCCATAGTACACATAGTCGTCAAAGCCTTCCTCGCGGTTGTGGCCGAAGCGGTTGTCATAGCCCGTCATCAGCACGCAGACATGCAACTGCTCCTTCAACACCTGCTGCATGAACTCACGGGCTGTCAGTGATTTCAGTTCACGGGTAAAGGGCAGCACTTCCACACGGTCCAGCCCCGTCGCGTTGAGCAGCCTCAGTTTCTCGTCAAGCGGTGTGAGCACTGCCTCGCGGCGCACCGTATGGTCGAAGGTAAGTGCCATCGAAAGGAGGCCGCGCTCACGGGCACACTGCACCACCTGGCGTATCACAAACTGATGCCCCAGATGTACACCGTCAAACATCCCTATCGTCGCTACATACCCCTCCATCAACTCTTAACTCTTAATTCTTAACTCTTAATTTCCTATATATTTCCCCTATCCACAGCACGGGCGACGTACCGAGGATGATGTAAAGCCATACATCCCACGCCAGCGGAACGGTGCGGAACATCCTGCCGCCAAAGGTGACGATGAGCCACTGCCCTATCAGCACCAATACCAATACCAGCAGGAAACCCTGGCAGTTCCACAGCTGGCGAAGGGCTGAATGGCACGACCCCAGCGTGCGGGCATTGAAAAGGTTCCACCACTGCAGCATGACAAAGATGGTAAAGAAGATGGTCAGCTCCTGGTCGTCAATCCCTGCCACGTGCTCAAAGTACCACAGCAAGGCACCTGTCAGCACGAAGAACAGTCCGCCGATGATACCGATTCCACGTGCCATACCCGACGTGACGATGGAGGCATCCCTGCTGCGGGGCCGTTCCTGCATCACCTCACGGCTGGGCGGCAGCGAGGCCAGTGCCATAGCGGCAAAGGTGTCCATAATCAGGTTGACCCACAGAATCTGGGTGATGGTAAGCGGCATCTCCGTACCGATGAAGGCTCCGAAGAGTACCAGCAGCAGTGCCGCCACATTGACGATGAGCTGGAAGAAGATAAAGCGCTGGATATTCTTGTAGAGCGAACGTCCCCACATCACGGCATGGACGATGGAACGGAAGGAGTCGTCGATGAGGGTGATGTCGCTGGCCTCCTTGGCCACACTAGCCCCAGAGCCTAATGAGAGTCCCACATGGGCACGGTTCAGGGCCGGTGCATCGTTGGTACCGTCGCCCGTTACGGCCACCACTTCTCCCAACTGTTGCAGCAGGCTGACCAGCCGTTGCTTGTCGGTGGGACGTGCCCGCGACATCACCTTCAGGTCTTTGACACGCTCCAGCGCCTCTTCGTCAGAGAGTGCCGCAAAGTCCGTACCGGTGATAACACCAGATTGACTGGAGATTCCAGAATTTCCGGATAATACTCCCGCCAGCCGTGCTATCTCCAATGCTGTTTCTGCGGTATCCCCCGTCACAATCTTCACGTCGATGCCGGCCTGTCGGCACTGGCTGATGGCGGCAGGCACCTCCTTGCGCAACGGGTCACTGATAGCGACGATGGCCAGCAGTGTCGCCCCCTCCTTCTTTCCGGGGGAAGTTTCGGCGATGGCCAGCGTTCGCATGGCATGTCGCTGCCATTCCAGCAGTTGCTCCTCCAGGGCCACCGTCGCGCCAACTCCATTTCTCCTTTCTCCTTTCTCATTGATCATTCCAAATACTACTTCGGGGGCACCTTTTATATACATGGTATGGCCAACAGTGGTCGACATGTATTTCCGCTCGGTAGAGAACGGCTCGCGACTGCTGATAGGATGCTCCTCGCGCAACTGCTGGTAATCTACGCCCTGCTCCTGCAACCACCGCAGCAGGGCCTGCTCCGTAGGATTGCCCACCTCGTGCGTCGCCGTGGTATTCAGCGCAATGGCCTTGGCCAGCTCCGGAGTGGCATTGCTCATTGCTCCTTTCTCATTTCTCATTTCAAAAACCGTCATCCGGTTTTCCGTCAGCGTACCCGTCTTGTCGGTACAGATGACGGTGACGGCACCCATCGTCTCCGAGGCCTGTAGCTTGCGCACCAGGTTGTTCGACTTGAGCATCCGTCGCATATTAAGAGCCAGTGCCAGCGTGACGGCCATCGGCAGTCCCTCCGGGACGGCCATGACGATGAGTGTGACGGCCATCATAAAGTAACGGAGCACGATTTCCAGCATCGACACATAGTCGTTGTTGTGCCACCAAAGCGGATTGGTGATGATGTCGTGTACCAGGAATATCAGGAAACTGGCCATGGCGATGCCGCCGCCCACCTTGCTGATCAGCTTGGCGAGCCGGTCGAGCTGCAGGTTCAGGGGGGTCTTCACCCCCGTCAGTTCCGTAGCCTGCCGTGCCACATGACCAATCTCCGTCGCGTCGCCCACGGCCGTCACCACATAATATCCGTTACCGTTCATCACCATCGACGAGCGTAACAGCATATCCTTCGGATACGCCTCGTTAGCGTGCCCCTCCTTTTCGGAGGGAGACGGGGATATGCCTTTCGTCGTTATCATCTCACCCGTCAGGCTCGACTCGTCGACCTGCAGGTCTGTCGCTTCCAGCAACCGGCCATCGGCAGGCACCTCGTCGCCAGTCTCTACCAGCACGATATCGCCCACCACGACTTCGCGGCGGGGAATCTCCACAACGTGCCCCTCCCTCATCACCTTCACGGGCTGTTCCTCACCCAGCTGTGTCAGCACGTCAAACTTACGCGCAGCATCGCGCTCGAAAAAGAATCCTACGGTGGTGGCCAGGATAACAGCGGCAATAATGCCGAGGGTTTCCACGAAGTCGTTCTTGACAAAAGCCAATACAAACGACACGGCGGCAGCAACCAACAGGATACGCACCATCGGGTCGTCGTATTTCTCAAGATACAGTTTCCACATCGATGGGCGCTTCGGTGGAGTCAACACGTTCTCACCATATCTTTCCCTGCTGTGCAGTACCTCGGCAGCGGTTAATCCTTCTCTTTTTTCTGTTTTCACGCTGCAAAGGTACATAAAAATGTTAAAAACAGAAAATTCTTTAATCTTTAATCTTTAATCTTTAATCTTTTTAGTAACTTTGCACCCGATTTTTTGAAATCGCCGTTCGAGAACGGGCTTTTAAGATAAGCACCGGACTTGTAGCTCAGTTGGTTAGAGCAACAGACTCATAATCTGGAGGTCGTAGGTTCAAGCCCTACCTGGTCCACTCTGAAAATCAAGGAGTTACGACAAAATCGCAACTCCTTTTTCTTTTTGCGGTGACCTTCAGGTGACCTTTTAAGAAGAAAAGTACAATATCTCATTGCTTTGGAATAAGATGTAATCCCGTGAGCTTTCTTGAAATACTCGTGTTATTTTTTGCCTTCAACAGGGATCATGGGGTCGGTTCTTCTGATCATTTTCAGGAGTCCGTCATTTTGATTATGATTCATTACTGTCTTAATTCTCATATTATTTGCCTTGATAAGTGATCAGTAGAACCGACCCCATGATCCGCATGATCCCGGTGAACCTCATTCTGACGCAGTAGTTCTGTAAATTGTAACACGCAGTTAGCAAAATAGCAAAATATTATGCGCGTGCGCGAAGTAGCCGTCACCACGATTCCTTTGAAAAAAAACGGGGATATGTTTGGTGATTACATCAGAATTCACTATCTTTGCATGATTAATTGCATAATAATGGTATTTGGCAGCGAAGAGATCATGCGCTGCGGCTTACGATTGAATAACTTAATGAACAAAAAAATATGAAAAAAACATTACTGACATTAGCAGTTTTTGCCCTCGCGCTGACCAGTGCAAGGGCCAGTGTTGCGATTAACGCAACGAACTTCCCCGACGAAAAACTGAGGGCAAGCGTTTTGGACTATGACTATACGTGCGACAATGACGGCGTGCTCAGCGACGAGGAGATTGAGAATTGTTTCGAGATGCAGGTTTGGGGAGCCAAGAACCTGAAGGGCCTGGAAATCTTCTCTAACGTGGAAACCATTATTCTCAATGGCGACGAGGAGTCGTACAGCAGCATCACCTCGTTCGATGCAAAGCCCTTCAAGAACTTGGGGCGATTTGATATCAACAATTATGCGATTACCTCGTTGGACTTGACCTATTCAAACAACTTGTGGAATGTTGAGGTTAACAATTGTCGTGATTTAAGCGCTATCAAGACCGCCTCTAATAGAGAGTATGCGGTATATTTGATTAATCTGCCCAAACTGACAGATATGTCGAAGTGCGAAATCATGAACGCCACAGGTATCGAATTCAAGTTGACGGGCATTCAGGACATCGACGTCAGTAACCATCCAACGCTTCAATGGCTCAGGGTTGCTGGTGATGTAGGAGAGGAAATATACATCTATGAGCTGAACTCTATCAATGTGTCCGGCTGTAACGCACTGTGGGAATTAGGAATGGGGGATGTGAAGTTACAGAGCCTCCGTCTCAGTGGACTGCCTCTATTCTACGCCCTACAACTGTTTCAGTGTAACACACAGAACCTGACAGTAGAGAATATGGCAAATCTGGGTGGCATAGAATGCAGCGGCTGTTCTATCCAGAACCTGAACATCAAGAACTGCCCGGTGCTGAATGGTGTCGGCTGTGCGGACAACAACATCCACAACCTGATTATTGATGACAGTCCGCACCTGTATAGCGTCAACGCTGAGAACAACAAGCTGATGTGGTTGGATATGAGCCATGTGGAGAACTACGACGTTAGTGATGCAAGCTGGTTCAGGGTGGACAACCAAAACCCAACGGTGCAGGCCGTGAAACTGTCGCCGACGGAGACAGGACTGCTCGTTCACGAGCGCTTCGACGTCAGCCGCGTGAAGGAACTCCGCGCCAAGGGGCTGAGCCAGACACCGCGTGAGACTACCGTCGATGGCACACGCTACTTCGTGTTCTACGACAATGGTCCCGACACCCCCAACCTCGTGGGTTCGGACTGCGGCTATGTCTATGAGACACAGTGGCCATACGCGTGGGTGGAGGAGAACTCTAAGGACAACAACCTGCCCGTGACGCTGAGGGTGACGAGCTGGACGAAGCACCAGGCATTCCTGAAACTGTCAACGACGCGTGTCAATGGCAAGTTCAACGACCCTGCCCCGACGGCTCCCACCGTGACGCGTTCACAGGACTACGACGGCAAGATCACCTTCTCGTCGAGCAATGAGAACGTGGTGAAGGTAGATCCCAACACGGGAGTGCTGACCGTCATCGGTGCCGGCACAGCCATCATCAGCGTAGCTGGTGCAGAGACCGACTACCGACTGGCGCCTGCCACACAGACCTATACCGTCACCATCGAGAAGGACGAGCCGGAGCTGTCGCTCTCTGGAGCAGCCGAAATCACCATCACGCAGGGCGAGGCGTTCACCGAGCCTACGCTGACCAACCCGCACAGCGTGACCCCCGTCACCTATACCAGCAGCAGGACCGATGTGGCCACCGTCGATGTGCAGACGGGTAAGGTCACCGTCGTGAAGCCCGGCACAACGGAGATCAGTGCCAGCTTCGCCGGCAACACCAACTATAAGACCGACAAGGCCACCTACCAGCTGACCGTGAAGCCCCAGAATGGTGATGCCAATGCCGACGGCACGGTAGACGTGAGCGACGTGGTGGCTGTGGTGAACCATATCCTCGACCGTAGCTCTGCCAACTTCGACACAGAGGCTGCCGATGCTAACAACGACGGCACCATCGACGTGAGCGACGTGGTGGCCATCGTCAACATCATCCTCAGGAAATAGTATGAGGTATATCTCCCTGCCATTCCAAGAAGTGCGCCGCCTCCCTTTCTATCTGGCGATGGAGGAATATGTGGCACGCTGTCTTGACGAGCCGGAGGCATTCTTTCTGTGGCAGGTAGAGCCGAGCGTCATCTACGGGCGCAACCAGGTGGAAGAGAACGAGGTGAACCTTGACTACTGTCGCGAGCACGACATACAGGTCTATCGCCGCAAGAGTGGAGGGGGCTGCGTATATGCCGACATGGACAACCTCATGCTGTCGTATGTGACAAAGGAAGAGCAGGTCGGCTTCGCCTTCAACCGGTTTGTGAACATGGTACTGCTGGTGCTGCGGAAAATGGGCATCGAAGCAACGGGTACGAGTCATAACGACATCATGATAGGTCAGCGGAAGGTATGTGGCACAGCCTGTCGGAAAACCGCCACGAGGTGCATCGTCCACTCTACCCTGCTTTACGACACGAATATGGAGCACATGCTGCAGGCCATCACCCCCAGCAGGGAGAAGCTGCAGAAGAAGGGTATCGAGAGCGTGCGCCAGCGCATCACCTTATTGAAAGACCATACCCCGCTGACGCTTGAAGAGGTGAAGACGCTCATCCGTGAGACACTCTGTCAGGGAGAACGGATGCTGACGGCTGATGACATCAGCAGGATACAATCAACAGTAGAAAGTGAAAAGATAAAAGTTTAATCATCAATGGAAGCTCAACAGGAATTAAAAAAGGACAAGGTGACGTGCCTGCACGACAAGCACGTCGCACTGGGAGCCACGATGGTATCGTTCGGAGGTTTCAACATGCCCCTGCTGTACAAATCCATCCAGATAGAGCATGAGGCAGTACGCGAGAAAGCCGGTCTCTTCGATGTCTCCCACATGGGCGAGGTGACGGTTCGCGGCAAGGATGCTGAACGCTATGTGCAGCATCTCTTCACCAACGATATTGCCGAGGCACCCGCCGGGAAGATCTACTATGGCATGATGTGTTACGAGAATGGCGGTACCGTCGACGACCTCTTGGTGTATAAGCTGGGGGAGAACGACTTCTTCCTCGTCATCAATGCGGCCAACATCGACAAGGACTGGGCGTGGATGCAGCAGCAGGCCGAAGGCTTCGACATCGACCTCCAGAACCGCAGCGACTACTACGGTCAGATAGCCATTCAGGGTCCTGAAGCCGAAGAGGTGACAGAGCGCGTATTGGGCTTGGCGTGCAGGGAGCTGACGTTCTACACCTGCAAGGTTATCAAGCTCCCTCTCCCTTCAGAGAGGGC
Organism: uncultured Prevotella sp.; assembly: GCA_946415755.1. Lineage (GTDB taxonomy): Bacteria > Bacteroidota > Bacteroidia > Bacteroidales > Bacteroidaceae > Prevotella. The sequence continues at coordinate 60,184 of CAMKTS010000003.1, read as the reverse complement.
GGGGGGAGAGGTTATCATCTCGCGTACCGGCTATACGGGTGAGGACGGCTTTGAAGTCTACGGCTCGCACGACTTCATCCGCGACTGTTGGGACCTACTCATCGCTGCCGGTGTACAGGTCTGCGGCCTCGGCTGTCGTGACACGCTGCGCTTCGAGGTGGGCCTGCCGCTCTATGGCGATGAGCTGTCAGAGACCATCACACCCATCATGGCCGGTCTTGGCATGTTCGTAAAGCTTGACAAGGCAGCATTTGTCGGCAAGGAGGCACTCGCCAAGCAGAAGGCCGAAGGTCCTGCGAAGAAACTCGTAGGCATCGAACTCTTCGACAAGGCGATTCCCCGTCACGGCTATACGGTGCTGAACATGGAGGGGGAGCCAATCGGCGAGGTGACCACGGGCTATCATGCCCTCTCTGTGGATAAGAGCGTCTGCATGGCACTCATCGACAGCCAGTATGCCAAACTCGACACGGAGGTGCAGATACAAATTCGCAAAAAGGTATTCCCAGGCAAGGTAGTCAAGAAACAGTTCTACCAGAAGAGCTACAAACGATGACCCCCTCCTGGCTCCCCCGAGGGGGAGAGAGAACACGGAAACAATTTAAACAATTGATTATATGGCAAAAGTTTTGGAAGGACTCTACTACTCGGAGTCGCACGAATACGTAAGAGTAGATGGTGACTATGGTTTCATTGGTATCACGGACTATGCGCAGAACGCCCTGGGCAATGTCGTGTATGTGGACATGCCCGAAGTCGATGACGAGGTGACGGCCGGCGAGGAGTTCGGTGCCGTGGAGAGCGTGAAGGCTGCCAGCGACCTGATGTCGCCGGTGAGCGGTACCGTTGTGGAGGTCAACGAGGAATTGGAAGACCAGCCCGAACTCATCAACCAGGATGCCTACGAGAATTGGATCATCAAGGTGGCACTGAGCGACAAATCCGAGCTCGACAGCCTCATGGATGCCAAGGCCTACGCCGCCTTCTGCGAGAAGTAACGTTCAATGTTCAATGTTCAATGAATTATAAGTATTTCCCCCACACAGAGGAAGACCTGAAAGCGATGCTCGAAAGGGTGGGTGTCGATTCCCTCGACGACCTCTACGCCCAGATTCCTGAGGATATCCGCTTCCGGGGCGACTATCAGCTGCCCTCGGAGATGAACGAGATGGAAGTGCGCAAGGTGTTTGAGACGCTTGGTGCCGCGAACAGACAGCTGACATGCTTTGCCGGCATGGGAGTCTACGACCATTATACCCCATCGGTCATTCCCAGTCTGCTGCAACGCTCAGAGTTCCTGACCTCCTACACCCCGTATCAGGCAGAAATCTCACAGGGCACGCTACACTATATCTTCGAGTATCAGAGCATGATGGCCGAACTGACAGGCATGGACATCAGCAACGCCTCGATGTACGACGGCTCCACGGCTGCTGCCGAAGCCATGATGATGGCGGTGGCTGCCGGCAAGAAAGCCCGTCGGGTGCTGATTGCCGGTACGATGAATCCCCTGACCGTCAAGGTGATGACGCGCTATGCGCACCATCAGGGCATCGACCTCTTCGCCTTGCATATCAAGGATGGCGTGACCGACTTGGAAGAACTCAAGGCAGAGCTGGCCAAGGGCGATGTGGCTGGTGTGATGGTACAGCAGCCGAATGCCTTCGGTATCGTAGAAGACTATACCGGCTTCGCTGATGCCTGCCACGAGCAGAAGGCACTCTTTATGATGAACTGCGTCGCTGCCGACCTGGCCGTGCTGAAGACACCCGGTGAGTGGGGAGCCGACATCGCTGTGGGCGACGCGCAGTCGCTGGGCATCCCCATGCAGTTTGGCGGTCCTTACGTCGGCTATATGTGCTGCACGGAGAAGCTGATACGCAAGATGCCAGGCCGTATCGTCGGTATGACGAAGGACAACCGCGACCAGCGTGCCTTCGTACTCACGCTGCAGGCCCGCGAACAGCATATCCGCCGCCAGAAGGCTACCTCGAACATCTGCTCCAACCAGAGTCTGATGGCACTCTTTGTCACCATATACTGCTCGCTGATGGGCAAGCAGGGACTCCGGGAGGCTGCCCAGCTATCGTATGCCGGTGCCCACTATCTCTGGGACGAGCTGAAGAAGACGGGGCGTTTCCACCTGGTTTTCGACCAGCCGTTCTTCAACGAGTTCCATGTGAAGTATGATGGTGATGTGGATGCCCTCTACCAGCGTTTCATTGACGCCGGTTTCCTGGTGGTCAAGATGGAAGGCAATGGTGAGCCAGGCCTGGTATTTGCCGTCACCGAGAAACGTACGAAAGAAGAAATTGATCAACTCGTAAAGATTGCTGCGTCATGAATAACCGATTATACGGAAACCTGATTTTCGAACTCTCGCGCGAAGGCCGCAAAGGCTACAGTCTGCCTAAGAACAACTATGGCGACTACGACATCCCGGCCTCGATACAGCGCAAGGAGGAGCCACAGCTGCCCGAATGCGACGAGCTGACGGTGGTGCGCCACTATACGAACCTTTCCAATAATAACTTCGGTGTCGATACGGGCTTCTATCCGCTGGGGTCGTGTACGATGAAGTACAACCCGAAGATCAATGAGGAGATGGCTGCCCTGCCACCCTTCCAGAACCTGCATCCGCTGCAGCCTGCCGAGACCGCCAAGGGCGCATGGGCAATGGTGAATCTGCTGGAGCAGTCGCTCTGCGCGCTGACGGGTCTGGCACATTTCACCTTCAAGCCCTTCGCGGGTGCGCATGGTGAGCTGACGGGGCTAATGACCATCGACAACTACCATCGCTCCCGTAACGACCTACAGCGCAAGAAGGTCATCGTGCCCGATAGTGCCCACGGCACCAATCCCGCCTCGGCGGCCGTCTGCGGCCTGGAAATCCTCGAGGTGAGGTCGACGTCAGAAGGACTAGTCGATCTGGCAGACCTGGAAAGACTGGTAGAACAGGAGGGAGAAAACATCGCCGCCATGATGATGACCAACCCCAACACGCTCGGTCTCTTTGAGACGCAGATACCGGCTATCGCAAAGCTTGTCCACGACTGCGGCGGTCTGATGTACTACGACGGAGCCAACCTGAACCCCATGCTGGGAGCCTGTCGCCCTGGCGATATGGGCTTCGACGTAATGCACATCAACCTGCACAAGACCTTCTCGACACCTCATGGCGGTGGCGGTCCCGGTGCCGGTCCTGTCGGAGTACGGGAGGGCTTGCAGGAGTGCTTCCCCTTCGTGTCGCCCTATCTCGGCAACTTCGGCGTGCTGATGCGTGCCTTCGCCTTTATCCTCTCGCTGGGTCGCGAACACGTGAAGGAGGTAGGACCGTTGGCTACGCTGAACGCCAACTATATCAAGGAGAGCCTGAAGGATGTCTACGAACTGCCTATCGACGGCCTCTGCTGTCATGAGTTTGTGTTCGACGGCCTCAAAGACAAGCGTACGGGTGTCACCACGATGGATGTGGCCAAGCGACTGCTCGACTACGACTATCATGCCCCCACCATCTACTTCCCGCTGCTCTTCCACGAGAGTCTGATGATAGAGCCTACGGAGAACGAGTCAAAGGAGACGCTCGACGGCTTTATCGCCGTGATGCGCAAGATTGCCGAGGAGGCGATGACCGACCCCGACCTGGTGAAGTCGGCTCCGCACAACACCCCCATCGGCCGTGTCGATGACGTGCTGGCTGCCAAGCATCCCGTAGTGACGTTCCGTCAAATGAGAAATGAGGAATGAGAAATGTTCAATCTTCAATGTTCAATGCTCAATGCTCAATGTTCAATGCTCAATGAACCATACTGATCTCATTATCGTCGGGGCGGGACCCGGTGGCTACCGTGCTGCAGAGTATGCTGCCCATCAGGGTCTGAAGGTGGTCATCTTCGAGGATGACAACGTAGGCGGCACGTGTCTGAACGTGGGCTGCATCCCTACAAAGACCTACGTTCACAGTGCCACCTTCGATGAGGCCCGTGAGCGGATGGCACAGGTGGTACCCCAGCTCCGTGCGGGTGTGGAGGGTATCCTGTCGCATCCCAACATCACACTCATTCGCGAAAAGGCCTCGTTCATGGATCACGTGATTCTAGCAGGCCAAGAGACTTACACTGCCAAGAACATCATCATCGCCACAGGCTCCGAGACGAAATGGCTCCCCATCGAGGGAAAGGACAAGCCTTGCGTGGTGGACTCCACGGGCTTGTTGAATCTTGAGACACTGCCGAAGCGTCTTTGCATCATCGGTGCAGGTGTCATCGGCATGGAGTTTGCCAGCGTGTTCCATCGCTTCGGCTGCGAGGTCACGGTGATAGAGTATCTCAAGGAGTGCCTCCCAGCCCTGGACGGCGATATCGCCAAACGGCTGCGCAAACAGATGGAAAAGGAGGGCATGACGTTTAACATGCAGTGTCGTGTCAGGCAGATTGCGGATGGTAAGGTGTTCTTCGAGACAAAGAAGGGGAATACCGAAAGTGTGGAGGCCGATGTCATCCTGATGGCTACGGGGCGCAAACCCCGCACCGATGGTCTGAACCTTGAGGCAGTAGGCATCACCCTTGCCCCCACTGGTGCCATCCCCGTCGATGACAACTTCCAAGTCGCCACTCTTCCCGCAGGTTCTCCTGCGGGTATCTATGCCATCGGCGATGTCAACGGCCGTCAGATGCTCGCCCATGCTGCCGAGATGCAGGCCGTGCATGCCGTCAACCATATCCTGGGAAAGCAGGATGGCATCCGTTTCGACATTATGCCTGCTGCTATCTTCACCACCCCCGAGGCGGCCTGTGTGGGACCGACGGAAGAACAGCTGAAGGCGCAGGGCGTTGACTACGAGTGCAGGAAGTCGTTCTGGCGTGCCAACGGCAAGGCGATGGCGATGGGTGAGACGGAGGGAATGCTGAAGCTATTCACCTCCCCCAGTTCTGTCATCCTCGGCTGTCATGCATACGGCGTCCATGCTGCCGACATCATCCAGGAGGTGAGTGTGCTGATGTGCAAGAACACCACCGTCAGCGAACTGGCCGACATGGTGCATATCCATCCCACCCTCTCGGAAATACTGAAAGAAGCCGCATCCTGACTGCGGCTTCTTTTTTGTTCTATTTCTTCTGCGAATGGCTTTTCTCTTCTATTTTTTCTTACGAGGCTTGCGAATGGCCCACCCCTCTTCAGAGAAGTCGGGCTCTTCGCCCTTGAAAGCCTTGGCGGCTTTCCCCTTGGCACCCTTCGTCTTCATGCCGTTGGGATTCAGGAACTGCATCCACTCCTCCTTTTGGTAGATGTGCTTGGGTTCTCCGGATTTTCCGGATTGTCCGGGTTTTCCGGGCTTTCCGGAATTCCTGGAGTCTCTGGAGTCTCTGGGGCGGGGGGCGGGCTTGCCGCCCTCGGCGGCATCATTGCAGCGCACCTCACGGCCCTTGTAGTGCTGGCCGTTGATGTATTTGGCTACGCGCTCGGCATCCTCCTCCGGCACCTCAAAGTACGACATGGTAGTGAGCAGGTCGATATGTCCCACCTCTACGTGGCCATGTACATTCTTATTCAGGAACTGCATCAGTTCACCGGGATAGAAGCCGTCCTTCTTACCCAGGTTGATAAAGAGCTTGCGGTAGCCCTCTGAAGTTTTATTAGCCCCACGCTTCTGTCCTTTCGCTCCTTTCTCGCCCTTCTTGTCACGCTTCTCACGTCCCGATGACACCGGTTCAATCTCCGGTGCATCGGCATAGTAGGCCAGGAATCGGCCAAACTCCATCGAGACGATCTTCTTGATGAGGTCGTCCTTGTCGATGTATTCGAAGTAGCGGCTGATGTCCTGCATGAACGGGGCTATCTGCTCCTCGTCGACATCGGCCTTGACAATCTGGTCCATCACCTTGTAGAGCTGCTTCTTGCAGATTTCCTCGGCAGAGGGGATGACACCCTGTTCGAACTGTTTTCCTATCTCCTTCTCGATATTGCGAATCTTATGCTTCTCACGGCTGTGTACGATGCTGAGGCTCGTGCCCTTCTTGCCGGCACGACCTGTACGGCCCGAGCGGTGGGTATAGTTCTCAATGTCATCGGGCAGTCCGTAGTTGATGACGTGCGTCAGGTCATCGACATCCAGGCCACGGGCAGCCACGTCCGTTGCCACCAGCAGCTGTACGGTGTGCTGGCGGAACTTCTGCATGGTCAGGTCGCGCTGCTGCTGCGAGAGGTCGCCATGCAGCGACTCGGCATTATAGCCGTCTTTGATCAGCTTGTCGGCCACCTCCTGCGTCTCTATCTTCGTGCGACAGAAGATGATGGCGAAGATGCGCGGGTTGTAGTCCACCAACCGCTTCAGCGCCAGGTACTTGTCCTTGGCGTTCACCATATAGTAGATATGGTTCACGTGCTCCGCTCCCTCATTGCGACTGCCCACCACGATTTCCTTGTATTCATGCAGGTAGCCTTTGGCAATGCGCTCTATCTCCTTGCTCATCGTTGCCGAGAAGAGCAGCGTATTACGGTCTTCGGGTACCCCCTCCAAGATGGCATCGATGCTCTCCGAGAATCCCATGTTCAGCATCTCGTCGGCCTCATCGAGCACCACGTTATGTACGTCGTCCAGCTTTGCTACGCCGCGCTTCATCAGGTCGAGCAGTCGCCCGGGTGTCGCCACAATGACCTGTACGCCCTTGCGCAGGGCACGTATCTGCTGTTCTATCGATGCCCCGCCATAGACGGCTTCGATGTGGATACCGTCCAGGTATTTTGCAAAGTCACGCATGTCATCGGTTATCTGCAGGCACAACTCACGGGTGGGTGCCAGTATCAGGGCATGGGGCAGTCCACGTCCTATCTCCCCCAGCTGGGGTCTGGGTTTTTCGGCAATGCGCTGTAATACGGGAATGCCGAATGCCGCCGTCTTTCCCGTACCCGTCTGGGCCAGGGCGATGACGTCGTTACGATTACCTAATAAGTAAGGTATTACTTCCTCCTGTACGGGCATGGGCTGTACGAAACCCATCTCCTCGATGGCTTTGCGAATCCCTTCGCAAACACCAAGTTCTTCAAATGTCTTCAAATCAATAACTTTCTTAATTCGTGTGCAAAGGTACTAATAAGCGCGCGAAATAGCAAGAAAAAACGCTTTTTCTTTCATTTTTGCAGCCAGTTTGCGAATTTCATCAGTTGCCGACGCGTATGCACATCATGGTAAGGTCATCGTTTGGTTCTGCGCCGTTGCGGTGTTTCTCCACCTCTACAGCCAAGGTTTCCACCACCTGACGTGACGATTCAAAATGTGTGTTGCGCAGGAAGTTGAGCAGACGTTCCTCTCCGAATTGTTGCAGTTCGCGGTTCTCGGCTTCGTTGAGTCCATCAGTATAGAAAAATAGCGGACATCCCTTGACAGATGCTATCTCCTCTCCTATATACTTCAGGTCTGTCCAGAGACCCAAAGGGGCATTGGCTTCCATCTGGAGGTAGTCGCCGCGCGAAGACGTTCCCCCTATGATTGGCGGGTTGTGACCGGCATTGCAGAACGACAGATGGCCACTGCTTAAGTTGATCAGGCCAACGAAGAAGGTGATGAACATGCCGCTCTTGTTCTCTTTTCCCGACAGCGCATCGTTCATTTGAGTACAGATTTCTGCGGGCTGCAGTCCTTGGTTGACCAACGACTGAAACAGTCGGATGGCTTGTGCCATGAACAATGAGGCGGGAACACCCTTGCCACTCGCGTCGCCCAGGCAGAAGTACAACTGGTTGTCGTGCATCACATAGCTGTAGAGGTCGCCACCCACCTCACGGGCAGGCATCATAGAGGCATACATATCCAGTCCTTCACGCTGTGGAAAAGTGCTGGGCACCATCGACATCTGTATGTCGCGGGCAATGCTCAACTCCCGCTCCAAGCGTTCACGGTCAGCTTTCAGCGTAGCCAGTCGACGGACAGTTCGCTGTCGCCATACGATGAAGACGATGACGGCTGTCACTATGATGGCTCCAATGACAACCAGCAGGTACATTTGCTGTCGCTCGCCTTGCATACGCTCGCGTTCGGCTTGCATCTTCAGCTCGTCGACCTCAAAGCGCTTGTTCAGTTCGTTCAGCTGTTGGCGGGTCTCTGCCTGTGTGAGGGAGTCGACGATGGTGTAGTGCTGCTCAAGATAGTTGTATGCCTCTTTCCATTGTCCTGTAGCCGACAAGATGTCAGCACGCTGTTTCAATATCTCTGAATAGGCGTTGATGTCGAGTTCTTTGGCATTCGGCAACTGCTGGTCGTTCAGTGTCAGTGCCTCGCTGAAGTTCTTGCGTTCAATAGCCAGCTGCACCTTGTAGCCAAGGATCTCGTTGCGTGCCACCTGCGACCACCCCTGCCGGTCTAAATGCTTGACGACCGAGTCAACGTGCTGCGTGGCCTTGTTCAGGTCTTTCTTTTTCAGATAGTAGTAATAGCATGAGCGGTGGTAGTAGTATAACCAGTTGTCAAACTGCTTGCGATGGATGGTCTTGTCTGAACGGAATCTGTCGATATACGCTTTCCATTCGTCCAGCACCTTGTGCATCTTCTCAAGGTCGTTCATCGCTTTCAGTTCATTGGCATAGTACACATAGATACTGTTTTTCAAGAAGGGGTCGGCATCATCCGGATAGTGATCCAGTGCCCGTTGGAAGCTGCGTGCCGACTCCTCTTGGTTCAGCTGGCTGTCGTAAACCAGTGCCTTGATGTATTCGGCGAGCGTCAGTCCGTATTTATTGTCACGCATAGTGGCATCGTCGTGTATCTCTTGTGCCACGGTGATGGCCTTGCTCAGTTCTCCGCTGAAATTGTATTCCTCGCCCAGCAGCATCCACACGTCGTAATAGTCAGTCCATAGCTGATGTGACTTGCAAAACTCCAGTTCGGCAGGTACAGCCATCACCAGCGAGTCGTGGATATTGTTGTTATAGTAATAGGCCACCTTTGCATAGCGTGTGCGTGCCGAGTCGCCCCAGTTGACATCTTTCTTTCTGGCCGAGTCGGCAGATGGATGTTCGCTGTTAGCTGATTGGTTACAGGCAGATGCAAGTGCTAACACGAAAAATATTAAGAGTTGATGCGATTTTTTCATCATTCGTTTCTTTGAAAAGCGGATTTGGTTGCAAAGATATAGTTTTTTTTTGAGAAACTACCGCTTTTTACGAAAATAGTGTTAATTAATGAGCCATATCCATTGTCGTTTCACGAATTGTGCATACATTTGTATCATCATTATGGTATTTGAAAAAGTTATGATAAGCAAGAAACTGATGACCCTCGGAATTTCGGCAGCAATGCTGTCAACATCGATGGTGCAGCTGACAAGCTGCACGGAAACCCAGCGTGAGAACCCCCTGTTGCAGGAGAGCACCCTGCCGTTTGGCGCACCGGATTTCAGCGTGATAAAACCCGCTGACTATCTGCCCGCCTTCGAGGCTGCCATCCAGCAGAAACGTGATGAAATCGCCCAAATCGTAGAGAACAAGGACTCGGCAACCTTCGAGAACACCATCCTTGCCTTCGAGGAGAGCGGCAAGACGCTCGACCGCGTAAGCCGTGTGTTCTTCGCCATTGTCGAGGCCGACAAAACCGACGAGATTGGCGAGATAGAGAAGAAGGTGCAGCCGATGCTGACAGACCTGGAGAACGAGATCTCGTTCAACAAGGCGCTGTTCGAACGCATCCGGCAGGTCTACGACCGCGACCACGACTCGCTGCAGGGTGAAGACCAGAAGCTCCTGGAGGAAATCTACAAGGACTTCGTGCGCAAGGGTGCCTTGCTGCCCGATGACAAGATGGCCCGTATGAAGGAAATCAACCTGCGCATCACCGACCTGCAGACGCAGTGGGGCGACATGCTGCCTGCTGCCACCAACGATGCCGTGGTGTGGGTCGACAAGAAGGAGGAGCTGGCCGGTCTCAGCGAGGCCGATGTCGCCCAGTGTGCCAAGGATGCTGAGAGCAGGGGTGGCAAGGCACCATACGCCATCGTTATCGTGAACACCACACAGCAGCCCCTGCTGGCCAGTCTTGACAACCGCGAGCTGCGCCAAAAAATCTATGAAGCCTCCATCCATCGGGCCGACGGCACAGGGAAGTACAACACCTTCCCACTGGTGGTGGAGATTGCCAAGCTGCGTGCCGAGCAGGCTGAGATCATGGGGTATTCCAACTACGCCTCCTACTCGCTGGAGAAGACGATGGCCAAGACGCCCGATAACGTCTATGCCTTCCTGAAGAACCTCATCGGCCAGTACAAGCCGAAAGCCGATGCCGAGACGAAGGCCATCGAGGACTATGCCCGCAAGACCCAGGGAGCTGACTTTCAGCTGCAGCCCTACGACCGCTTCTACTATTCTGCCAAGATGAAGAAGGAACTGCTCGACATCAGCGATGACGAGGTAAAACCCTACTTCAATGTCGACAGCGTGCTCATCAACGGTGTGTTCTATGCTGCCAACCGAGCCTACGGCCTGACCTTCAAGGAGCGTACCGACATTCCCACCTATCATCCTGACATGCGCGTGTTTGAGGTGAGCGACAAAGACGGCAAGCCGAAGGCACTGTTCTACTGCGACTACTTCCGCCGCCCCTCGAAGCGCGGCGGTGCCTGGATGGACGGTTTCCAGAAGCAGAGCCGGCAGCGTGAGCAGTTGCCCATCATCTTTAATGTCTGCAATAGCGCTAAAGCTCCTGAGGGACAGCCCTCGCTGCTCACCTGGGATGAGGTCACCACAATGTTCCATGAGTTCGGGCATGCCCTGCACGGCATCCTTTCCGACTGCCGTTACAACCGCCTGAGCGGTACCAGCGTAGCCCGCGACTTCGTAGAGATGCCGTCGCAGTTCAATGAGTCGTTTGCCTCCATCCCTGAGGTGTTCGACCACTATGCCCTGCACTACCAGACGGGCAAAGCCATGCCCGCCGAACTGAAGGAGCGCATGCTGAAGAGCATCAACTTCCAGACGGCCTACGCCCTCGGCGAGAACCTGGCAGCTACCTGCATCGACCTGGCCTGGCACATGCTGAGTGCCAGCGATATCCCCACTGCCGGCAAGGCCCACGAATTCGAGATGGAGGCACTGCGCCAGGTGGGACTGCTGGATGCACAGATTCCTCCACGCTACTTCACCAGCTACTTCAACCACGTATGGGGAGGCGGCTATGCTGCCGGCTACTACAGCTATCTGTGGACGGAGGTGCTGGCCGTCAACATTGCCGACGTCTTTGCCCAGCGCGGTGCCTTGAAGCCTGAGACGGGTCAGGAAATGTCCGTCAAGATCCTGAGTCGCGGCAATACGGGCGACCTCATGCAGATGTTTACCGACTTTACCGGCATGAAGCAGCCTGATGCCTCCAGTCTGCTGAAGGCCAGAGGACTGTAATGCGATGAAGATTTGTGTGTTTTGTTCGGCCAATGAGCAGATAGACCCCGACTTCTTCCGCATGACGGAGGAGTTGGGGCACTGGGCTGCCAGACAGGGGCATACCATCGTGTTCGGTGGTAACGACTCCGGCCTGATGCATGCTGTCAGCAAGTCGGCCAAAGAGTCGGGGGGCCATGTCGTCGGTGTGGTGCCGCGTGTGATAGAGCAAAAGGGTAAGCTCAGTCCCTATCTTGATGAACACTTCCCTACGGAAACACTAAGCGAACGCAAAGAGCTGATGATGGCCCAGGCCGACGTATTTATCGTCCTGCCAGGAGGAATCGGCACGCTCGACGAAGTCTTCACGGTGGCATCGGCACGCTCGCTGGGCTTCCACCACAAGCGACTGGTGCTGTATAACATGAAAGGATTCTGGGACTCGCTCATTGCCATGATGGACGACCTGCAGTCGAAAGGCATGATGCGCGGCCAGTGGCGTGAGAGCATTGGAGTGGCGGAAAACATAGACGACATCAAACAAATCCTGATACTCACAGCGAGCGGATAGTTAGAAAACTGGGTCCTGTCCCCAAGACCCATTTCCCCAAGACCCTATCGCCGGGACACCCAAAGGGGTGGTCGCGGCGTTTAGAATTTTTTAACGCACGCATTTGGTCCCTGTCCCAAATGCGTGCATAGGTTTTCTTGCAGGGCTTTTTCTTTTTTTGTAATTTTGTAGCCGAAACAATCAATAGTTAAGCAGGCCAAACCTCCATCTATGTAACGATTCCCAATGCCGCAAAGTTGGACTTTGCGGGGGCACGGCGTAATTTCGTTGGTGGACGGATAAAACATATAAGAACGGGAACAATAGTTATAAAACAATACAATTATTCATTTTATTAAAAATTTAAATTATTAATGCTTATGCAACAACTAGTTTTCATGAAGAGAGCGCAGAGCCGGGGGGACTCGGGCTTTGCCAGAGTGCTAACCATGCTCGCCATGCTGTTTGTTGCGGCGACGGGCGCATGGGCACAAGAATGGATTTCAGGCATCACCAATGGCGACTTCTCTGGTGACGATGTAAGTAGCTTCTGCAAGAAGGAATATCCTTCTACAGATGTAGTACCTGTCGTTATCGGTGCTAATGTCGGTAAGGACGGAACACCCGGTATCGTGGTGAAGTCTGGCGATGACACAGCTAACCCGAATGCACAGAATTATGACACCCAGTTATGGATTGTGCTGTCTGAGGAGATCCCCGCGGGCTCGACTATCCGTGTGCAGTTCGACTACAAAGCCAGTAAGGCAGTCAAGGGCTCTACAGAATATCATGCTGATCCTCAATCATACCTGACTTGGCAAGCTATAGGCGACGTGAACTTTACCACCGAATGGAAAACCTTCAGTGGTGAATTCACAATTCCTAAAGAGGCAGACGGCATGAAGAGCATCGCCTTCAAACTTCAGGAAGAGAAGAGCGCTACCGACTATTACTTCGACAACTTCAGCGTATCGTATAAGAAGACCCAATGGACGAACATCGTCGCCAACAGCGACATGGAGGGCACCGACGTGTCGTGCTTCTATGTGAAGGAACAGGGCGGGGAAGATATGTTCCTCCCCCGCATCACCGAGGGCATTGGCATGGACGGCTCCAGAGCCATTAAGGTGCAGTCGTCGGACAACGAGCCTAACAGTTGGGACACCCAGTTCCACATCCGCCTGCCTTACGTCTTACCCGCAGGCACGATGTATAGGCTGAGCTTTGACTACAAGACCGACAAAGCCGGTGAGGAGTTCGGATTCCAGCTTGCTAACGAGCCGAATCAGTACATCTGGTGGACGCTCGACGGCTGGCCTGCTCCCAGCATTAGCACCGACGAGAGCAACGTCAACAAATGGCAGCACTACAAAAAGGTGTTTGTCGTGCCTGCCGAATGCGACGGTGTCACGAAGGCCGACGACAACGATTGGTTGAGGCAGTTCCGCACCATCTACGTCAATCTGGCTGGAAACAAGGTGGCTACCGAGTCCATCTTCGACAACGTGAAGGTGGAAATTCTGAGCAACGTAGTATCCACGCTGACCCCGGAGCCTGTCACCGACCCGACGCTCATGATTCCATATTATGACGATGATGATGTGGCTGTAGGCAAACTGAAGGCTGCCATCGAGACATACAATGCCATCGCCTCGCCTACGGATGCCGATAAAGCCACGCTGAAGGCTGCCATCGACCAGTACAACGCCGACAATGCCGACTTTGAGAAGGACGAGACGGCAAAGGTGGCTACCGACGGATGGAAGGATTTCAACGGCAATACTGCCGGTCTTTCTCCTGACTGGGCAGCACCGGCTGTCACTACCTACGACGGACGCACCTCACAGCCTGCCGAAGTCTATGAGGAGGGGAGAAATGGTGCCAGCCGCACAGGTACCATGATTTATCAGGACATCACCGGTCTGACCAATGGCCAGTACAAGGTCGGCTTCTATGGCAATGCCTACTTCACTCCAAACCGCGGCATCGAAAGCACGATGGAGGACGGCAGTTATGATGTGGCATACGTCTTTGCCAACGAAGCGAAAAAATTCATCACCGCACGCGTAGGAGAGTCGTTCTCTTCATACGAACTGCTTCAGTTCGACGTGACAGTGACCGATGGTAACATCAAACTCGGTATGGCCAAGGAAAGAGGCGGCAGTAACTGGCACACCATGCAGATCTATCAGCTGACATGGTTCGCCACTGCCAAGCAGGCATACGCTGCTTACCAGACTGAACTCGCAGCCCTCCTGGCTGATGCCAAGGCTCTTGCAGCCGACGAGAACAAGACCGAGGGTAAGGATGCCTTCAACGCAGTCATCGCTACTGCCGAGGAGGCTACAACCACGAAGGCCGACTGGTACAACAATACTGAGATTGCGAAAATCATCGCAGACCTGAAGAAGGCCATCACCGACTTCACGAAGGCCAACTGGTACATCGACTTCGCTGCTGGCCAGTACTACATCATCGACGCTGAGACCAATCTAATGATGGCCGCCGGCCACGACTGGGGCACACGCGCTATCGTCAGCGACGAGGGCCTCGACCTGACACTCACACCAGACGCAGAGAACCGCACCGTGACCATCGACAGCCGCGTATACAATGGTGAGAACAGCCATTTCCTCGGCAGCAACCTCTACATGGACGGCACTGCCTATGGCTTTGCATTTGAGAAACAGGGTACAGGTATCTACATTCTCGATCCAGTTGGTGGCAAGTACATCAGCATCGACGATAACGACAACCTCGTGATGAGCGACACGCCGCGACAGTTCAACGTCGTATCGAAGGCCGACATGATGACTCTGCTCAAGACGCAGATGGCCGCTGCCACAGCGGATGCTCCCGTGGATGCCACACTGCTCCTGACGGCTCCGAACTTCAACCGCAACGACGCGCGTAACACTGAGGCTTGGAGCGTGGTGCAGACCTTGACAGGCGACGGCCACAACATCAACATCAGCGGCGGCGAGGATGGTAATGGAACTGTCGGCAACAACTGCGCCGATGCTTACGGCACGCCCTTCTCGTTCACGCAGACCATCACCGATGCTCCCGCAGGCACCTATCGCCTGACCGCTCAGGGCTTCTACCGTCAGGAAGATTACGAGAGTGAGAATCCCGCCACTCCTCAGTTCTTCGCTAACGGCGTGGAGCAGGCCGTACCTGTCTGGACCGGTAGTGTGAACAGCATGACCGAAGCCGCACAATCGTTCTCCGCCGGCAAATACACCATCGAACAACCCATCGAGTTCACCGTGGGCGACGACGGCAAGATGGAGATCGGCGTCAGCGGCACCGCATCAAAGCAGTGGGTATGCTTCGACAACTTCCGCCTGACCTACCTCGGCAACACCAATGCACCCGAGCCCGCCACCTACACTGTGACATTCGCAGCCGCTAACGCCAACACCATCGAGGCCGGTGCAGCCACCGTCAAGGTCGATGATGCCGATGCCACCGTCACCGACGGCAAGCTCAGCGTGAAGGCTGGCCAGGAGGTCATCATCAACGCCAAGCAGGGCTACAAGTTCCGCAAAGTAGAAACGAAGAATACGGTGAAGCTGCTGAACATTACCGTCGGTGCTGTTACCATCTACTATGCCGAGGGAGAAAGCTGGGCCACCGCCATCCAGCGCGATGAAAATAAAGACTCAGGCTTATTCATCAGAGAAGGCAACAGAGTTCATCATCCCGACTATGGACAACTTGTTGATTCGAATACTCAACCAGTACTTCCTGATGCACAAATCAACGCGAACGAATCCTATAAATTCATCAAGTAACCCCCTCTCGCGAACAATGAATAAAATAATAAGAACGAAATAAAGAGTATATTATATGAAAACAATATCAAGATATCTATTGACGCTCGTCGCGCTCCTCGCAATGACGGCGGGCGCATGGGCCGAGGGAAAGGTCTATAACAGTAGCGTGGACATACACGATTTGCAAGTAGATGACATCCTCGTCGAGGGTGCTGAGATTACTGGCATAAAATCACCGTACGGCTTCAAGCTTATGCCCTACTTTCTGCAAAGCCAAGATGACGAACACTATAGTTTACAAAGTTCTTCGCAGGCTATAGCGAATAGTTACGCACAAGTGAAAATCATCAAGGGTGGAGTACTTGAATATATTAGAACTGATAGCGGTTCTCGGTACACCTTAACACCCTGCGATGCCGACAGAAATCCCTTTAACGCATGGATTGTAACAAAGATTGAAGATCTCGGTTCTGGTTCATATCGTGTCCAAATCACTGGCTACCAGTACGGTAGTGCCGAGGTTGAGACCAATATCAATCCGGGCGAGAAGACCAACCTGCTCGACAAGTTCAACCAGGCCAAGAACTCCAGCCTTAAGGTGAATGTGGGCACGGGCGACAATGCCTATACCCTGGACTTTGACAAGGAGGCCATCGGCAGCATCCTCGAAGGCAACCCCGAAGAGGTGAACCTCGAAACCACCTACGAGGAGAGCGCACAGCAAATCGGCACCACCGACGTGCTGGCCAAGCTCATCGTCAACCTCACCAACGGCTCTAATGCGCTGAACTTCAATGCCGGCAAGGTTATTGCCAGCCTGAAGTTCCTCGGCAACATACCCACAGGCAGGGAGCTGCAGACATGGTACTTCGACAACGCGAGCAATCTGCCCACAGAGCTGATTCCCACCGTCTATGACGCAATCAACAAGATGGCCACCATCACCATGAGCCACTTCTCTACCTACGGCCTGCTGCTTTACACCCCCGCCGGCATCGCAGACATCAGCGAGGACGGAACTTCGGCTAAATTTGAGATGCCCGCCAACGACTTGACAGTGGAGTACGAGCTGGTGCGCGACATGCAGGACGCTACCAATCCTGTAGCCTTCGCCGGCATTCCCGCCGACGGCAAAATCAGCGTGAAGAAGGGTGCCGACGGCAAGTACCAGCCCACTGAGGCACTCGACATCCAACTCATCGACCCGCTGGCTGCCACCGATGCACAGAACATCATCGCCGCCGAGGGCATCACCATCAAGGTGCTGCTGGGCGATGACTCTACCGGCCCCGTCGTGTATGACGACGAGAACCCCATCACACTCGAAGCCTTCCTGGCCGACATGAAGCCCGGCTTCTACTGGATCAAGGCAGAGGGTACCGCTGACGGCACCTACGACGGCACCGTTTACAGCACCGAGATGTGGCTCACCGAAGGCTACGACCTCACCCTCAGCCCCGCCCAGAGCGACAAGGTTAGCGTCACCGTAGGCGGCACAGACGTTAGTGCCGACGAGAACGGCATCATCAAGAGCGTAGCCACCGGCCAGAAGGTCATCATCAAGACCGCCAGTTCCGACTACATCATCCGCAAGGCTACGGTGAAGAAGGCAGAGGCAGAAGCTCCCGTGACAAGCACCATCTACTCGTGGGAGTCTCCCGAAGGAACGCCCGTGGAGACGGGAGGTACCATTGCCTATGTCAATGGAGACGGTGACCGTCTGAACTACCTGAACAGCGGTAACTACACCATCTGCCTGAATGGTAAAAAGGCCAACATCAATGACGAGACGGCTTCTGCCAACGCCGGACACATGGTCGTCACGCTTGACAATGCCCTTGCTGCCGGCGACGTGATTTCCATTACTGGCTACATCACTAAAAATGAGTCAAAGAAGTCAAGTGCCTACATCCTGTATGAGAATGGCACAGAGACAGAGAGTCCTGTCTTCAGCGATGAGGCCAACATTGATGCCACATTCAATGGCTCCATTCAGACGAAGACCGTAACAGTTGCTGAGGAGGCTGCCGGCAGCAAGACCATCACGCTGACTCGTGGACAGACCGGCACAAACCTCTTCATCACGAAACTGGAGATTATCAGAGGCGCAGCAAACAACTAACCGCCCCTCGCGTATGAAAAACAAAGTAGAAAGAACAATAAAAAAGAAAAAGATTATGAAACATATATTTAGATATCTATTGACGCTCGTCGCGCTCTTCACAATGACGACGGGCGCGTGGGCGCAGGACACCGACACCGAGGTGACCATCAGCGACGACAAGACTGAGGCATCGTTCGACATGCCCTCGTACGACGCTACGCTGGAGTACGACATCGTGCGCAACATGGCCAGCAACATGACCGCCAGCGTGGGCGACGGCACTGAAGGCTACCGCATCCGACTGAAGAATGAGGGTGAGGGCTTCGTCCCCGCCGATCTGACCACCGAAGAGATTATGAACTTCGTCAAGGTGTACGACCAGACTGAGCAGAAATTCCTCACGGTGGGCACCGACTTCCAGGCTGCTATCTACGCCCTCGACGATGACGGCAATCCCACTGGTGACGTCATCGCCTTCGCCGCCCTCACACCAGGCCGCTACGTAGCCATCGCCACCGCCGTTGACGAGAGCAACTATGCAGGCACCACCGGTGCGAGCAATGTCTTCGAGCTATACAGCGAGACGACCGGCATCGAGATGGTTAAGGGTGAAGGGTTCAAGGATAATAGTTCAAGGGCTTATAACCTGAACGGACAACGTGTTGAGCACCTGAAGAAGGGCATCTACATCCTCAACGGCCGTAAGGTCGTGATTAAGTGAGCGACGAACTGAGCTTGCTTGAGTTCGTCCGAACGTGAACGAGCTCGAGCGCAGCTCAAGGTCGTGGTGAAGTAAATTCCAACTATTATCCCCCAACACGCACGCGCTGATTCCCCTCAGCGAGTGAGAACTAAGGAATTAAAGTAGTAATTATATGCAATCAGGAAACCGTTGTCGAATCTGTTGGCAGCGGTTTCTTTTTGTTACAAGGCTCTCTTCCCTTTTTGCTTCGTGCGACGATGCAGCACGTAGTTCTTGACACCAACGCTTAACGAGGAGAAGTAACGACATTCCCCCAATCAAAAATTATCCATCGGGACACCCGAAAGGGGTGATTGCTGCGTTTTGATTTTTTTAACACACGCATTTGGGACACCTACCAAATGCGTGCATAGGTTTTCTTGTGGGGCTGTTTCTTTTTGGGTAATTTCCTGACTTCGGCGATGCGTCACCCTCTTCGCGCGTGCGTACGTAGTAGGCAAACGCCAAAAAACGTGACCCTTCTGACCCTTCTGACCCGTAACTGGGATATTGTCGAAAGTCTTTTACGGGTCAGAAGGGTCAGAAGGGTCACATAAAAAGACGTTTCGCTATATACATGCGCGTGCGCGAAGGAATGTTACATCAGCGAAAGTGACATTTTGAGAAATGATGACTGGATTGGTACGGAAAATCCCAGCGTGCGGGATTTCCGTGAGTGGGCCACTCACCGCCGTGAGGAGGCCACTCACGGTCGTGAGGAGGCTCCTCACCGACGTGAAGAGGCACATGACCCAGTATTGGGTCAGTGGTCCTGTCCCCAAGATCCTCCTCCCCAAGACCCTCCGTTCAGACGGATTTGCAATCCGGCTGCAATGAATATAAGCATCTGCGATGCGCTGAAGGAGTAGGATTAAAAATCCTAATACTCACAGCGAGCGGATTGCAAATCCGCTCGAACGGATTGCAAATCCGCTCGAACGGGGTAACAGAATCTGCGTAATCAGAATAAATCTCAATCAATGCAGTAATAATCCGTGTCATCTGCGCAATCTGTGGTCGTTTCTAAACATGCGAAAACTAAATAAATAATTAATGAGAAATTAATGGGCAATTAATGGAAATTGATGTTATCCATTTTCGTCACGACTCGGCAAAATTCAAATTAATTTGATTTTGTGCTCGCTGCTCCGAAAATTCGCGTGAAAAGAAAGAAGATTCAGAAAATTGTTGTATCTTTGCAGTCGTAAAACTGATTAAACATTAGGATTATGGACGCAACGACAACAAAGAGACGGCGCACGGCACACCCGATGAGCTACTATCGCGAGATGGTGAAGGACATGGACGACAGCCAGAAGCTGGAGTTGGTATCAATTCTCATTGAGAGCGTTAAGCCCATACAGACCAGGACTGTGTTCGACATGCCCCTCGAGGAGGATTTCCCCGACATGGACAAGGAACTGTACACGGCTGAAGAGGCCTACGAACTGACGATGAAGGACATCAAGGCTATTTACGACGAGAAAGATGCAATATAAGTATTTCTACACAAAGCGTACAGCCGCCAAGATCAGGTCGTTCTATCGGAACGTGGCCAAGAAGTACCGTCACACCTATTCTTACGAGGACATGGAACGGAACGTGCGCGATGCCTTCTTCGCCATCTACGGCATAGAGAAGACGTTGCTGCGCCGTCGCCCCACCATCAGTAGATGGGAGGGCTACCACATGGCAAACACCGACAAGTGGTACTACGCTTACACCATCGAGGGCGACACCATCACCGTCGTCGATGCCTGCCACGCGCAAAACATGCACGAGTAGCACATCCCAAATGTCTAAAATCGCAATTAAGTGAGCATAACGCCGACGGGTCTTGGTAAGAGGCACATGACCCAGTATTGGGTCAGTGGTCCTGTCCCCAAGACCCTCCCAAGACCCTCCGTTCAGACGGATTTGCAATCCGGCTGCAATGAATACAAGCATCTGCGATGCGCTGAAGGAGTAGGATTAAAAATCCTGATACTCACAACGAGCGGATTGCAAATCCGCTCGAACGGAACTATCTCACGCTCAGGAATGAAAATTTATTCTCATTCCTTTCACTTAATCGAAATTTTGCACTATCTTTGCAGCGTGAATTCAAAATAACGAAGATTATGGAAGCAACAATTAGAAGACGCAATATGGCTACACCCATCACAAAGGTCTGGAATCTGGCAAAGGAGTTGGACGACAGCCAGAAGCTGGAGCTGGTATCAATTCTCATTGAGAGCGTTAAGCCCTCAGTGGCCAAGGCTAAGGAGACCGACGACGAGGAATACTCTTTGCGTCCCTTCACCATGGAGGAACTGAACGCGAGGATTGACCAGGCCGAGGCAGAGATTGCCGCAGGCAAAGTTGTCGATGATGAAGACGTGTGGCGTGAGCTGGAAGAAGAGTTCGCCCGCGAGGATGCAGAGGAGGAGTCACGTCAACTCAGCCCAACATCGGCCAAATCGACCCACTCTACGCCGACCGCCCGCTGACCTACCGCAGTGTCATCATCAACGGTCTAAACAAAATGGTCTATCGCATCGACGATGAAATCATCTATATCGTTGATTTCTGGGACACCCGTCGTGAGCCCAGGCAAGGCAAACAGAGTAAACCCGTACATTTCCCCAACAGATAATAATATTACGCCGCGACACCCGAAAGAGGTGGTCGCGGCGTTTTGATTTTTTTAACGCATGCATTTGGTACCCCTACCAAATGCGTGCATAGGTTTTCTTGCAGGGCTGTTTCTTTTTTTGTAATTTTGTAGCCGAAACTATAAGTAGCGAGGCTAGGCTAGGCAAATTATTGATAACACAATACAATTATTCATTAAAAAACAGTAACAAATTATGAGAAAATTTCGATTAAGCGAGGGCAAAGCGATGCTTGCATCGGCTTTGCAGAGCGGAAGACATTTCGACCGCAGGTCAAAATTCCTATCTATTCTCGCGCTGCTCTGCCTGACGGTAACCAGCGCATGGGCCGACAACTACACGTCGTTCAACGGCGGTGAAGTGCTCAAGCCCGGTGACTCTTTTTCAATATCCGAAGACTGGGAAATCAATGATATGGTGTTCCAGTCCAGTAATAGTCCTTTTACAGTGCTAAGAGCAAACGTCGAACCTGGAGATAATCCTGAGGTGGATCCAGCGACAGTCACAGAGGATGCGGACGGAATGTTCTATGTGATTAAGGATAATAACGGTTATTACTACTTCACTGACATCGATAAGATGAACCTTCTGCCTGCCATGAACAACAACACATGGCCCGCCACCCCGTACGACGGCATTGAAGTGACTAAAACTGACGATACGCATTACACATTTGCTGGACACGAAGTCGCTGCTGCTACCAGTGGTTACTGCGGTGATCCGACCGTGAATAATGGCGAGAACGTCACATGGGAAGTATCTGGCACCACCATCACCATCAGCGGTTCGGGTGCTATGGCTAATTTTGATAGTCCTCATATGGGGTATGGCACCCCAGCTCCTTGGCTCGCCGCCTATGCTGATGACATCACAAGCATTGTTATTGAGGAAGGTGTAACAACTGTCGGTGAGTATGCCTTTGAAGATTGCAACATAGTGGAATCGATCAGCATCCCCGCCAGTGTGACCAGTATCGGCAAAATGGCTTTCTATAGTTGCGGCTATACCGATGACTGGACCACTACTGATCTGACGGTCACTATTGCTTCTGGCTCGAATCTTGAGACCATCGGCAATAGTGCTTTCGAGTATTGCCCAATGGCATCGTTCAGCATACCCAACGGCGTAAAGACCATCGATGAGGGTGCCTTTAGTTATTGCTTCGGACTGACCAGCATCGAGATGCCCGCCAGCGTGACGAGCATTGGGTGGAATGCCTTCTATCTTTGTAAAAATCTGGCAACACTTACCCTTAACAGCAATCCGTATATCGATGCAACAGCGTTCAACTATGCTGGAGAATCGGTAGGAGTGTTCCCAGGCAGTACGACAGTGACGATGAACCTGACGGCAACTGTAGAAGAGAGTGGCGAATACTGGATGACGTTCTATAACCAGAACCATAACTTCCAGGTACCTGCTACGGGCACACAAATTTTCAAGGCTGCGCTCAGTGGCGACAAACTGCTGCTGACAGAACTGACAACGGACAAGAGAGTGAATGCCAACAACGCCGTCATCCTGAAATCGGCAACGGCTTCCATCACGCTGACACGCACAACAGCGGGCAGCAGCAACGACTTCACAGGCAACGACTTGGCGGGCGTATCAGATGTTGCAGGAGCAACGAGCGATGGCACGCTCTACGCGCTGAACAGCGATGCGCAAGGCGTGGGCTTCTATCCTGTGGCATCAGGCACTAAGGTCGCCTTAGGCAATGCTTATGTGACCTCTAACAGCTCCAGCGATTTCTTGCCTTTCGTCTACGTAATTGCTAGCGGTTACTGTGGCGACCCGAGCGTGAACGACGGTAAGAACGTCACTTATTCTTTGACCGACGACGGCGTGATGACCATCAGCGGCACGGGTGCGATGGCCGATTTTGACTATGAGACTCCCTGGTCTGCTTATCAAAATGACATCACGAGTATTATCATCGGAGAAGGCGTGACGAGTGTCGGTACACGTGCCTTCACTTCGTGCTCTAATGTGACATCCGTCACCTTGCCAGCCAACTTGCAGGCCATCGGCGATATGGCCTTCGCTCGATGCGGTATAACAACCATTACCCTGCCTGCCAGCTTGGAGACCATCGGCATGAGGGCATTCCAGGACACTCAAATAACATCTGTCAACATCCCTGCCGGCGTGACGAGCATCGACGAGCTGGCCTTCGGATACTGTAGTTCTTTGGCTGAGATTACCGTGGCCGCCGGCAATACGGTATATGAAGCTCCCAACGGCTGCAACGCACTGATTGTAAAGGCGACACACACATTGATACAGGGTTGTAGCGGGACGGTGTTTGCCAACCTACCCGCCGACCTGACAAGCATCGCCGAGGCAGCCTTCGCCGGTTGCACGGGTTTGACGACCGTCACCTTCCCCGACGGCTTGGAGAGCATCGGCGGCAATGCCTTTGAAAGTTGCTCTGGCCTGACAACGGTCACCATCCCCGCCAGCGTGGAGGTCATCGGCGACCGTGCCTTTGGGTGGTGTGACAATCTGACCACAGTCACCATCTATGCCACCAGTCTGACGACTTACGGCGAGGAGGCTTTTGGCGATTCCTTCTCAGGCACAATCTACGTCCCCGCAGGCTGCGGTGACACCTACAAGGCCGGATGGGCTGCCTACGAAAGTAAGATTGAGGAAATGGCCGCTCCCGCCACCTACAACGTGACCTTCGCTGACGGCCTCACCGACTGGACAGCCGATCCTACCTCTGCTGCCGAGGGCGAGACCGTGACCCTCAACTACACAGGCAAGAAGAAGGTGAAGCGCATCACCATCACGAAGAAGGCTGCGGCTCCAGCTGCTAAGGCACTCTCTGCCGCTGCTGTTGGCGATGTAGTAGGCAGCGATGGTTTGGCTTACGCCGACATTGCCAACCTGCCCGAGGGCGTGACCGCAGTGGCTAAGGTTGGCTACGTCAACGGCTCCAACGGACTGGCACTCGCAATGGCTGACGAAACCAATAAGCTGACTTGGTCGGAGGCCATTGAAACTTGCGCCGCACACACACCGGCCATTAACGGCGCCACATGGAAACTGGCTAACAAGACCGAGTGGAGCAATATGATTGAAGCAGGCGTATTCGGCGACACGGATTTGAATTTGAAGAAGGGCAATTGGGATACCTATTGGTCAAGTGAGGAGAAAAGCGCCGACCAGGTGTGGGGCTACTGTTACGACCCAGGTGAGTGGTCTGCCAGCTTCAAGGATGCTACCTTCATGTATACCCGTGCCTGCCTGGCTTGGTAATCCTCACTCGCGTGCGTAAATATATAATGTATAAAACAAAATAAAAACAGAAAAGATTATGACTAAAAAGATATATTCAATCCTCGCGCTGCTCTGCATGGCAGTGAGCGGCGCATGGGCCGACGGCTACTACGTAGTCGGCAATATGAACGACTGGACGGTCAACAGCCAGTACAAGCTGACCGTAAACCCAGGGAACGCCAGCGAAATGATGATTACCCTGTGGTTTGATGCTGCTGCTGAGTTCAAGGTGGTGTATAGCGCAGACGACGCAGCAGCCACGACTTGGTTTCCCGAGGGAACGGGCAACAACTACAACGTCAACACCGAAGGTCGTTACACCGTCTATTTCCGCGCTGACGGACAAGGCGGTGACGACTGGCACTACAAGTGCATCTACTTGGCATGGGATCCCATCGTAGCAGCCCCCACGGCTAATGCTAACGAGTGGACCTTCGCAATGCCCGGCTATGACGTAGAGGTGGGCGTGGTATATGACACCGAGCTGGCTCTGAGCGAAGAGACCGACAACACCGCTACGCTCGAAGAGTGGGACGGCTATGAGGCTGATGTCACCCTGACCCGCACGCTACAGGCTGGTGGCTGGAACACGCTGGCACTGCCGTTCAACGTCGAGGCTGCCACGCTGACCGCCATCAACGCCAAGCTCGCCCTGATGAGCGGCAGCATGACCGTGAAGGAACTCACCAGTTCGTCGTTCGACGGCGGTACCCTGACCCTCACCTTCGGTGATGCCACCAGCATGAAGGCAGGCACGCCATACCTCGTGAAGGTCACACCGGCGGCCGTCGCCTTGGCCACCATGCCTTTCGCCGCTGCAGAGGTCAGCAAGACTGCCGTGACCGTCGAGACTACCGCTGTGGACTTCGTACCCACACTGGGACTGACAGAGGTTACGGGCGACACGAAGGAGATTCTCTTCCTCGGCACGGGCAACACACTGCTCTATCCTGAGACGCTGCCAGGCAACATGAAGGGCTTCCGCGCCTACTTCAAGCTGAAGGGCGATGCCGCAGGCGCACGCAGCTTCAGCCTCGACCTGGGCGATGGCGAGACCACTGGCATCGAGAACATTGAACATGGAACATTGAACATGGAACATTCTGTCTACGACCTGCAGGGCCGCCGCGTGGAACGTTCAATGTTCAATGTTCAACGTTCAATGTTGAAGAAGGGTGTGTACATCGTGAACGGTAAAAAGGTCGTGATTAAGTGAGAGAAGAATCGAGCATGCTCGAATTCTTCCGAACGGGAACGAGCTCGAGCAAAGCTCAAGGTAATCGTAAAGTAATAGGAGGACATAACTATGAAGAAGAAAGAATATATGCAGCCCACGATGGACGTGGTGAAGATACAGCAGTCACAGATGCTCTGCGTGTCGCAAGTAGGTGTCACCGGACTTGGCGAGGATGAACTCATCCCCAGTGGTAGCGGTGATATCGGCGGTGCTATGGCTCCCGGCATGACCATTCCCGGTCTGTAGTTCATCCCTGGCGGTGGCTTCTGATGCCGCAGGACAAAAAACGAAGAGTAATCCCTTCGTTGCTTCTACTTTACTGAGTGGCCCCCTCCGTCTCGTGAGGAGGCCACTCAGCTCTTTTATAGAACGGGTCTTGGCGGGCAGCAGTTATAGTTGCTTTTCCTTCATGAGTTTCGAATTGTCAATATTGACGTCATAGGGTTCTACGTCACCCTTGATATTGAAAGTCAACATGGCGTGGTCGGTTGTGACATCGAGGGAGCAGGGGGCACCCTCGATGAGGGGGATGCAACTGTTGCTGCCTACGGGGAAACCGCAGCAGACGGGGATGTCGTAGTCGTGGAGATGGGCGATGAGCATCTGTTCGACACTGCCATATTGCAGGTCGTACCTGATAGAACTGAAGGTGCCAAAGATGATGCCCTTGACTCTGTCGAAGTCGTACTGCAGACGGAGCATATAGAACAGACGGTCGATATCGTGCAGCGACTCTTCGACCTCTTCGATAAAGAGGATGATGTCGTGTTTGGAGGCCAGATGAATCTTTGTGCCTGCCACGGTAGAATAGCTGGAGAGGTTACCACCTACGAGAATTCCCTCTGCATGACCACTCCGATTATAGGGATGGCCAGGTATCTTATACTGTGGCAGCGTGCCAAACAAGATGTTACGGGTAATGCTGGTGGCTGGTTCCTGACTGCTGGCTATCTGGTAGGCCATAGGACCATGGACACACATGATGCCAGCGTAGGCTATGGCATAGAGCAACATGGTGATGTCGCCATGACCGATGAGCCATTTGGAATGTTGCTGATAGGTCTCGACAGGGATGCGGTTCAGCAGGTGAATGGAGCCATAGCCGCCTCGCGAACAGATGATGGCCTTGATGCTGTCGTCTTCAAGTGCCCACAACAAATCGGCAGCGCGCTCATCGGCCGTTCCTGCGTAGGCATTGACATTCAAACTGTTGGTGTGAGGCCCCACAACAGGCTGCAGTCCCCAGCTCTTGATGGTTTCTGCAGCCTGTTGGATGGCTTCCTGGGGCACCCAATAGGCAGGAGAAACAAGGGCAACCTTGTCACCTGCCTTTAAATAGGGTGGCTGAATAATCTTTTTACCTTGATACATTATTAATCCTATGTTTTTCTATTATCCTTTATCAATGATGACGGTGGGCGTGTCGTGGTAGCGGCCGACGACGAGAACGGTCTTTTGCGTCTTGTAGCGATAGAGGCCTGAGAGCGTGGTGACGACCAGTTCGTAGCTGTGGCCTATCTCCAGCTGGTCCATGGTGAGGAGGGTGAGATAGTTGTTGGCTTCCTTGGGCTTGAATTCGTAGAACACGCTGTCGGGTATAAGTACTGTCTGCGGGTCGTCGATGTTGAGTGCGGTAGAGAATGTGCCCTCAGGCGAGACGATACCCGTGAAAATGAAATGGACGTTGCTGCCACAATAGGTTCGCAACAGCTCAAAGCCAGCACCGAGGCGGTCGATGTCGTGTACCATGAAGCAGCGCAGTCCGGGCCACAGCTGTGGCAGCATTTGCGTACCAATGCAGTGTGTTTCCATGATTTCGCGAATGGCATTTGCCCTTTCCGGGTCGGGCTTGATATGAGGATTGCCGCGTTCAATGGCGTCGACCAGTGTCGGCCAATGCTTCTCGATGTAGCGCAGCAGCTCCACCATGCTTCCATAATGCTCGCAGATGGCCAGGGAAATGTCTCTCTGTTTCAGGGTAAAGAGTGCCTGCAGATAGAGCATGTCCGTCGTCTGGGGCCAATTCGTCACGTCGATGGGTATGACGTACACCTGGTCGTTGTTGAACTCCCTTTTCAGCAACAGCCGTCCCAGCAGGTTGCCCACGGTGACTCCCGATGCCAGCCGCTCAACGCTGTTGTCTACCAGGTTCAGCGTCATGCCGTCCGTCAGGAAACCGTTGTTGCCGACAATATAGAATCCCGAGCAGAAGCTGTAGTCGTAACTCGCCTGCACGCCCCAGCGCGACTGCGGCAGTCCCATGAAACCGTCCATGGTGGAGATATGCTCTGTCATATAGGCCGTCAGGATATTGCGCTCGCCAGCGGCTATCCGCTCGATATAGCCGGTGTAGTCGGCATACGATGTCAGCGGTATGTAGCGCTTGAAGTCATCCAGCGTGCGGATGCCCTTGAAGTTGTGTACCTGTCCGTATTCCGTCTGGCTGTTCTCACGCATCATCCTCATGACGAACTCTTCCTGGCTGCGCATGGGGTCATAGGTGATGTCCTCCAATCGGTTTCTCACCCGCAGGCCGTCTGTCCAGCGTGCCTCATTGACTATATTGATAACTTTTTCTTCCATAAGTCTTATTCCATTATATTATTTGTTCCTTCATCCATGCCGCGACGGTCTGGTCGTTGAGCTGCTTGAAGGCCGCGGAGAAGGTGGTGTAGCTTCGGAATCCGCTCCGCCTGGCAAGTTCTGTAGCGGTGACGGAAGAATCCGAACTGACATTTTCCCGATAAATCCGCATAAAATGTTGGATGCGCAAGCGGTTGATATAGGCATTGTATGTGATACCTTGCTGGGCGAAATAGTTGCCCAGATAGGTGCGGTTGGTGCCGATGGCCGCGGCAAGCTGCTGCAGGGTGATGTCGGGCAGCAGGTAGAGTTGTCGGGCCTCGCAGCATGTTTCCAGTTCTTGTTGGAAGTTGATGGCAGATGGCATACCAACGGGGGCCGCTTCATCCTCCTGGCTGGTCTCGGCCATCTTGTCGTCCAGCTGCTGTAGGGTCTCGATGCGCCAGATCAGGAAGACCATGATGGCGAGCGTCTCTATCTGAGCCAAATATTCTTTTGCCATTTCGCCCGGATTGGTGAAATACACCTCATAGATGACAAACAGAGCGGCCATGAACAGCAGGCTCTTCCATACTTCCTTGTGCTCGAGGTCGGCATAGTTCTCGCGCAGCCAACGGCCGTACTCTTTCAATGCGTGGAGGTAATACAAGACAAAAAGAATCATGACGGCTATCTGCCAGTATGTTGTCAGGTCGAAGCCATAGAACTCATCGTGCCGGACAATGCCCACGGCAGCGACCACGAGGATGGGCACTTGCGACACGACCCATGGCCAGAGGGGACGCTGGCGGTCTTGCAACATGCGTAACAGAAGGGCTATCACAAGTGGTACTAGGGTGATATGGTCGAGTGTAACAGCCGTGATATTGCGCACCAGGCGGTCATCCGTCAGCCAATAGATGCCCAGCACATACCACCATACGTGACTCAGTGCCGCCGTGATGAAGAAGGCTGCCGTCCATCGGCGCAATGCCGTTGGTGGTGTGATGTCTGGCGCAATGGCATTGCTGTGTCGCAGCCACAGATATAGTCCCGATACCAGAGCCAATATGGCTACGGCACCGTAGAACATCAGGAAGAGCGTGTCTTGTAAACTCTGTTGTGCGTACATATTTATTCGTCGTCATCGGTGGCGGCGAGGCCGGCGCGGTATTGGGCAGGGGTGATGCCATAGCAGTGCTTGAATTGTTCACGCAGATTAGGAGCGGTGAAACCCACCTCCCGAGCGATATCGCCAATGGTCATCTCAAGATGGTTCGTCAGCAGGTCGTAAGCCACCTCCAGGCGGATGGAGTTGATGTACTGAGGGAAACTCATGCCATCGGCAAAGGCGTTGAGTTGGTCGTTCAGATGGTGACGGCCAATATCGAAGTGCTTCGTGATGTCCTCACGCATCAGATGCATTTTTGCGTAAAGACGCTCCTTGCGGATAATGGTGTCGATGGTTTTAAAGAGATCTTTGTCCATTGGAGTTTTGATTTCTTTTGCAAAATTAAGCAAAAAACCAATGATTTAAAAGAAATCGTATGCACGCATTTGGGACATGTCCCAAATGCGTGCATCAACAACAGTGTTTTTTGTAAATTTTGGTAGTATTTTGCAAATTCTGATAGTTGTCAGGCATCCTTTTCGTTACAGATTCTGACGATAATCAGCGGGGGTGATACCATATTGTCGCTTGAATTGTTCGCGCAGGTTGGAGGAAGAGAAGCCTACTTCGGTGGCGATGGCCGATATGGTCTTTTGGGGTTCATCGTGGAGCATACGGAGCGCTTCCTCCAAACGGATCTTGTTGACATACTGCGGGAAAGAGAGTCCACCGGTGTGTTCGGCCAGCAGGTCGTTGAGGGCATGACGGCTGATGTTGAAACGGTCGCAGATGTCCTGACGCTGCAGACCGATGTTGGTATAGAGCCGTTCGCTGCGGATGGCGGCATCGATGTCGTTGAAAACGGAGAATTGGTTGTCAGGAGCAGATGGCACGTCCTTGGGTGCCTGCTGCTCGTTAATCAGGCGGACCAGGGCGCGGTTCTTCTCAGTGACGATGCGTTTCTGGCGGAAGAAATAGATGGCGAAGGCGATGGCCAGCAAGGCGACGACGGCCACGGCCAGGCTGACGATGCGGAATTGTTCGGCCTCGGCCTGCTTTTCCTGAATCTCCAACTGCTGCTCCTGGGCATGATAGCGGGCGGCATAATCATGGGCCTCGCTGCGGTGCAGGCTGTCGCTGACAGCCTTCAAAAGGTCGGCGTAGCGGGTCTGATAGCCAAGAGCCTCAGCAAAATTTCCCTTGTCACGGGCTGCGATGGCACGTGAACGGAGGATGATGGCATAGTCCTCGTTGAGCGTGTCGGCCGCCATGCGACGCTCCAGTTCGTCGTAGGTAACCAGTGCTTCGTCGTACATGCCCAGTGCCATCTGCGTGGGGGCAATCATGCGGCGGGCGGAGAAGGTCTTGCCGTAGCCGCTGTTGTCAAAGAGAGAGAGGTATTTCTTCGCCAGACTGAGGTAACTGCTCTCCTCGCCCTTCGGAGGATTCTTGGTGTGGCTATATGCTGTAGCCATAAAACCCCAGGCCTGAGCACGGCTGAAGTCCAGATAGCGGTCGCGGTCATTAGGATGGTCGCTCCACGACAGACGGTAGCTGTCCTCGGCATAGTCCTTGATATGACTCTCGAAATGGTCCAAGCGATTGAGGATGCGTTGTCCCAATGGGATGACCTCGCTGTAGCGTTGCAGTCCGTTGAGCGCATTGATCTTACGCTTCACGGCCACAATGAAGGCATCCATACGGTCGATACTGCCGGGAGCATCGAGGTGGCTGATGGCCTCGTCGAGCTTGGCAAGGCCTTCGTTCTCCTGTCCCAGATGCGTCATCAGAAAACCTACTTCGGCTTCGCTGCGCCAACGTTCGGTCTCCTGCCCTTGCTGCTGACAGAGTTCGGCCTTCTGGGTGGCCCAGTGCATATATTCCTCGTAGTCGGGCTTGGCACGGCTGATGGCTATGAGCAGGTCAAGGATATTCTCCTGTTCCGCAGGTTCCTTGCGCACGGAGTCGTGACGGAGCAGTTCCTTGCAGATGAGGATAGCAGAGTCCTGGCGTTGCTCCACGAGCGACTTGCTATAAATCCTGGCACGGATGCACTGTCCGCGGAATTCGCTGATATTACCCAGCAACACCGCTGAGTCGAGCAAGGTCAAAGCCCGCTCAGGATTGGTGGCGTAAGTGACCAGTATAGTGTCCTGCTGATAGGGCGTATCACCCTGATTCGGCAACTGCCTCACAGTGGGCTTCCTCCCTTCGCAGGCCATGAAGAAAAGGAGCGTGACGCTCAGGCTGAAAAGGAATACGGATTGTTTCATCTTATGGAGGGTTTAGGGTTCTGGGCTGCCAACAGGGCCAACGCCGCATTCTCGGCAGCTTCCATCTGTTCGCGCTCGCCGGGACCTTTGTCGTTCTGGCCGCACAGGTGCAGGATGCCGTGGATGATGACACGGTGCAGCTCTTCGTCGTAGTCCTTCTTAAAGAGGTCGGCATTCGAGCGCACGGTATCCAACGAGATGACCAGGTCGCCGTTCAGCACCTCTCCTTCGCAATAGTCGAAGGTGATGATGTCGGTATAATAGTCATGTCCTAAATATTCGCGGTTGACATCGAGGATGTGCTCGTCGTCACAAAACAGGTAGCCCACCTCGCCCACCTTCTTACCGTAGGTGGCGGCCACGCGGCGAATCCATGCCGTGGTCTCACGCCGCTTGATGTTGGGAAACTTGACGTTTTCGGTTGAATATGTTATCATTTTTTTTCGAGGTTTCGATGCTTCGATGATTCGATGTTTCGAGGTTATTACCGTTTCGGCAGAAAGGCACTGACATCCCCTCCGAAGTGCTGCAACTCGCGCACCAATGTCGATGAAACCGACGAAAGTTGTGGCTCTGCATAGAGCAGGATGGTCTCGACACCTGCTATCTGGCGGTTAATGTCAGCTTGTTCGCGTTCATACTCAAAGTCCTTGACGCTACGCACGCCTTTCACGATGAAATGGGCGTTTTCTGCCTTCGCAAATTCTACGGCCAACCCATAATAGGTCTTCACCTCTATGCGTGGCTCATCGAGATAGAGGCTGCTGATGGCTGCCATGCGTTCTTCTGCCGATGGCATATCAGGCTTATGCACCTGGTCGCCCACCACACCGATGACCAGACGGTCGAAGAGTGGCAACGCCCGGCGCACGATGGAGTCGTGGCCAATGGTGAAGGGATTAAAGCTCCCAACAAATATTCCTGTGGGCCTACCCAAGCCCTCGCCAAGGGAGGCATGTGGATTACCTGATTTCGTATTGTTCCCCATTATATCATCTTATTTCATTGCGTCTTAAACTATTTAAACATCCCTCCCTTGGGGAGGGCTTGGATGGACCCTTTCACTCAAAGAGTGTCGGTTCCATGATATTTCCGGCATACGGGTTGCGCCCGAAGTGCTTGTAGGCCAGCTCGGTCGCCATGCGCCCGCGTGGGGTGCGCTTGATGAAACCCTCCATGATGAGGAACGGCTCATAAACCTCCTCCAAGGTGCCGGAATCCTCGCCGATAGCAGTGGCAATGGTGGTGACACCCACCGGCCCGCCACGGAACTTGTCGATGATGGTCAGCAGAATGCGGTTGTCAATCTCGTCCAGTCCGTACTGGTCGATGTTCAAAGCCGTCAGTGCAATCTTGGTGATACTGGTATCGATGCGTCCCGACCCCTTTACCTGGGCAAAGTCGCGCACTCTTCTGAGCAGCGCATTGGCAATACGGGGCGTACCACGTGAACGGCGTGCTATCTCTGCCGAGGCATCAGTAGTAATAGGTACGCGCAGGATAGAGGCCGACCGCTCGATGATTTTCTGCAGCGTCTCCGGGTCGTAATACTGCAGGTGCATGTTGATGCCGAAGCGTGCCCGAAGGGGAGCCGTCAACAGTCCGCTACGTGTGGTGGCTCCCACCAGCGTAAACGGGTTCAGGTCAATCTGTATGGAGCGTGCCGACGGACCTTTGTCGATCATGATGTCAATACGGTAGTCCTCCATCGCCGAATAGAGATATTCCTCGACAACGGGCGACAAACGGTGTATCTCGTCGATAAACAGCACGTCGTTCTTCTCCAGCGAGGTCAGGATGCCAGCCAGGTCACCCGGCTTGTCGAGCACCGGACCGGAGGTGATCTTGAAGCCTACCCCCAGCTCGTTGGCAATGATATTCGACAGCGTGGTCTTTCCCAATCCGGGAGGGCCATGCAACAACACGTGGTCGAGTGGCTCGCCGCGATATTTGGCAGCCTCAACGAACACCTCCAGGTTTTCTACCACCTGTTGCTGTCCGCTGAAATCGTGGAATGCCAACGGTCGCAAGGCGTTCTCAAAGTCTTTCTCTGCAGAGCCATACTGCTCCTGCCGTATGTCAAAATCTTCGTTCATCTTTTACATTTTGGCTACAAAGGTAATGTAAATCGTACGAAAAGCAAAATTTTTACGTGTTTTATTTTGGCGTTCGGTTTTTTCTTTCTATCTTTGCACGGTGAATGACGACAGAAAACAAGATATAACTAGCAATTTTCTTTAATATTTAAACTAAAACAAACAAGTATGAAAAAAATTAGTTTCTTTTTTGGTGCTGCGCTCATGCTGTCATGCGCCTTCACACTCTCCTCTTGTAATGGTGTGCCAGACAACCCTGCCGGTTCTGGCTTGACAGATCCCCCCACGGTGGAAGTCGATGTTGACGTGTTCAAGGCAGAGTTTACCTATGACTTCGCTGCCGTAGCTGCTGCAGGTCAGAATCCCGACAACCTGAATGGCAGTGCCGCTAAAGGCCAGGCATTCTATGGCTGGGAGAAGGCCGATAAGACCGACAGCAAGCGCCAGGACTATAAGGGCTATACATGGGCTGAAGGCAGCGTACTGCCTGAGGTGTGCCACGTATGGCGTCGCAGTGACCGCATCAACAATAATATTGTCGAAGGTGGCCTGAAGTGCCCCAACAACCGTGAGATGGCTATCGACGGACTGGAAGAGGGTTCTGTTGTCGTGATTACCTACGATGCTACCGAAGCTGCTGAAGACAGCCAGAATATAGTATGGGCTATTGGCGATGGCACAAGCAGTGAAGGACAGGGCGTTCGTGCTACTGCTACCATCGGTGGTGTTGAGGCTGTTTCTGGTGAGACCGTTATCCCCTCTGGTGCTCAGATTGTCGTAAACAGTGTAACTCCCGCTGAAAACGGTACCGGCTACATTGTCTTCCAGGTTAAGAAGGGCATGGTTATCTCTAAGATTGAGATTGGTAAGATTGTGGTTGAGAAGCAGACTATCATCCTCTAATCAGGCTACAACCAAATAGCAATGCAGGCGCACCATCAACGGTGTGCCTGTATTTTTTATCCCCCTTTTCTTGGAGTTTAGAAAAAATAAGGTTATCTTTGCAGCCGATATGAAAAAGTATTGCTACGTAATAGCACTCTTGTTGTGCTGCACACTACTGTCGGGCTGCGACAAACTGGATGACGGCAACGATGAGGTGGTGGCGAGTATCCTGCCGGGCACATGGGCTTTCTCCTATACCCTGAAGGGGGATGCTGCGATGGGTGTCGGCTTCGACTACGAACAGGTAATCTTCGGTACCGACGGCTGCTGTGCCATTACCTATCTGGACACTTACGAGCCATTGCTCGATGACGAAGGCAATCCCGTGAAGGACGAGGAAGGCAACACTGTCTATGTTCCCGTCTACGGTGCCCTGAAAGGTACCTATCAGGCCGGTAGTGCCGTCATCAAGATTGTCAGTTCCGACATTGGCGGCCAGGAGCGCACGCTGCTATGGCGCATCCTGTCGTTTACGGCACGACAGGTGGTGGCAGAATACGACTTTGATGTCGACGGCCAGCCGGTGACGGCCGTGGTAACACTCGACAGACTTTGATTCGTCAAGGCGGGCAGCCCACACCGCCGACTACTTGTCTTCTTCTACCTCTGCACGGTAGAACACCTTGTTCAGCATGACATCGCTGTAAGCAGAGAAATAGCCCAGACAGCCATTCGTAAAGTTCGCAATGGGGTTGGTACCGCTATTGCTCATCACCTGCATGGAGTACAGGTAGTTGTAGGAAAGACGGTCGATGGCCCTCACCTCCAGATGAATCAGGTCGCCATCCTTCAGGGCATCCTCCTCGTTATCGTTCATGTCACGCTCCGTGGTACACTGGAACAGCTGTTGCAGTTCACCGTTGGGATTGTTCTCATCGCTCATCACTGCCCAGCGGTAGCCCACATTGTTGCGATAGATATGCATAAAGTAGAAGCTGGCCTTATTGGGTGCATCCTGTACCTTCAGTTCAGCAAAGAGCATACGCTCGGACACCACCTTCTGCCAAACAAAGCGGAAACTATTGATGACGGGAGCCTCCTGCATGGTTGACGAAGAGGTATAGTGCGTGCCGTCAAGGTTGATATCAATGAAATAGGTAGTGCCAGGCACTCCCTTGATATTGGCGGTGTAGTGACCGTCTCTCTTGTGCTGCAGCGTGGCCAGCTGGTCAAGATTGCCGTTGGGCATCACCTCCGACAGGGTGATGGTGGCACCCGACACGCCATGCCCGTCTCTGGAGTTGTCGGTAACGGCCTGTGTGGTGCGCAGCCATACGTTGGTACCGCTCGGCGTTACCGTGGCTTCGGCCACATAAAGCGGATTCACCTGACGGTAGTCTACGTCGATATCCTTTTCACAAGAAGCGGTCAGAAAGACCAGCATGCCCAAGCAAAGAAACTGTTTGGCATGGATGCGTACCTTATTATATATCCTTATGTCCATATCTCATATACTGCTTTGCCGTTATCAGAATTTCAGGTTAAACGCCACTGAGGGCACAATGCCGAAAAGGCTGAACTGTTTAGCGCGGGTACCCCTGCCATACTGGCTGTCCTCGAAGCGGATGAGGTAGGGATTGTAGCGGTTGTAGAGATTATAGATGCCAAAACTCCACTCACGGGTCAGCCGTCCGTTCCAGATCTTCTTCGACCACGTGGCACTGACATCCAGCCGGTGGTAGTCGGGGGCACGGTAGCCGTTACGCTCTGCATAGTAATAGATGTAGTTGTCTACCATCTGGTATTTCGCACTGGGTGCCGTAAAGGCCTGTCCGCTGTTGAACACCCAGGTGGCACTGAGCGTCCATGCCGGATTCAGCCGGAAGGTGGCAGCGATATTGATGTCGTGGCGACGGTCGTTATTGGCATCATACCATTGTCCCTGGCTGATACCGTCGATACGTGTCTGCGACCACGACAGGGTATAGCTGACCCATCCTGTGAGGCGACCCGTATTCTTACGGGCACAGAACTCTGCACCATATCCCCTACCCTCACCGGCCAGCACCAGACGTTCTATCTCGATGGCAGAGCTGAAGCTGATGCCGTCGCGATAGTCCAGCACATGGTTGACGTGACGGTAATAGCCTTCTACCGAGAAGTCATAGTCCTGCGAGGGAGTCATGGCAAACACGCCAAGGCTCACCTGGTCGGCCACCTGTGGTTTCACGATGTTGGTGCTGATGGTATAGCGGTCGAAGGGTGTCGACGTGCTCTGGTTGCGCAGCGCATGGATGTTCTGTGCGGTACGGCTATAGCCCGCCTTCACGCTCAGTGTGGGTGATGCCTTCCATACCATGCTCAGACGGGGTTCAAGGGTAACGTGCGTCTTCACAGGACGGTACTCCTTTCGCTTGTGCAACCAGGTGATGTTACCCTGTTCGTCAATGTCATAATAATAGGGGCCGCCCAACGCCGAGAAGGCCGTCAGCCGCAGTCCGGCGGAGAACGCCCATTGCTTGTTGACATTCCACTGCCAGTTGAGCCAAGCACTGTTGTCCCAGCCTTTGCGCTGCTCCTTCTCGTGGTTAACCATGCGCGTCCACTCTGCTGATTTCACGTCAACCAGCTGTGTCTGTAAGCCAGCATTCAGCTCATGGCGTCCCAGCACGAGACGGAAGTTCTGGCGCAGTCCTATATGACGGATATGTCCCAGGTACGACACGTTGATACCCAGCAGGTGGATGCCGTTGTCGGTCTTATAGGAAGAGGCGAACAGGGTGGTCTGTGATACCGACTGGCCACGGAAGCGGTGTACCCAGGAGAGGCTGCCTGCCAGATTGGTCCAGCGGATATCCACCATATCCGACAGTGCCGTCTTGTCGAAACTGGCGAAGGCCGACAGATAGAGCTGGTTGCGCTCATTCACCTTATAGTCGATCTTGAGGTTGCCATCATAGAAATATAGCGAGTTGTCACGATACTTGTCGGAGAGTTTCAGAAAGAGGTCGGCATAGGAACGGCGCGCATTGAAGAGAATGCCCAACTTGTCCTTGACAATCGGACCTTCCACGGATGCCTTCGCCGCCAGCAGTCCAATACTGACATTCCCTCCCCAGCGGTCGGTACGCCCAGTACGGCTGACAATGTCGAGCACGGCAGCAGAGGCACCACCATACTGTGCCGGAATCAAGCCCTTGTAAAGTGTCGCCGTGGCCAGTGCGTTGTCGTTGAAGGCAGAGAAGAGACCAGCCAGATGACCGACATTGTATACAGGAGCCTCATCATAGAGAATGGTGTTCTGCGACGAGGTACCGCCACGCACCTGGAAGCTGCTCGATGCATCACTCTCCGACTTGACACCTGGCAACAGCTGCAGGGAGCGCATCACGTCGACCTCTCCGAAAAGGGCCGGCATAGCACTGAGTTCCTTCACCTGTATCTGTTCGGCACCAATCTGTACGGAACCGATGCGACGCTGGGCAGTATTGGCACTGACAATAACCTCTTGCAGCTGTTGTTCACGCACCTTGGTGGTATCCTGGGCAGCTACTGTCAGCGGCCATGCCGTGATGAGCAATAAGCTAAGTCTGTTCATAGTGCCGACAAAGTTACAAAGAAGTCGGCAAATAGCCAAATATAATGCTTAAAAAACGTTTATTCTGGCGACATCAGCCCCTCTGAAGCGTCTAAATTAACAAATAGTTAACTAAAAACATATCGGTATGAAAAAAATTATGATGACCGCGACGGTTGTTGTCGCCACGATGACAGCCAGCGCACAGTACCCCGACCTCACCGACGAGGCCAAGAAACTCATCGCTGAACAGAAAGCACAGTGGAAGGCACATGCCGACTCCGCTTGGGAAGTGGCCTTCCCCATCGTCATCAAAGAAGCTAAAGAGGGCCGCCCATACGTGCCCTGGGCTGCCCGTCCATACGACTTGCGGCAAGCCAAGATTCCCGCCTTCCCTGGTGCAGAGGGTGGCGGCATGTACACTTTTGGTGGCCGTGGCGGCAAGGTTCTTACCGTTACCAATCTGAATGACGACGGTCCCGGCTCGTTCCGGTGGGCCTGTGAGCAGGGTGGTGCCCGTATCGTGGTGTTCAATGTATCAGG
Source organism: uncultured Prevotella sp. (assembly GCA_946415755.1). GTDB lineage: Bacteria > Bacteroidota > Bacteroidia > Bacteroidales > Bacteroidaceae > Prevotella. The sequence goes on along the minus strand of CAMKTS010000003.1, from coordinate 21,425 downwards.
AATCATCCGTCTGAAATCGCCCATCTATGTGCGTGCTCCCTATATCACGATTGCCGGTCAGACGGCACCGGGCGACGGTGTCATCATTGCCGGTGAGTCGTTCCAGGTAGACACCCACGATGTCATCGTGCGCCACATGCGTTTCCGCCGTGGTGAGACACTGGTCACCAACCGCGAAGATTCGTTTGGCGGCAACCCCGTGGGAAACATCATGATTGACCACTGTTCGTGTGAGTGGGGACTGGACGAGAACATCTCATTCTATCGTCACATGTTCGACATGCACGACGGAAAGCCCAATCGTAAGGAACCGACTGTCAACGTGACCATTCAGAACACCATCTCAGCAAAGGCACTCGATACCTGGAACCATGCTTTTGGTTCGACCATCGGCGGCGAGAACACCACTTTCATGCGTAACCTGTGGGCCGACAATACAGGCCGCAACCCGTCAATTGGCTGGGGTGGTGTGTTCAACTTTATCAATAACATCATCTACAACTGGGTACACCGTACAGCCGACGGCGGCGAGTTTACCACAATGTCGAACTTCATCAACAACTACTATAAGCCCGGCCCCCTGACACCCAAGAACACACCTGTCGGACACCGCATCATCAAGTCGGAGAGCCGCTCACAGGGACTGTTCTCCTTCAAGCAGTTCGGACGTGTCTATGCTGTGGGAAACATCATGGAAGGCTATCCGGAAATCACAAAAGACAATTGGATGGGTGGTATCCAGACTGCTGACAAGGATGGTGAGATGGACGAGACCGAGCTGGCACTCATGCGCTCTAACGAGCCATTTGCCATGCCACCGGTCACCATCATGGGTGCGGAAGAGGCCTTCGACTGGGTGCTCTCCAATGTCGGTGCCACCATTCCCTGCCGCGACATCGTTGACCAGCGCATTTGCGAAGAGGTGCGGACGGGCGTGGCATACTACGTGCCCAACTACGAAAAAGAACTGGAAAAGATAGAGAAGAAAACCAAGGTCGCTCAACATCCCTATGGTGATATGTGGGGATTGCACCAGAAGTCACAGAACGAACAGGGATTCTTCAAATACCGCCGACTGCCCCAGGACTCTTACAAGCAGGGCATCATCACTGACCCGCGACAGATGGGCGGCTATCCCGAATACAAGGAGTGGGAGCCATGGGAAGACAGCGATGGCGATGGCATGCCCGATGCGTGGGAGAAAGAAAACGGCCTGAATCCCGCCGATGCCTCGGATGCCAATGGCGACATCAATGGTGACGGCTATACCAATATCGAGAAGTATATCAACGGTATCTCTCCGAAAACCAAGATTGACTGGCGCAACCTGAACAACAACTATGACACGCTGGCCGCGAAAGGCAAACTGATGTAAGCTATGAGAAAGGTTCTGTACACAGCGACCATAAAGGTTCTGTACACAGCGATAATTTCGCTGTTTACCATAACAGCAAGCGCCCAAGTTGCTCTGAAGACTGAAGGGCAAGACCCTCAGTACGTAGAGACCATTAAGGGGCGCGCCCAGAAGATTGTCGATGGGCTGCAATTGACTGATGCCCAAAAGGCAGAAAATGTGCGTAACATCATTGCCAACCGCTACTTCCTGCTGAACGACATCCATGCGAAGTATGACAAAAAGACGCAGCAGGATGCCCTCTATGCCGAACTCTACAAGCATCACTTCGAACTGGCCTCGGCCCTGGCACTCTATCTGAACGAAGAGCAGATTGATGCTGTGAAGGACGGTATGACATACGGACGACTGAAGCGCGACTATCAGGCACAGTTAGACATGATTCCAAGCCTCAAGGAAGAGGAGAAAGCACAGATTCTCGTCTGGCTCCGTGAGGCTCGCGAATATGCAATGGATGCGGCAGACTCGAAAGGCAAGCACTTTTGGTTCGACAAGTATCGCGGGCGCACCAACAACTGGCTCTCTGCCCGTGGCTACGACCTGAAAAAGGAACGCGAAGCGTGGATGAAAAGGAATGCAGAGCATTCTAAATGAGAAATGAGAAATGAGGAATGAGAAATGAAAATGAAAAATGAAGAAATGATGCGATCAGATAATATGTATATTGCCACAAGAGTGAGAACCCTGCTTTGGGCATTTCTCATTTCTCATTTCTCATTTCTCATTGGCACTGCCCGTGCTCAGACTGTGCCGATGGATTATTCCTATTGTGGGTATCAACGCTCAGAACAGCCCATTCCATCAGTTAAAACAGCCACTTATGTCCTACCCACCGGCCAGGACGATGCCGCACTTATTCAGCAGGCCATCGACTACGTCAGCCGGCAGAAACCCGACAAGCTGACGGGGCTGCGCGGTGCGGTGCTGCTGGGCGAGGGCACCTTTACTGTCAGTGAGCCGCTGCGCATCCATACCAATGGTGTCGTGCTGCGCGGCAGTGGCCGTGACAAGACCATTATCCGAAAGACAGGCTACGACCGTGGTGCCCTCCTATATATAGAAGGTACACACGATGTTGCCGTGACGGACACATTCACCGTATCGGATGTCAAACCGGGGTCCCTGACCTGTTCCATACAAGACGGTAACGCCACCCTCCGTCCGGGTGCGCGCCTCATCATCTGGCGACCCTCCACACAGGAATGGATAGCGTCACTCGACTGTCAGTCGTTTGGTGGAGGCAAGCGCATGGGCTACTGGGCTTGGCATGCAGGCGACATCGACCTCCGATGGAATCGGCGCATTACGGCCGTCAACGGAACAGAGGTTACACTCGATGCCCCCATCACCTGTAGCATAGAAGCCCGCTGGGGCGGTGCCAAGGCAATGGTCTGTGAACAGAAGGGACTCATTAGCGAGTGTGGAGTAGAGAACCTGACACTCGTATCAGACTACGACACTTCCCTGCCAATGGATGAAAGTCACTGCTGGAACGGTGTCTACATGGCAGATGCAGAAAACTGCTGGGTACGCATGGTGAACTTCCGTCACTTTGCCGGCTCTGCCGTTGTGGTACAGAAATCAGCCCGACAGGTGACCGTCGAGGACTGCCAGTCGCTAAGTCCCATCTCGGAAATCGGCGGACTGCGCCGCAGAACCTTCCTCACGCTCGGTGAAATGGTGCTTTTCCAGCGTTGCTATTCTGAACATGGCATCAACGACTTCGCCGTAGGACATACTGCACCTGGCCCCAACGCTTTCGTACAGTGTGAGAGCCTGGAGTCGTTCGGTCCCAGCGGGGCCATCTCCTCATGGGCACCCGGTATCCTGTTCGACATCGTGAATGTCGACGGTAATGACCTCGTCTTCAAAAACTGGGAACTGGAGAAATTCGGTGCCGGCTGGAGCACGGCCAACAGTACCCTGTGGCAGTCTACTGCCTCCGGGCTGTTCTGCTATTCCCCCGACACGCTGAACCGTAACATCTCCCATGGCTGCTGGGGACAGATACAGGGCAATGGCGACTATACACAGATGAACGAACACGTCAAGCCCTACTCGCTCTTTGCCGAGCAGCTGAAGACACGTCTGGGGCGTGATGTCTCCCAACAGTGCCGCATCTACGACCGACCTACCAATGCCAGCAGTTCACCAACCATCGAAGAGGCCATGCGGATGGCAGAAGCGGCACTGCTGCCTCGTACCACCATGCAGATGTGGATAGACTCTGCCGTATTTACTGGGGATATCACACCCGTCAAGCCCTTCACCTATTCTCCTGCCAAAGCAACGAAAGAGACGAAAGCCGTCTACGCCCTTGTTAACGGATGGCTCACCAAAGACGGCATCGTGCTCGCCGGAGGCAAGCACCAGACCCCCTGGTGGAACGGGCGCACCCACGATGCTTTCCTGCCACAGGCAAAGTATGCGCTGACCCGCTTCGTGCCGGGTCAGGAGGGAAAGGGGCTGACCGACCGTATAGACAGTGTCGTAGCAGAGATGCAGCGCAAACATACGATGCTGTTCAGTCAGAACTACGGCCTGTGGACTGACCGTCGCCGTGATGACCATGAGCGCATCCGTCGAAAAGACGGGGATGCCTGGGCACCCTTCTTTGAACAGCCTTTCGCGCGCACCGGTATGACTCATGGCTCAACGCTTAACAACGAATTGGCCTGGGATGGTATGACGAAGTACGACCTGACGAAACTCAACAAATGGTACTACTATCGCCTGCAGCAGTTTGCAAAAAAGACAGAATCCATCGGCATCATACTCAAGAACCAGCACTATTTCCAGCACAATATCCTGGAGGCCGGTGCCCACTGGGTAGACTGTCCGTGGCGCACGGCCAACAACATCAACGGTACACCCTTCCTTGAACCCGTCAACTTCACCGGCGACAAGCGTATCTTTACCGCCACCCTGTTCTACGATATCACGAATGCCACCCTCCGGCAGCTGCACCGCCAGTACATCCGGCAGTCACTGGATGCCTTCAAGGGTCAACCAAACGTCATCCACAGCATAGGCGAGGAGTTCACCGGTCCGCTACACTTCGTGCAGTTCTGGCTGGATGTCATCGGTGAGTGGGAGCAGGAGAACGGTCATGTACTGGTAGCCCTTGCCGTCAACAAGGACGTGCAGGATGCGATTCTAAAAGACCCTGTCCGCTCAAAAATCGTCGATATCATCGACATCGAACAGTGGTTCTACCATCACAAGGGCGAATATGCGCCTCCTGGTGGTGTGAATATGGCTCCCCGCCAATACCAGCGTAAGATCCGCACTGGCAGTACACGCTTCGAGGATGTCTACCGTGCCGTATCGGAATACAAGTCACAATATCCCGACAAGGCCGTTGTCTACTCAGCCCAGAAGCACCCCGAGCTGTGCTGGGCATCGCTGATGGCTGGTGGTTCCTGTACGGCCATCCCCGTTAAGGACGAGGCTTTCCTCGCTGCTCTCTCCACGATGAAACCGGTGGAATCGGGAACAGAAGGCGTTTATACCCTTATCGGCGAGAAAGGAATCGTCTACTACAAGCAAGACGCCAGTCCTCTGCATGTCGTCTTAGAACCGTCGACCGGCTATAGCCTATATGAGATTGGGGAAAAGACAGGAACTGTCACTCCACGACAACAGAAAAAGGGCAGTGCCACCATAGATGGCAAAGGTATTTTCTGGCTAAAGACGAAATAAGGTGGAGAAACGTTTTCTTATCGCAGCCATCCTATTGGTCTCCTGTTTGGCGATATGGGGCAACAAGTTCTGCCGCATCAGGAATTTTGCTACCGACAACGGCCTTCTACAAGCACACATCTCCAATGCTGTTCAAGACAAGACAGGTTTTATCTGGTTTGCTACCTGGAATGGCCTGGTACGCTATGATGGCTATACGTTTAACACCTTCAAGCCCATTCTAAACTCCAAGGGCACCATCTTTTCAAATCGCATCTATAACATTAAGCGCAGTGCGAATGATCATGGCCTTTGGTGTGTTTCCTCAGAGAACAGACTATTCTATTTCGATACCAAAACCTGCTTGTTTACAGACGTACTGGCAGAGATGCCGACCATAGCCGACAAGCGTGTAAAGGTACTTACTCCCTTGGCGAAAGGAGTGACATGGGTTACATTTAAAGACAATTCATGCTTGAGACTGATAGACAAGGACTACAAAAAGGGGGGCAGATACCTGCCTAACGGCAAAGACGAGCTAAAAGGGGTTCAGCAAATTATTGGTATCACGCAGGATCAGAAAGGTGACGAGTGGATCCTTACAGACCAAGGAGCTGTCTGTATGACTCGCCATCTGCATATCAAAGGGCTTTACCATTTTGTCAAGTCTGTTGGTTCCGTTATACTGTTGATAGGCAAGAACGGTCAGGTGACCATCCTCAATGACAAGGGAAAGGCGACTATGACGGGAGTAGTTCCTGAAACCGTTAATTATGTCACCACCTTGGACAATATGCTGTTGATGGCTACCAACCAAGGGGTTTGGAGCTATCATGCCGACAACAACACCTTTGTACAACACAGCAAAGAGACCTCTGTTTTTCTTTTTAAGGACTCACAAAAGCGTATCTGGTCGTTCGGACATGACCATCGAGTGGGCCTTCTCAACCTGTCTGCAGGAAGTATGACGCTGCTTGAAACAGAGAAAGCCGCCATCGGTTGTTCCATGAAAAATCCGCAGCTTATCCTGGAGGATGCAACAGGACAAGTAGTATTAAAGCCTGAACAGGGGGTGATGTCGTATTATGACGAAACAACACAAACTCTTCAAACTTGCCGATTTTTCCGAGGCAGCCAAGAGGTGTCGTACAACCCTGCTGACATCAGCAAGTTTTTGGTCGACCACCAACGGAACCTATGGATTCTACAAACCCATGCTGCCGAATGTATTTCGTTCAGCGGGACAACATTTACACATTGGAATAACCCCAAACAACAAGAGGCCAGAGCCATTCTTCGAGACTCCAAAGGCGTAGAGTGGTATACCGACCGCTCGCTAAGCCTTTATCAGCAGCAGAGAGGCTACCTGTCATCTGACGGCCAGTGGTTGTCGGCACCTGTTGCATTTACCAAGTGTCCGGCATACTGCATCTATGAAGACAAGAGACAGCAAATCTGGATAGGGACAAAAGGCGACGGTCTCTATCTGCTTACTCCGCAGACGGCTGACAGTTACCATGTCGATCATTTCCTACACAATGCCTCTGATATGCTGTCACTACGCAGTGACACGATTTACGCCATTCTACAAGCTACTGATGGCACTTTGCTGTTGGGTTCCTACGGACAAGGGCTTTCGATGGCTATGAGAGACACTACAGGGCGTTGGCGTTTCCATCATGTAAAAGGCTTTCCCGCCAACACGAAAATACGGTGTTTGCGTGAAGCTTATCCGGGCATCTTCCTGATAGGATCTACCAATGGCCTCATTACAGCCGACTTGCGCAACGCCTCATCACCTCGTTACTACACCAATAGCTTCAGAAATGAAGAGTGGGGACTGAAGGGAAATGACATCATGCATATTCTACATCACGGAAACAGCTGGTATGTCTGTGTATTCGGCAGTGGTATCAGCAAAATACGCTCTTCACAACTGACCAGTGATACCATCCATTTTCAGAACTATCTCATTCCCTCTACGTCCACAGCCGACCAGATAAAGACGGCTGCAAGCGATGGAAAAAACATCTGGCTCATATCAGAACAGGCCATTACGCGCTTCAGTCCTTCCACCGGCAATTTCAATATCTACGACAAGAGCAACTTCATTGGTGACTTCAACTTTGCAGAAGGTCAGCCTATCATTACTGCTGGGCGCATCACTGCAGGAACTTCCAAGGGGTTACTGACCTTCCACACCGATGATGTCGGCAGCCAAGAACAGCAGCCCCACATCGTGGTAACAGGCATACAGTACCAGAACGACATGACGATACATCCACTCAACGACGTACAGCAGTTGGATGTCAGTCCTGATGAGCGTAGCTTCTCACTCTACTTGTCGGCTCTTGACTACGAAGGACAGAATACGGTACGCTTCCGCTACCGCTTAGAGGAATTTGACAAGGGCTGGAACTACACGGGCGATTCACAGCATTCTGCCAACTACAGCAGTCTGCCGCCAGGGAACTACCTGTTGACGATACAGGCCACTAACAGCAAAGGAGAATGGACGGCACATACGCGCCAGCTAGCAGTACATGTCATACCGCGCTTCGTTGAGACGGCCTGGTTCAAACTAATCATCATCCTAATGATAGCAGCCGCCTTTCTCGGCATGGTCTACGCCATCATCTACCTTAGTCGCATGCGCCGCCTGCTACAGCGCAAATACTCTCTGCTGATGACGGTTGACGAATTCTCCCATGACATCCAAGTGGAGCGGAAAGAAGAAGAACACATTGCTGCTGACGAGCAACTGTTTATGAAACAATCCATTGCCTTTTTCGAAGACAATATCGGCAATCGCAATTTTGTCGTAGAGGACTTGGCTCGCCATTTAGGTATGAGCCGAACGGCCTATTATAGCAAGATGAAGTCGATAACAGGACTTTCTCCTATCGACTTCATCAAGCAGATGCGTATCAAGAAGGCTCTGAAACTCATGGATACCTCATCGCTCTCCATTACAGACATCGCCTATAAGGTCGGCTTCTCAGACCCCAAATATTTCTCCAAATGCTTCAAGGCTGAGATGGGCATGACACCCTCACAATATGTCAATAATCAATAGACAGATGATTTCAAGATGACCTTTTTACCGTTGATGATGGCAATTCCTTTATAAAGAGCATCGACACGCTGGCCGGCAAGATTATACCATTGACCGTTTGACGTTTGACGATAGTCATAGTGGCGTATTCCAGTAGTGACAAAGTCTTGTTCGCCTTGTATGGTCAGCAGTGGTGACTGATAGTTGAGCAGCGCGCTCTTCAGGGCTGTGTTTACATCGTGGTTATGATCGTCAACGGCATTGTCGAACGTCCATTTCAAGTCGCCGCCATTCATACGGCCTGCTCCTTCGGTAACGATGGCGGCTACCTGTTCAGGGGCATCAAGCACAGAAGCATACATGTCGGCTGCCGTATCGAAGTTATCGTATACAAAGCCTCCCTTGTATGCCTTCGCCGTTTCAGGCACTTTCTCTTCACGAGTTTCTACCAACCAGGCATCGAACTGTTCCGCGTCATCCGTCTGATAGAACAGGCGCACCTCAACAGGTCCTTCCACCTTATTATTATATGCTTTGCTCATACCACCCGTCTGACCGGAGAACGTGCCTTTATTGGGGTCGCTGGCATAGATACGGTCTGTGCCCTGGCCAGCAATCATCATGGGGCGCTGCACGTTGCGGAAGTGATTCCCCTCTATGAAGGCATTCGACACCTCTGTACAGCCGATGCCATAGACGGCGACACCGTCATAGTAGTTATTGTAAATATGCGCTGTCGTGTGGTTCAGTCTCGGACAGCGTGAATCGCAATGGTCGAACCAGTTGTGGTGGAAGGTAATGAGCAGATTGGTTTCCTCCTTGGTGGCACCGCCACAGCCCATCACCTTACCACAGTCGAAAAAGTGATTACTGTCGATGGTAGTCCGTGTAGAGCGATATTTCATGTCTATGCTGCCATCGCCTTTTACCTGATCGGCATCTTTGCCTGGCGCACCATAGAAGAAGTCGCAATGATGAATCCAGTTATGGTAGTTGTCGGTATCCATTGATACCGCATCATCACCAAAGAGCATGATAGCCACATTGCGTATTTCCACACCCTTGGTACGCTTCATACATACACCATAGCCGTAAAGCGTGGCATCATCACCAATACCCTCTAATGTCATACTTTCTAACATGCGGTCGGTAGCATTGTTACCTTGGAAGTTGATATAATTACCATCTTTCAGCCCCTCAAACTCTTCGGCCTTGACAGTGCCGATGACACGGATGATAAGTGGAGTGTGGTCTTTTCCTTTGCCATACGCATTCAAGATATTAGTCAAACCTGTATAACTGACCAGTTTCTTCCCATCGCTGACTTCGCAGGTGACGGTGTTGACGGTTTTTGCGGTGACATAGATGATGCGGGCACCCTCTTTTGGAAAACCGTTCATCTGATAGCCGCCTGGCACAATATCTTCAGTAAAGGCAAACCCCTCACGCAGGAATGGCTTTACTTCAAGCACATCCGTTGTGCCACGTTCTAACTCTTTTCCATTAGCATCAACAGCCACCACTGTCAGTGTATAGCTACCGCTCTTCAGTCCTGGCACATCAACTCGCAAATATCCATCATACTGGCGCACCAAACAGTCGTCTGCCTGAACAGACTCTTGGCCATCACCACTATAATACACATGATAAGCTGTAGCTCCGAAGACGGGACTCCACTTGGCAGATATGCTTTCAAGCCAGCCTTTCTGAGTCAAAAAATCGACAGCATGCATGCTGGTACTAAAGATGAATAACAAAGATGCCATAGCACTCCTCCTTAACAGTCTCTTTGATAACAGTCTTTCCGTTACTTTCATTGTCATTTCGGTTTTAGTTTCATACAAATCTGCTGCAAAAGTAGCCATTTGTTAAACAGTAACGGCGCAATTATCAACAAAAAGAGGTGGAAAAACTGACAATTCCCCATTCCATCGGAATGTTGATGAGCTTTTTGGGCTGTTGGGAGAGGACTATTGATAAGTAGAAAATAATACCATTGGGGGGAATTCTGAACATTTTTCGAGTCTTCTCCCATTTTTTTTGTGTTTTTATGTGGTGGAGTTTGTTTTTTTCCTTATCTTTGCAGGTGAATTGCAAACTACGATTGTTATACATGGCTACTAATCATCTCAAAGAACACACCCGCGAATTGGTAACACAATTCTGTGAAGGAAACGACGAAGCGTTCTCCAAGTTGTACGACCTGTATGTACAGATTTTGTTCAACTATGGTGTCAAACTCACGCAGGACCAAGAACTGCTACGCGACTGCATTCACGATGTGTTCGTCAAGGTATATTCCAAACGCAATGAGAAGAACGGTATTAACAATCTCGGTTCCTACCTGATTATCTCGCTGAAGAACCGTCTGCTCGACGAGTTCCGCCGTCATACCTTCACTGCTGAAGAAGCTGCTGAGACCTATGAGTACCGTACGGCTACAGAAAACGTAGAGCAAGACTATCTGTATCAGGAGCGTGAGCAACTGCAGTCAGACCTGGTAGCCCACCTCATGCAGAAGCTTACCCGTCGACAGCGCCAAGCCATTACCCTCTATTATCTGGAAGAGCGCAAATACGAAGAGGTTTGCCAGATTATGCAGATGAACTACCACTCCGTGCGCAACCTGATGCACCGTGGTATGCTGAAACTCCGCGAGGCAGCCATGTAAAAAGGTAAAAAAGGAAAAGGGTAAAATTGAGACGGTCATAATGATGACATCACAGCGTATGTTTCGTCTATTGTATAAAGACGAGACACTTGAAAAGAGCCATCTACACAAAAATTGACGAATTCCTGCGCGATGACGACTTCATCCGCTATGTCATGGATGCCAGTCCGGAAACAGAATCCTATTGGGCATCATACCTTTCTGCTGCCCCGCAGATACGTAGTGCCTACCTGAAGGCCTGCGATATTCTGAACCATCTGGACGAGTGCAGTCTGCTGCCGCCAGAAGAGGTGGCACTGCTCAAACAGCGCGTCATGCGCACCATCCGCCTGAGCGTCAACTAAGCCCCATTGTTGAAATAATTGCTCTTGTTTTTGGTCGTTTGGCTGAAAATACCTATCTTTGCATCTGATAAACATATTATTACTCACTAACCGATAGATATTCTTATGAGAAAAGCCCTGCTATTGATGACCTTATTCGTCAGCACCATGCTGATGGCTGGTCCCGTAACGCTGGAGCAGGCCCAACAGAAAGCGGCCGACTTCATTGCTTCGAAAATGTCTTCAAAACGAAGCCAAGCACTCCATCACACCCCGTTGCTTACTACTCAACAGACAGAGCAGTCGCCGCTTTATGTCTTTAACGTCGGTGATAACGACGGTTATGTCGTGGTGAGCGGTGACGACCGTACAGAAGAGATTCTGGGTTATGGCACCAAAGGACATTTGGACAATTGGCTGATGCCCGACAACATGCGTGCCTTCCTGCAGGAATATGCCGATGCCATCCGTCTGCTCGACAAGCGAGGCATCACGGCTCCTGCCCATCGCGCTTCACGTCGCATTTCCGACAAGGCAGCCATAGCCCCTTTGCTGAAGTCTACATGGAACCAAGGTCAGCCTTACAATGCCGCCTGTCCTGTCATCGACGGCACATTGTCGGTCACCGGTTGTGTGGCTACTGCCATGGCCCAGGTGATGTATTACCACAAGTGGCCTTCGGCAGCTACTACCGTTGAGATTCCATCCTATACCTCTAATGGTAACCTGGGCGAGAAGCAGCTGGATGCCCTGCCTGCCGGTATGGTCTTCGACTGGAGCAGCATGAAAGACAACTATCAGTGGGGATGGGGGGCTACGGCAGGCGAAATGGCCGTTGCCCAGCTGATGCGCGCCTGCGGTCAGTCCGTGCAAATGCAATACGGCACAGAGTCTGGTGCTGCTGTGGCCAGTGTGGCCTATGCCCTTGTCACCTATTTCGACTATGAGGAGACCACGACCAAATACCTTTCACGCAACAACTACAGCTACAACGACTGGCAGGAAATCATCTACAAGGAGTTAGAGGCCGGCCGTCCTGTACTCTATGGAGGCCAGTCGTCTGGCGGTGGCCACGCTTTCGTATGCGACGGCTATAGTGAGGACGATTTCTTCCATATCAACTGGGGATGGGGCGGAAACTCCGACAACTACTTCCGCCTGCGCCTGCTCGACCCGTCCAACCAGGGCATCGGAGGCAGTTCCAACAATTCCGGCTATGGCTGCGGCCAGGAAGCCATTATCGGTATTCAGAAGAACGACGGCTCCTTCACGCCCGCCATTGTTATGTCCACCGATAAACTGGAACTTGCCGGTGATGTGTATGAATTCTCACGTGCCAACTCCACGCAGAACTTCACAGGACTGAATGTGGTTTACAGCACCTTTAACTATACTGGCGACAAACATAACTTCGACTTGGGTGTGGGTCTGATGGATGCCGACAAAAACATCGTTCAGGGAGTGATGAATGAAGCAGCTTCCGGAGGCTCCTATCCTCCAGGGTATGGATGGGTAGTGGGCAACAGTAATCCATTGACGATAGAAATCGGCAGTAATGTTCCCGACGGTGACTACCGCCTGATTCTTATCAGCCGAGAGACGGGCAGCAGCGTGTGGAAGGCCAACGAAAATTCTGACATCAGATTTATCCCTGTCACGATTGCCGGCAACAAGATGACCACCACCTGGCGCAAGCCCGTCATCAACCTACAGCTGAACAATACCCAGGTGGAGGGTAACAAGAAAGCCCGTAACAAGCAGACCATCACCATGACGCTGACCAACAAGGGTACGCTGTTCCGCGACGATGTCATGCTGGTGGATAACAACGACATGGATAACTACTCCTTTGTCGGTTTCATCGAACTGGAGGCGGGAGCCACCGACAAGCTGGTGTTCGACTACACGCCGAAGACCTCCGGCACGCACCATCTGTCACTTTACGGATTCACCTCCTATATAGAGTTACTCTCCTACGACATCAACATCTCCGGTTCTGCCGAGCCCGTCTTCACTACGGTGGGTGTGGCCAACTACGACAACAACCAGAATGCCATTGTAGGAAGTACGTATGATGTCACGCTCAAGCTGACCAATAAAGGTGAGGACAACTATAACGGAACAGTAGAAGTGGCACTGGTCAACATGGACGAAGTCAGTTATGCTTCTGGCTGGATGCCATGGGGTAACGTCAACGTGGCACCCGGTGCATCGGTCGAAAAGAATTTCGTCTTCGAAAATCTACCCAGTGGCAACTATGCTGCCTACATCAAATATGAACTTGATGGCGATACGAAGGCTATGTGGGGAGCTACCTACGCGCTACAGTCCAGTATGCCTGATTTGAAGTTCAGCACTACGGAGGTGAAGAACTACAACAGCGAACGCGGCGGCATCGACGGCACCATGCTCGACTTCACCATCAAGGTCGACAACACGGGCGGTGCGCCCTATAGCGGAACCATTCAAGCAAGATTGGCTTATGAGGTTTCTTCCAACTCATGGTCTTTTGTCAGTGGTCAAAGCACGGTGAACTGGCAGATAGACAATCTGACTGCCAGCACTTCCACCACCAAACAGTTCGTCTTCAGCAATCTGGATAAAGGCACCACCTATGCTCTTTATATGACCTACACGCTGAATGGAGAAAGCAAATATGCATGGAGCGATGACTTCAAACTCCTGTCAGACGACAAGGAGGCCAAGATGGTTTTCGATGGCTTGACCTATAGTCAGACCATGACACAAAATGAAGATGGTGTTTATTGTACCGAGGGAAATACATACGGTGCAACCATCTATGTCAAGAATACCGGTGAGGCCGACTATGACGGCTATATGTATGCACTGCTTCAGGGCTATTTCGTTGAAGATGACAGCTGGTACAGCTTAGGTGATCCTCAATATATCAAGCTGACTGCTGCTGTCGGAGAGTCTACTACCGCTTCATTCTCTTTCGACAACCCGGAATTCCCCGCCAGTGAGGTATCCAAATACCGCGTGGCTATCGGTTGGATGAATCAAAACACTCCTACTCAATGGGGTACGATGTATGCTTTCTGCTTCCCTCCCTTGGAGACGCTCCTGATATGTCGTGATTTTGAACAGCCCACGTTGAACGAAGAAGACTTTACCGTTGTCGGCAATGTATACACCCTCAACATGACGATTAAGAACGAAGGAACAAAGGCATACAACGACAAGATCATCACCCGTATCTGGAAACACAAGAAGGACAACAGTGGAAGGATATATGAAGACGCAGAACCGATGGATGTCAGCATAGAGCCTGGTGTACAATTCGACTACCATTTTGACTTCAACAACCCCAAGGAAGACAACTACGACCTTTATAGTTTCGAGGTATACTATCTGAGAGATGGCGAACTGAAACCCTTGTTCTATGGTGCAGAGTTCAAGTTTACGCTATTGAAGGGCGATGCCAACGGCGACGGCGTGGTAGATGTGGCTGACGTGGTGGCTATCGTGAACAAGATTCTCGAGAAGCCGTCGGAGAACTTCAACGAAGAGGCTGCCGATATCAACGGTGACGGTGTCATCGACGTGAGCGATGTCGTTGGCGTGGTGAACATCATCCTGAAAGGCGGCACCCAAAGCTCTCCCGAGGCACAGGCCCGTGCAAGGGCTTACCTGCGCACGCACGGCTTTATCCTGGGTGGAGAGGAATAGTGCCTCTACCAGCCATAAGAAAGTAATTGCTATTAGCGACTAAAAGTCGAACGATAACTGACCATCGCCGAGCATATTGAAGGTTCGGCGATGGTATTTTGTGATACCATACTGACGGATGGCCTCGCGGTGCTTCTTCGTGGGATAGCCCTTGTTCGACAGCCAGTCGTACTGCGGAAACTCCTTGGCAAGCTCATCCATGTAGTCGTCACGGTAGGTCTTGGCCAGAATAGAGGCAGCAGCAATGCTGAGGTACTTGCCGTCGCCCTTGACGATAGTGGTATAGGGAACCGCTCCCGACCTCCCCAAAGAAGAGGGGGTGCCTGCGGAACCAGCCTTCTCCTCTCCTTGGGGGAGGCAGGGAGGGGTCCAAGGCTTGAAACGGTTGCCATCGACGATGATGGCCTCCGGACACACCTTCAGCCCATCCAGCGCACGGTGCATGGCCAGTATCGAGGCGTTCAGGATGTTCATCTTGTCAATCTCTTCGGGTGTCACCACACCCACGGCCCATGCCAGCGCATCACGCTCTATGATTTCGCGCAACTGCTTGCGCCGCTTGTCGGTGAGCTGCTTCGAGTCGTTCAGCTCCGCATTCTGATAGTCTTCCGGGAAGATGACGGCAGCAGCATACACGCTGCCCGCCAGACAGCCGCGACCAGCCTCATCACAGCCAGCCTCTATCTTTCCCTGCTCATAATGACTTGCCAATATCTGCTTCATACATCATTAACGCAGAAGCATCCCCATTTATTATAGACGAAATGAATATGCGAACTCACGATTTTGCGGGAAAAATTTGGAGATGTCGGGAAAAACACCTACCTTTACCACCCGAATCCACAATAACGTGGACAGCAAACCTATAATACTGAAGCGTATGAAAGAGAATCGTATCATTGCAGCAGCCCTCATTGCAGTGGGCATCATGTGTCTGGGATGGTTTGTCAAGGCTGGTATCGACAACTTTGCCAACAAAGACCGAAAGGTAACCGTGAAAGGTCTGGCCGAGCGTGAAGTGCCTGCCGACAAGGTGACGTGGAGCATCGGCACCAAGGTGACTGGTAACGACCTGCCCCTGCTCTACGAAAACATCAACACCCAGACGGACAAGATCAAGAGGTTCTTACTGCAGAACGGTCTTGACGAGAAGGAGATTACGGTGAATCCTCCTACCATCAGCGACCTCGAAGCCCGCGAATGGGGCGACAACAACAAGAGCTTCCGCTATATCGTCTCCACCACCATTACGGTGGCTACGAACAAGGTGACGGAGGTGAACAAGGCCATCTTCAAGCAGGCGGTACTGCTGAAGCAGGGCGTGGCCATCGAGAACAGCAACCCGCAGTATGAGTATGCCTCGTTCCAGCAGATGAAGCCGGAGATGATGGCCGAAGCCATCAAGAACGCACAGAAGACGGCCGAGCAGTTTGCAGAAGCCAGCCAGTCGGAACTGGGACAGATCCAGACGGCCGGTCAGGGACAGTTCGAGATAGAAGACCGTGACCAGAACACGCCCTACATCAAGAAACTGCGCGTGGTGACCACCATCACCTACTCGCTGAAAGACTGATTATTACTGCCCTGCTTCTGTTTTTTACGATAAATCCAATCGTAAATAAAGGAGTAAGCCACGTAGGTGAATAGTCCGAAGATGATGCCATCGGTGATGCTGCCGCTGACGGGCATGAGCAAGATGGTAAGGAAGGCTGGCAACGTCTCGACAGGATTGGTCAGACTGATATGACGGACAGAGGCAAACAGGCAGAAACCGGCAATCACCATCACTGGCGCAATGGCAGCTGTCGGGATGGCCAGGAACAGTGGCGACAGGAACAGGCTGAACATAAAACATAGCGAGATGACGAGAGCGGTCAATCCCGTTCGCCCGCCTTCGGCAACGCCTACGGCACTCTCTACGTATGTGGTAACGGTGCTACACCCCAGACAGGCTCCTGTCATAGTGCCCAGCGCATCGCTGAGCATGATGTTGCGCATGTTGGGAATACGCCCGTTTTTACGAATCAGTCCGGAATTGGCCATCAGACCTACTACAGACCCCAGCGTGTCGAACACATCGAAGAAGAGCATGGTAAGCACACAGACCCATAGGTCGGGAGTCAGCAGGTCGCTCCATGAGAACTGACAGAAAAGAGGTGCTGGCGAGGCAGGAATGCTGAACAGATGGTCGGGCATGACGGTTACCCCCATGGGAATGCCTATCAGGGTGATGGCAACGATGCTTATCAGCAAACCGCCACGCACCCTCAACACCGTGAGCAAGCCAGCCAACAGGAGTCCTGCGATAAAGAGTATCGAGTTGGGATTGGTCAGCGTCTCAATATGATTGAAGATGGTTCCCTCTGCCAGTATACCACTATTCTTAAAACCAATTGTAGCGATGAAGAATCCGATTCCTGCGGCAAAGGCAAACTTCATCGAAGGGGGAATCATGTCGAAAATAATCTGACGGATATTGCTCAGACAGAGCAGGATAAAGAGGATACCCTCTATCAATACTGCCGTGAGGGCAAAGCGCCACGTATAGCCCAATGACACGCACACCGTCTGTACAAAGAAAATGTTAAGTGCCAGTCCTGGTGCCTGGCCGATAGGGCGCTTGGCCAGAAATGCCATGAGCAAACCGCCGATGATTGCTGCCAATGCCGTAGCCGTGAACAGCGCACCAACAGGGTAGCCTTTGACGGCTAGTGGAGCAAACATCACGGGATTCAAAGCCAGGATGTACGACATGGTGACAAAGGTTGTCAAACCGGCCAGCACTTCTGTCTTCACGTTGTTACGCTGGACAGAGAAACCTACGAGCGCGGATAATCTTTCTTTCATTGTTGCGTTATGTTATGCGATGGGAATGATGAAGTCGAATTTTGCACCGTCGTGATAGTCGGCGTCTATGGTCAGGCTGCCGCCCAGATGCTCTGCGAGCATACGTGCTACGGTCAACCCCAAACCGGCTCCCTGCGAGAAGCTGTCGATTTTGGCGAAACGCTCAAAGACATACTCATGCTTGTCGGCAGGAATGCCCGAACCCGTATCGCTGACAGCAAAGTGCAACTGTCCGTTGGCAAGGTCGGTAGTCAGCGTAATGTGCCCCTCTTGGGTGAATTTTGCAGCATTGTGCAGAAGTTTATCCAATACGTTCTTTACAATAGTAGGGTTTGTCTTAACCATCAGGTCGGGAGCTACCGAGAAGCGGTTTTCTATCTTCACCTTGTCAGACAGCAGAGGCTGGATGGCTGCGACAGACTGATCGATGACTGATAGGATAAAACAGTCTTCCAAAGGAGATGGCTCTGTACGACTCTCATAGTCGGAAATCAGAATGAGGTCGTCCAAGATACTGGTCAGCATGCGCGTTCCGTCTATGATGCGTTGCCCCATCTCCTTACGGTCTTCCGCTGAAATCGCAGCACCGTCCATCAACAGAATCTGCGAGAAGCCGCTGATAGCATTCAATGGTGTACGTATCTCGTGCGTCATACTTCTTATAAAGGCTGTCTTGGCTAAAGACGCCGCCTCGGCACGGTCACGCTCCAATGCCAGCTGTTTGTTCTGACTGATCACCAAGTTGTGTTCGCGCTGTAACTGCTGGTTCTTGATTTCCAGTCTCCTGGTCCATCGGCTGTTAAAGGTCAGGAATGCCAGCAATGCCAGAATTCCCAATATCATAGCCACGCCACCCGTTGTGAATCTCGACCTCGACAAGAGCATTTCGTTCTGCGACTGCAGTTCGTTCAGCTGAGAACGATTGTCGACCTGAGCGATTGTATCGTGCCTGTCGATATCCTTATCAGCCACCTGTCTGCCCATATCATCCTGCTGACAAGCTAAGATGAAAGTCATAGCAAAAGCGGTAAAGATTAGTTTGATTAATAGTCTTTGTAAGTTCATAACGGGTGCAAAGGTACGATTAATTTTTCAAATAAATGAAAATATGATTAGAAAATGTTTGATCTTTACCGCACTCGTATCTTTACTGCCTTATTGGTGTCGAAGTCGCTGACGACGTAGATGCCATTAGGCAGGTTCAGTGCTTCAATACGTCCGTCGCTAACCATACCAGCCAGTCGGCCGCTCAATGTGTAGACATTCAGGCGGCGTGCTCCGTTCAGCACATTCAGGTTCTCCGAGATGGCTGTCGGCACATCTTCGTCGAACTCCTTCCATCCTAAATCAGGCTTGCTGCCCTTATAGTCCTCGTAACCGGCAATGAGTTCTCCCGCATCAATGAACTTGCTGCCTTTGACCAAACACATAGTAGGTACATTAAAGATGCCTTTGCTGTCGCGCTCGCCTATACATGAAGCCGGTTCAACGCTGGCGAAATCAGCATCGGCAGGAGCCATTCCCGGCATATCCCAAGAATTGCTGCTGTGCGTATAGTTGCCAGTGGTGATGATGTCTTTCCACCATTCATTCTTGGGATTTTCGTCGGCCGCCTGAGAATAATAGCTGATGCTGTTCTTGATGTCAAGGCTGCGCATCTCAGCAGAACCGAAGTGGTAGTTGTTCTTGTTGTCGTAGGCTGAACAGTTGTACAGCTTCACATCGCCCTGCGTATAGTTCTGGTCGAAGCCTTTGACCGTATTGGCAATGGCCAGACAACGGTACATGTTGACATCGGTAGCCACGCCGGCACCGCCAATCTTGAAGCCGTTCTTGTTGCCGTTGTTGTAATAGTGGGTACGGTACCACGTATCGGTATGGTTCTTGGAGGTTGTCATCGTCTTGCCTTCTATCTGGTCAAACCACTCCTTGTCGGTTTCCAGACGGGGATTACCCGTGAAGTCGTAGTATTCAGGGGCCTGGTTATACGTGATGCAGTTGATGAAGATGACTGGCGAGTTGGTACCACGTTTGTACAAGTCCCACCCGTCATCGCTATTGCTCCAGGCACGACAGTTGATGTAGGTATTGCCCTCGCCCGTAAACTGCTTGTCGCAGAATCCGTCGGCATTGCCGCCAAAGTCGGGCGAAGAAGTACCACCCTGTTCGTAGTCGAAGTTCATGTATGAGTCACAGTTCAGGATGGTACACCCCACGGCATCTTTCATCTGAATGCCCGTATCCACGCAGTGGTGGGCCACACAGTTCTCTACCTTGTTATAACTGCCGCAGATATAAAAACCCTTGAAGCCGGCATAGCGAACCTCGATGTCCCTCAAATGGACATAATTCACACGGGTACGCAGGCAGTTCGACTGGCCGTTATTATTGTAGGTCATCTTGTAGCCGTCAATGATTGGATGCGCACCAGGATATGCACCCACAAAGGTCATCTTCTCTGCCGTACCTGCCGCCTTCTTCACGTCAACGGTAGCCGTCACATAGTAGACACCATCCAGCAGGAACAGCGAGTCGCCGCCCTGAATGGTTTTCGAGGCCAAATTGTTCAAGTCGCCGGGAGTGCTGATACTGCTGCCATCGCCCGTAGCACCCGGTGCGGCATAATAGTTGGTAGCCATGCTGATGGCCGATACGCTTAGAAACGCGGTGATGAATAGTAGTTTGTTTTGCATTGTTATCACAATTTTGGTTGCAAAGTTAGTGCAAAAAATCGATTCAGTAAACAAAAAGCATCATAAATTTCGTTGATGCTGAATCTTTTATGTTGTTTTTCAAAAGAAAATTGCTAATTTTGCAGTCAAAACAGCAGAAGATGAAGAGACCAGGACTACATTTCTACCACTTTAGCAGCGGTGTTATAGCGTTCAGCAGCACGAGACAAGGCGGCTATAGTGAGGGTAGCTATGGTGAGTGGAACATCAACCGATATTGTGGTGACAACGATGAGTCGATAAGCTGGAATCGCAAGGCTCTCTGTGAGTTGCTGGATATCAATGACGACAAACTGCTGATGCCTCATCAGGTGCATCGAACAGAAATAGCCAAGATAGATCATGAGTTTTTCTGTCTCACAGCAGAAGATCGCCAACAGCGACTCGAAGGTGTCGACACCATCATGACCAACCTGCAAGATGTATGCATCGGAGTGTCTACGGCAGACTGCATACCGATTCTGTTATATGATAAGGTGAATCATGCCGTATGCGCTATTCATGCTGGCTGGAGAGGAACTGTAGAGCATATCGCAGAGAAGTCTGTGATGGCCATGGTTGACAACTATGGCTCGATTCCATCGGACATTATCGCACAGATAGGTCCCGGCATCAGCCTCGACAGTTTCGAAGTAGGCGATGAAGTGTATGATAATTTCGCAAAGGCAGGATTCGACATGAGTACCATCAGCAAGAGATACCCCACTAAAGAGCCGCATGATGAAAAATGGCACATAGATCTGCCTGTGTGCAATCGCCTACAACTGATCGCAGCCGGATTAAAGGAAGAAAACATCTCTCTATCAGGAATCTGCACCTTCAAGCACCACGATACCTTCTTCTCTGCCCGGCGACTGGGTATCAACTCTGGCAGAATATATACCGCAATCCTACTGAAAAAATCTCCTTTGCAACATAGGTGCAACATCAAGAATAAGTAGCCTCTTTACGAGAATTAGTAGCCTCTTTACGAGAATTAGTAGCCTCTTTACGAGAATTAGTAGCCTCTTTA
>CAMKTS010000002.1 GCA_946415755.1 uncultured Prevotella sp. | reverse complement strand
GGGGCTATTTGATTAATATTTAACTCGTCCCAATTTTAACGGGACACTAATGAAAGCAATTAATAAAACCATTAGCGTTGTTGTTCAAAAAGCCCTTGCTGCCAACTGTATTTTGTATGATTCTTTTGACAGTAATGACGAGGTTGGTGGAAACGATGGAACGTGGAGTGATATTTCTACTACTCCAACACCTGTATTTGATTTGACGGGATGGACTTACGATACGGCCTATGGAGCTTCAAGATGTATTCGAATTGGAAAGAATGGATATTTCTTGTCTCCTGCTCTTGGTGTTGCAGGTAATGTTACATTTAAGATTAAGGTTGAGTCATGGGGAACTGATGGCAGCAATGGTTATATTGATATTGTTGGTGGTGGAACATTTGATGACTCAGAATCTATTACAGGAGTTACTCTACAGGAATCTAACACTCGTGCACAGGTTACTCTTAAAAAGACAGGAACTTGGACAGAATACACGTTAAAGATTAATGGTGTAACTGCAGGTTCCCAAATAAAGCTACTTGGGCCTTCTAATAAGCGTATTTTCTTTGATGATTTTGAAGTCCTTTTAGACAAAGCTTCTGCAAAAATCACATCGGCAGAATATGCAACATTTGTCTGTCCTAAGCCTCTCGACTTCAGCGCTACCGGCATCACCGTCTATACCGCTACTGACAACGAGACGTCTGTTACGCTGAACGAGGTGGCAACAGGTAAGGTGCCTGCCAATACTCCTGTAGTGCTGTATAAGGCTGGAGCAGATGGCACACCCATCAGCGTTCCCGTGATTGCCTCGGCTGATGCTATTGGAGGTACGAACGACCTGCGCGTATCTACCGGCACGGATGTAGAGAACATGTATGTTTTGGCCAAGAAGCCCACCATTGGATTCTATCCCTGGAATGGAACTACCGACTTGAGCGCAGGCAAGATTTACCTGCAGGGCAAGGCATCGTATGGTGCTCGTGAGTTCCTCGGCTTCGGCAATGACAGCGAAACAACGGGCATTGATAAGGTTCAAGTTTCAGGGTTCAAGATTCAGGACTCAGAGGTTTACAACCTCAACGGTCAGCGCGTGATGAATCCCACCAAGGGCCTCTATATCGTAAACGGCCGTAAAGTTGTCGTGAAATAAAATTCATGAACAATTCGTGGATAATTAATGGTAATTCATGTTCAAAAACAAGAAAGCAATGAAAAAGACATATATCATTCCTGAAATGGAAACGTTAGAGTTGAAGACCGTCGGCATGCTGGCAAACTCATTGCCAAAGGCCGACACAGAGGTGACTGACGAGGCAGAAGTGCTGACTCGTGAACTGATGCTCCTCGACTTCTAAAGGTTCGCACGCAACGCGAACCGCACAAGTACAAACGAATGTTGTATTTTTTAGTAAAACATATTCTGGGGAACGAAACCACGGCACCGTGAGGTGCGCAGGCCCCATTTTAAAAAGTTATTTAGAAGTAAATAATGTGATCTGAAGGCTCTGGCACGTGAGTGTCGGAGCTTTTTTTAGAAAAAACTCAAACAAATTTGGTTTTTCGCCCAATTTGCACTACCTTTGAGCTATGCTCTTAGGTAGGCTGCACCTCAGAAAAACTCAAATAAATTTGGTTTTTCGTTCGGTTTGCACTACCTTTGAGCTATGCTCTTAGGTAGGCTGCACCTCAGAAAAACTCAAATAAATTTGGTTTTTCGTTCGGTTTGCACTACCTTTGCACGAAAAAGCAAACTAATACATAAAAAAGATATGGATATTGTAGAGAGATTTCTGAACTATACCAAGTTCGACACACAGTCGAGCGAGGAGAGTGAGAGCGTGCCCAGCACCGCGAAGCAGCTGGTGTTTGCCGAATACCTGAAGAAGGAGCTGGAGCAGGAGGGCCTTGACAACGTGGAGATGGACGAGAACGGCTATCTGTATGCCACGCTGAAGGCGAACATCAAGGAGGCGGTGCCTACCATCGGCTTCATATCGCACTACGACACCAGCCCCGACTGCAGCGGAGCAGGCATCAAGGCTCAGATAGTGAGCCACTACGACGGCTCGGACATCGAGCTGAGTCCGGGCATCGTCAGCTCGCCGAAGAAATTTCCCGAACTGCTGCAGCACGTGGGCGAAGACCTCATCGTGACCGACGGTACGACGCTGCTGGGTGCCGACGACAAGGCGGGCATCGCTGAAATCGTTCAGGCAATGGTGTATCTGCAGCAGCATCCGGAAATCAAGCACGGCAAGATACGTGTGGCATTCAATCCCGACGAGGAGATAGGCATGGGTGCCCACCACTTCGATGTTGAGAAGTTTGGCTGCCAATGGGCGTATACGATGGATGGCGGCGACGTGGGAGAGCTGGAGTTTGAGAACTTCAACGCCGCCTCGGCCAAGATCAGCATCAAGGGCGTGAGCGTGCATCCGGGCTATGCCAAGGGCAAGATGGTGAATGCCAACGCACTGGCCGCTGAGTTTGCCAAGATGCTGCCTGATGACGAGACTCCTGAGACTACAGAGGGCTATCAGGGATTCTACCACCTGCTGGGCATCACGTCGAACATCGAGCAGGCCAAGCTGTCGTACATCATCCGTGACCACGACCGCGACAAGTTTGAAGACCGCAAGCGCTTCGTCAAGAAGTGTGCCGAACAGATGAACGCCAAATACGGCGAGGGTACGGTAGAGGCCGTGGTGAGCGACCAATACTATAACATGAAGGAGAAGATTGACCCGCAGATGCACGTCATCGACCTGGTGCTGAAGGCCATGCAGGAGTCGGGTGTAGCCCCGAAGGTGCGCCCCATCCGCGGCGGCACGGACGGTGCCCAACTGTCGTTCAAGGGGCTGCCCTGCCCCAACATCTTCGCTGGCGGTGTGAACTTCCACGGTCCCTACGAGTTCGTCAGCATACAGTCGATGGAGAAAGCCATGCAGGTGATTGTGAAAATCTGTCAATTAGTAGGAGCATACAATGGCTGAACTCCCTACCATGATACAAGACCTTGCCCTGATACTGGTGGTAGCAGGCATCGTCACCCTTGTGTTCAAACGACTGAAGCAGCCGCTGGTGCTGGGATATATCATGGCCGGCTTCCTCGTATCGCCCCACATGCCCTACACCGCCTCGGTGGCTGACACGGAGAATGTACAACTGTGGGCCGACATCGGAGTGATGTTCCTGCTGTTCTCGCTGGGTCTGGACTTCTCGTTCAAGAAAATCCTGAAAATGGGGGCCTCGCCCATCATCTCCACCACCACCATCATCTTCAGCATGGCCACGCTGGGCGTCTGTGCCGGTCATCTGTTCGGCTGGCCCAAGATGGACTGCATCTTCCTGGGAGGTATGCTGGCCATGTCGTCGACCACCATTATCTACAAGGCCTTCGACGACCTCGGCCTCCGGCAGCAGCAGTTTGCCAGCCTGGTGATGTCGGTGCTGATTCTTGAGGACATACTGGCCATCGTGATGATGGTGATGCTGTCGGCGATAGCCAGCGGCAACAATCCCGACGGCGGCCAGATGCTGGGAGCCGTTGTCAAGATAGCCTTCTTCCTCGTGCTATGGCTGGTGGTGGGCATCTTCGCCATCCCCATGTTCCTGCGCAAGGTGCGCAGCCTTGTCAACAACGAGGTGCTGCTCATCGTATCGTTAGGGCTCTGCTGCGCCATGGCGGTGTTCTCCACCAAGGTAGGCTTCTCGTCGGCTTTCGGAGCCTTCATCATGGGCAGCATCCTGGCTGAGACCATCGAGGCCGAGCGCATCGAGCACCTGGTAGAGCCCGTAAAGAACCTGTTCGGGGCCATCTTCTTCGTGTCCGTAGGCATGCTGGTCGACCCTGAGATTCTCGTCAGCTACGCACTGCCCATCATCGCCCTCGTGCTCACCATCCTCTTCGGACAGGCCGTCTTCGGCTCGTTCTCATTCATGCTTGGCGGCGAGAGTCTGAAGTCGGCCATGCGCTGCGGATTCTCGATGGCGCAGATTGGTGAGTTCTCGTTCATCATCGCCTCGCTGGGACTCTCGCTGGGCGTCATCAGCGACTTCCTCTACCCCGTCGTGGTGGCCGTATCGGTCATCACCACCTTCCTCACACCCTACATGATACGCCTGGCCACACCGGCCTACGGAGCATTGGAGCACCGACTGCCCAGCCGACTCATCCAGTCGATGAACCGACTGTCGATGAGCCACCCTGACACACAGGAGCAAAGTCTGTGGAAACGGTTGCTGACGCAGATGGGCATCTACACCCTCATCAACGGCATCCTCACCTCGGCCACCATCGCCATGATGTTCACCTTCGTGCTGCCCTTCATGCACCGTCTGCTGCCCGGCGATTCGCTACGCGTATATGCCAACGCCATCACCGGCGTGCTCACCGTGCTGCTTATCTCGCCATTCCTCCGCGCTATGGTGATGAAGAAGAATCGCAGCGACGAGTGGCGCACACTGTGGAGCGAGAGCAACCGCAACCGCCTGCCGCTGCTCTTCACCATTCTGGTGCGCGTGATGATTGCCGTGGGCTACATCTTCTACATCTGCCATTATCTGAGCCACTTCCGGCCGGCCATCCTCATCACCGTAGGCATCATCGCCGTGGCGCTGATGGTCGTGTCGCGTACCGTCAAGCACCGCAGCATCCTGCTCGAACGACTGTTCATCAACAACCTGCGCTCGCGCGACATCGAGGCACAGATACACGGAAAGAAACGACCGCTATACGAGGGAAAGCTGCTCGACCGCGACATCCATATTGCCGACTTCGACGTACCGGCCAACTCGATGTGGATGGGCAGCACGCTGAAAGACCTGAACCTCGGCAAGAAATACGGCGTACACATCAGCAGCATCCTGAGAGGAGGCTTCCGCATGAACATCCCCAACGGCGACTACATGCTCTTCCCCCACGACCGGCTGCAGGTCATCGGCAGCGACGAGCAGCTGTCACGCTTTGCCCACGACCTGTCTACCGACCTGATGCCGGAAGACATGGAGCTGGAGAACCGCGAGATGAAGCTGCGCCAGCTCATCATCGGCAGCGACAGCCCCTTTGTAGGCAAGGCGCTCGAAGACAGCGGCATCCGCAGCATCTACGGCTGTATGGTGGTAGGACTCGAAGAGGGTAAAGAAAACCTCTCGCCTGTCAGCCCCAAGCGCCGCTTCCAAGAGGGCGACATCATCTGGGTGGTAGGCGAGGAGGAATCGCTGCGCGCACTGGTATAACTAATACCACTGCACGGCATTGGAGTAGCTGCTGCGCTTATCGTACTTGAGGGCATCGGTAAGGGTGGCAGCATTACAGCGGAAAGAGAAGTTGTAGCTGGTATAGGGTGTGAGCACCACGGAGCACGACATGTTGAAACAGTGCAAATCGCGCGACAGCGAGGCAGTGGTCATTGAGAGCTTATGGTTCTCGAAGTCATAGCCGCTGGAGAAGGAGATGTTCCAACCGTC
This sequence comes from uncultured Prevotella sp., assembly GCA_946415755.1. Classification (GTDB taxonomy): domain Bacteria; phylum Bacteroidota; class Bacteroidia; order Bacteroidales; family Bacteroidaceae; genus Prevotella. Next base: position 174,726 of record CAMKTS010000002.1, on the reverse strand, counting down.
AGAGATACGGATATTACCGCTGAAGTTAAGGTTCTGCGTAATCTTGTAGGGATAGCGCATGCGGTCGTAGTTGAACTTGCCGCCGGTATTCTCGCGAATGGTGACACCATAGCCGATACTGAGCGACCAAGGTATGGAGAAGGCCATGTAGCCGTCTTCATCGGTCTCAGCCATCTCAGAGTTGTCACGCTTGGCACCGTGCTTACCTGCCTCCATATCGGTGTCGAGGTTGGTCTCTACGCCGGTGTCGTACTTGTCGCCAGACCTGCTGTTGTCGCTGCTGCGATCGGTTTTCTCACCGCGCAGCCACTTGAAGAAGTTGGCCAATTTCTTGTTATCAAGCGTATAGCTGAAGTTCTGCGACATACCCTGGAAGCGGCCGAAGCGGCCCTTGCTATACTCCGTGCGGTTGCCGATGTATGGGCGTGCTCCCACGGAGTCGGCCTCGTAGGCGTAGGTGGCAAAGACGGCATTGAGATTGAGTGTGTAGCTCTTGGTGAGCTTCAGGCGCAGACGGGTAGACAGGTCGCTCCACGGACGGGTGGCTGCAGCCATATTGTAGTGCATCGAGGCCCCCAGCTCATCGATGATACTGATCTTCTTGTAGCCGGAGGAGTCTTTGTCGCTACGTACCTTCATCTCGATATTGTTGGAGATGTCGATAGAGATATTGCCAGTCTTGCCTTTGCCGGGATGGCCGTAGAGGGCACCATTATAGGGTGAATACTCTACGTAGGAGACGTTGCCGTTGGCATCGGTCTTCTGATAGGTGTCGTAGTAGCCGTAGCGCGACACGCTGAAGTCGGGAGCATAGCTGAAGCTGACTGTTGGGGTGAACACGTGGCGCACGGCCTGGATCTTGTCACCAAAAATCTTCTTGTTGGGTACATAGAAGCCATAGAGCTTGGTGGATGCCGAAACGCTGAAGTTCCAGTCATAGACGTTGTAGAAGCCCGTCAGTGTGTCAATCACCTCACGCTGGTTCTCCACATCCCACGAGCGTTTCTGCTTGGTGGTATACATGCGGTCGGTGATATTGAACGAGGGGTTGATGTTCACGTAGTTGAACAGCGTGAAGCTACCGCTGATGGGGATGGTGTGCTTCATGCCGTTGCGCCAGTCCTTGATCAGGCTCGACTTCATCACCTTGTCTTCCTTAGTGGTAATCGAGTTGCTGAGTTGTCCGGTATAACTCATGGAGATCTTCTCATACCAGCGTTCCTTGCCCACCATGTGCTTGCGCTTGAAAGGATAGAAGCGGGCAATCGAAATGTTCACATCGGGAAGAGTGAGCGAGATAGTGGAGTCACGCATGTTCTGGTTGAGGTTAAACGTGGTGCTCAAGCTCATGCCGATGCTGGAGAACGTAGTGCTCCAGGATACCGAGGAGGTACGCGTAGACTGTGTCATCGACTGGGGGTTGTACATCGATGTCAGGTTGTTGCGCTCGTAGCTCGTAGTGGCAAAGTTGACGCTGGCCGACAGCGTGCTGTAGGGGTTCGCCTTAGGATCCTGGCGGTGGCTCCACTGAATCTTGAAGCTGTTGGTCTTAGAATAGTCGGGCATGTTCTTCTCACCGTCTACCGTACTCTGGAAACTGGCGAATACGGAGCCGCTGAACTTGTAGCGTTTGCGGTAGTTAGAGGCTGCCGACACGCCCCACGACCCCTTGGTATAAATCTCACCGATGAGCTTAAGATCCATCTTGTCGCTGATGGCAAAGTAGTAGCCACCGTCACGCAGGTAGAAGCCACGCGATATCTCATCACCGTAGGTAGGCATGATAAAGCCGCTGGAGTAGCTCTTGGTAAAGGGGAAGAATCCGTAGGGGACGGCAAACGGCAGCGGCACATCGGCAACTACGAGATAGGTGGGACCAAACACCACATCCTTGCCGGGGCGTACCTTGGCACGCGACATGGCGAAGTAGAAGTCAGGGTGAGGCAGGTCACAGGTGGTATAGCGACCGTGGTAAAGATACATCTCGCCATTGTTATTGCGCTTCGATATCTCCGAAGTCATATAGCCGTCATCCTGCTGAGTATACGCATTGTTGATGATACCCTTTTTCGTCTTGAAGTTGAAGGCCATCGTATCGGTCTCATAGGTATCGGAACCCATCTTGAACACTGGCGTGCCAAACTTTACGCCTGCCGTATCGAGGGCACCCGTGGCATGTACCAGACTGGAGTCGAGCGCGATATAGATGTGCTCGCTGGTCAAATCCATATTCTCGTACTTCACGTTGGACTTTCCGAAAAGATGGGCCACGCTGGTCTCTCCCTCAAATACCATCGAGTCGCTGGCCGAATAATAGACGGGGGCATCAATGCCGTTCTTGCGCTGACGGTTGACGGAGTCGGCATACAGCGAGTCGTCGACGGCCTTGTTGTGCAGCCAGATTGCCTTCTGGAGCGAGTCCATCCCTGCCGTATCAGGCTTCAGCAGGCTGTCGGGACGCAAGCTGTCAGGGAGTTTCCCGTCATGTAATTGGCTACGAAGCATGCTGTCCAGAACGGCACTGTCCCGACTGGTCACCTGTTGGCTAACAGCCTTTGGCCGCACGGAGTCAGCTGGCACCTTGTCAACCGACAAACTGTCACGGCTCTCTCCACCATAGAGCGAGTATATAGCCGGAACCTCCGCCATAACAAAAATCATGACGAAGAGCAGCATGAATAGGAGCGTCTTTCTTCTCACGGCTGCAAAGGTACAAAGAAAAATTAGAAATTAAATAATTATCAATTAGAAATTAGAAATTATTCAAAGATTTTTGCCCATTGCAGGAACTTTTCCACCCCCTGGCTGCCAAATTTCTCCAGCGACTGCGCGGCATCAAGCACGCTGCGCACACGGTCTGGCGATGACTTGCTATAGAACTTGTCAGCATAGCACACGATTTGCTCCTCCAGCGTCTCAGGTACGAAGTCCATCAGGGGCAACGGAAGATGCTGCGCCTCTATGGACTGTCTTGTCAGTCCCGTACCGGTATGTCGCTCACAGACTCGCGCATGCCGCTCATAGCCTTCTTCCCGAAGGATGGCGGCACCCAGCACCCCATGACAGATATAGGGTTCCGTTCCCTCGCAATAGATACTGGGAGCATGACAGCGGAAGATGCCGATGTCGTGCAACATGGCGGCTTCTTCCAAAAACTGTACGTCGACAGGCAGTTCACGGTGCTTGCGCACAATCTGCAGGCAGCGGTCGGCCACCTGCCGTGAGTGTTGCAATAATACCCTGCGGAGCGCATTGTCCGCAGGGTAATACTTATCGATAATGGCCTGATAGTCCATTTCTCATTCCTCATTTAGGGCGAAGCCCGTCATTTCTCATTCTCCATTTCTCATTCCTCATTTGGCCTCAGGGCGCTCAATCCATCCCAGGTTGTCACCACGGCGCACCTTGGCACCCTGCTTGGCAGCCACCTCAACGAGCTTACCACCAAGAGCAGCGGGAATGGGGACAATCTCACCCCACGGAGCCTGGATGTAGCAGAATGTGTCGCCCTCCTTGTACTGCTGACCGATAAACGGTTCCAGACATGGCTCGCAGGCACCTTCGCCAGAGAACTCATAGTACACCTGACCGGCAATGGGAGCCGTGAGGGCGTCGGCCTTGGCATGCTTGAAGGCGGCCAACTCTTCGGGCTTCATCTTTGTACCCAACTTGGCATCCTTCTGTTTCTGCAGGTCGGCAAGGAAGTTCTTTTTGGCCATACCGCTCTTGAAGGTACGGTACTGCTCGGGATGCATAGCCAGCTCGAAGAGTTCCTCATCATCCTGACCATACTCCCAACCGTTCTCGTCCATCTCCTTGCGGAAGGCGGGCAGTGCATTCTCCACCAGGGTATGCGGGTCGACATCGGTAAACTCACGTCCTTGCTTCTGGGCAATCTCTACCAGTTCGGGAGCTATCGTTCCAGGAATCTTGCCGCTCTTGCCGAGTATCATGCCCCACATGGCATCGTCCATCATCACATAGCGTCCCTTGCCTTGTTCGATGGTAAGCAGGTTCATCAGAGCGATATTCTTCACATACTGCGAGAAGGGTGTCACCAATGGGGGATAGCCCACCTTCGGCCATACATACTCTACCTCATTGAACAGCTTCACCAGCATGTCGTCGATGCTCAGTTCAGGCTCGCCCTTCTTCACGCGCAGCTTGTTGATAGAGGCATGGATGCCGCCGAGGTCGGCCATCATCGAACCCATCATGCCGCCAGGCAGTCCGCAGCCCAGCAGCAGACTCGACATGTGTTTGTTGGCGGGGTTGATGAAGTAACCCAGCCAGTCGTCGATAAACTCCTGAGTCAACGTGCGCGCCTGCATGTACGCGTTCATATTGATTTCTTCCACCTCGAAGCCCTCATTCTTCAGCATCGACTGCACGCTGATGATATCCGGATGCACCTTGCCCCAGCTCAGCGGCTCGATGGCGGTATCGATAATGTCGGCACCATTGTTACATACCTCCAGGACAGAGGCCATCGAGAGACCCGGGCCACTGTGGCCGTGGTACTGGATGATGATGTCGGGGTGCTTGGTCTTGATGCTCTTCGTCAGCGCACCCAGCAGTGCCGGCTGACCGATACCGGCCATATCTTTCAGACAGATTTCCTCGGCACCGGCAGCAATCACCTCGTCGGCAATAGCACTATAATACTCTACGGTATGCACCGGACTGGTGGTGATACACAGCGTGGCCTGAGGAATCATACCAGCCTCCTTGGCCCACTTGATACTGGGAATGATATTGCGTGTATCGTTCAAGCCACAGAAGATACGCGGGATATCCACGCCCTGCGCCTTCTTCACTTTGTACATCAGGGCACGCACATCGTCGGGCACAGGATACATGCGGATGGCATTGAGGCCACGGTCGAGCATGTGGGTCTGAATACCCACCTCATTGAAGGGCTTACAGAAGGCACGCACGGCAGGGTTGGGATTCTCTCCAGCCAACAGGTTTACCTGCTCAAAGGCACCACCGTTGGTTTCTACACGGGCAAAGCAACCCATATCGATAATGACGGGCGCAATGCGCTCCAACTGATCCTTGCGCGGCTGGAACTTACCAGACGATTGCCACATGTCGCGGTAAACGAGACTGAACTTGATTTTCTTTTTCATAAACTGATAATAAGGTTTTTACATTGAATATTTTTGCAAAGGTAGGAAAAAAATATGAATTATGGATGACGAATTATGAATTATTTTCGTAACTTTGCAAAAAATATGAAGCAATAATGAAAAAGAGCACATTTCTGGCCCTTATGGCCGCCCTGATAGCTACCGCATGTGGCAGCAGCCATCAGTCGAAAATGGAGACAGAAGAGACACCCGCTGCCTACAAGAACCTTCCCGGCGACTCTACGCGCTACGGACTGGCCTGCGACGGATGCACCGACTCTACGCTAGTCTTCCTGCCCTATACTGGCGGTGACCCCGACACGTTCGACATCATCAACGCCCGCCACGAGCACCGTATCTATGGGCGTACCCATATAGGCGACGAACTGGCCATCATCGTCAATCCGCAAGATACGGCAGAGGTGCTATCGGTCATCAACCTCGAAGAACTCAGGGGTGACTGGTGCTACCTGGTATCCCCCACCCTGCGCCATACCGACAGTCTGCCAGAACGTCTGCAGCGACATGCCTTGGGAGCGATACCCGACTCAGTGCGCCAACAACTGACGGCTCCACGCGAATACCAGCTACGGCTGAAACGCGACCATAGCGTCATGGCCATCGGAGCTACCCACCGTCATTCTACCGACAACCGCAGCCCCGTCAGCTATCCGAAGGTACGTCCCTATAACGAGTGGCGCATCTGGAACGGACGGCTCATCCTGCAACAGCCCGACACGCTCAGCAAGGCAGCCCCCGACACGGCAGACATCCTGCTGCTGATGCGCGATACACTTGTGCTCCGCTTTGCTGACCATGAGCAGGGTTACTATAAAAGAATGAAGGAATAGCGGAATCTCCGCAGACGCGTCACTCGCCGTAAATCTCACGCAGCTTGTCGCCCAACGCCTTGCCGCGCAAATCCATAGCGACAATCACTCCCTTGGGATCGACCAGCACGTTGCTGGGGATGCTGCTGACACCGTACAGCCCGGCGGCAGCACACTGCCACCCTTTCAAGTCGCTCATCTGCGGCCAGCGCAGTCCCAGCTGCTTCACGGCAGCCTGCCACGCATTCTTCTGCTTGTCAAACGACACGCCGACTACCTCGAAGCCCTTGTCATGATAACGCTCGTAGCAGGCCAGCACATTAGGCATCTCCATTCGGCACGGTCCGCACCAAGAAGCCCAGAAGTCTACCAGCACGTAGTTGCCTCGCCCTACCCATTGGCTCAGCGTCACGTCCTTTCCGTCCATATCCTGCATCAGCAGCTCGTGGAACGTCTTGCCAGGCGCACGCTTCTCATAGCCGGCGAGCAAGGCCTTCGGACGGTCTAACGCTGGGTCGCTATAGTAGACGGCCTTAGGGTCGAGGGCTTCCTTCAGCCCCTCATAGCCCAGGTCGTACATCGCCTCTTTGATATAGGATACGGGGATGTGGTTCTGCTTGTTCTCGCGGATAATACGCTTCACCAGCAGGAGCTGTTCGTTGCTGATGGAGTCGAGCATCTGAGCCAGATGAGCCACCCTCACACGCGTGACGGCCTGTTCGCCATTAGGGTCAGCCTGCTTCAGTACCTGATATTGTTTCATAATGGCCTCTCCCTGAGCATCAAGGATATCCATCTCCTCCTTATAAGGATCGTCTTGCGCCTGTAACGACAGTGCAGCCAGCATGAGGACTGCAAGGGTCAGTATCTTTTTCATCGTATGTCTGAATCGTTTTTAACCTCGCTATTAGGGTGCAAAGTTACAAAGAAGCGGTGGAAAAACCAAATTTCTCGCTGAATATTTCCGTTTCTTGTTTTTTATTCGTACTTTTGCACCCGCAAACAGCAGGGGTACTTGCAGCGAGAGCTGGCATCGACAGAAGCGCCGTCCTTGTAAACCCCCTTTAACAAAACAAGAAAATATGGAACAACAAAATCAGTCAAAGGTAAGCGTGCTGTTTATGCTTTTCGGCACCCTGTTCTGCGTCTGCCTGATAACGGCAAACGTCCTTGAGACAAAGCAAATCTCGTTCGGCCCCGTCAACGTGACGGCAGGTCTCATCGTATTCCCGGTGTCGTACATCATCAACGACGTGGTATGCGAAGTATGGGGCTATCAGCGCACACGCATGCTCATCTGGATGGGCTTCGCAATGAACTTCCTGTTCGTCATCTTCGGAGCCATCGCCGACTGGATACCGGGGGCACCCTACTGGAATGGCGACGAGGGGTTCCACGTCATCTTCGGACTGGCACCGCGCATTGCACTCGCCTCCTTCATCGCCTTCATCGCTGGTTCGTTCATCAACGCCTACGTGATGAGCCGCATGAAGCTCCGCTCGGGAGGACAGAACTTTTCGGCACGCGCCATCCTGAGCACCATCTTCGGCGAGCTGACCGACTCCATCATCTTCTTCCCGCTGGCTCTCGGCGGTGTCATCCCCTGGGAGGAAATGCCCTCGCTGGTCATCTCACAGGTGACGCTGAAGACGCTCTACGAAATCCTCGTGCTGCCCATCACCATCCGCGTGGTGGCCTTCACCAAGAAGCACGACCAGGAAGATGTCTTCGACCACGACATCAATTACAACATCTTCAACATCCTGAAAATATAATTCGAAACATCGAAACTTCGAAACATCGAAAAAAAACAAAAACCATGCCAAGAGAAAGAGAAAACGAAGGCCTGCAGCAGTTAGGCAAGAAGACCGACTATAAGGCGACGTATGCCCCAGAGGTGCTCGAAACCTTTGAGAACCGCCACAAAGACCGCGACTACTGGGTGCAGTTCAACTGCCCGGAGTTCACCAGCCTGTGCCCCATCACCGGCCAGCCCGACTTTGCCGAAGTCAAGATTCTCTATCTCCCCGCCGAGCGAATGGTAGAGTCGAAGAGTCTCAAGCTCTACCTCTTCTCCTTCCGCAACCACGGCGACTTCCACGAAGACTGCATCAACACCATCCTGAACGACCTGGTGCGACTCATGCAGCCCAAATACATCGAGGTAACCGGTATCTTCACGCCTCGTGGCGGCATCAGCATCTACCCCTACGCCAACTATGGACAGCCCGGCACCAAGTACGAGCAGATGGCCGAAGAGCGGATGCGAAACTACCAGATGCGCTAAAACATCATTTTTTATTCTCAAATTTCTAATTCAAATGAAAGGAATCGTATTAGCAGGAGGCAGCGGAACACGCCTCTACCCCATCACCAAAGGCATCTCGAAGCAGCTTATCCCCATCTTCGACAAGCCCATGATCTACTACCCCATCAGTGCCCTGATGCTCGCCGGCATCCGCGACATCCTCATCATCTCCACCCCCTACGACCTGCCCGCCTTCAAGCGTCTGTTAGGCACAGGCGAGGAGCTGGGCGTGCGCTTCGAATATGCCGAGCAGCCAAGTCCCGACGGTCTCGCCCAGGCCTTCATCATTGGCGATGAGTTCATTGGCGACGACTGCGCCTGCCTCGTGCTGGGCGACAACATCTTCTACGGCAGCGGCTTTACAGGCATGCTCCGTCAGGCTGTCGAGAATGCCGAAAAGAACGGCCAGGCCACCGTCTTCGGCTATTACGTCAACGACCCCGAGCGCTACGGCGTGGCAGAGTTCGACAAGGAGGGCAACTGCCTCTCCATCGAGGAGAAGCCCCAGCATCCCAAGTCCAACTATGCCGTCGTAGGTCTTTATTTCTACCCCAACAGCGTCGTGGAGATTGCCAAGCACATCAAGCCGTCAGCACGTGGCGAACTGGAGATCACCACCGTCAACCAGGAATACCTGCGCCAGCAGAATCTGAAGGTGCAGACGCTACAGCGCGGCTTCGCCTGGCTTGACACTGGCACCCACGACTCACTCTCCGAGGCATCCACCTTCATCGAGGTCATCGAGAAGCGCCAGGGTCTCAAGGTGGCCTGTCTGGAAGAAATCGCCTACAAGCGTGGCTGGATCAGCCGCGAGCAGCTGCACCAGATAGCACAACCCATGGCCAAGAACGACTACGGCCGATACCTGCTAAATCTGTAAAGAGATACGCTGGAATATTGCGAATCATCCTAAAAAACAGCCGCCACATTAATGGAAGATGCAGCACAGCACTGACAGACGACAGCACTACATATTATAATGACAACAGCGACAATAGTAGTTCCATTGTCGCTGTCGCTTTTGGTGGGGGGATTAATTGTTTATTAACGTTGCACTACTTCCTGTGTGTAGATTCAAAGTTGCGAAGTTTGAAGTCACAGAACAGTAACGTCAGTAAACGCCTTTCCCTTCGGCCTGCCCTACAAATGGCATCGTCGGCCTCAGGATTCCATCGATGTCGGGACAAAGATACGAAGTTTTTTTGAATTAGCAAAGAAATTGGGTGGAAATTTTGGCAGACAAAAGGAAAAAGAGTACCTTTGCAGATGCTATGGAAGAAAAAGAGAAATTGTTTGATGTCAAGAGGATGCCACTGAGCTGGCAGGTGTGTTTCTTGAGTGAGTGTCCGGTAAAAGAGCAGTGTCTGCGCCAACTGGCAGTAGGCTTTGTCAGCGATGAGCGTGACTTCGGCCCTGCCGTCTATCCCACGATGAAAGTGGATGAGCATGGCTGTCGCCTGTTTGTCAAGGCCGAGACGAAACGGATGGCGTGGGGCTTCAAGACCTTGTTCAGCGACGTGAAGAGTCGGCACGAACAGGCATTACGCAACAGCCTAAAGGTGTATCTGGGCGGTCACAGCAGTTTCTATCGCTACAACAGGGGCGAACGACTGCTGAATACCGAACAGCAAGATTGGATTCTGAATCTGTTCAGGCAATACGGCTATACCGATAACCTGACGTTCGACCACTTTGTAGAAACCTACGAGTATGAGTAAGGGAATGTCGCATTTCCTACACTGAGTGCTGAATATCAACAAGTTACAGGATTTTTCCTACACTGATTCCTGCACTGTATCTGGCACCGTGTGACGCAACTACTATTTTAATAAATATATGATTTGGCGTGTACGTGCGTCATGGACGAAAGTGACCAACCGTATCGGCTTCCTCGACAATGAGTGCAGCATCCTCGAAACCCGCTTGCAGGTGAAATTCTAAAATGACGAAATAGGTGTCCATCCGTTTCGTTAATTTCTGTTAATTTGTCATAGACAAAAGAACAACCAATCAAAAAAATACGTATATTTGCATATAATATGGATAAATCTACCAGGATCCATCTACTGATTGTAGGCGAAACCCTCCTGTTGCTGGCAGTCACATTGGGTATCTTGGCCTATTTCTCGCACAAGGCGTTGCGAGAGGAAGCCATGCGTAATGCTGAACTGACGCTGGATGGTACCGTTCAGAATATTGACAATATCCTACTGAGTGTTGAGCAAGCGACAGGCCGTATATACGATGATCTGCTTGAGCATCTCGACCAACCCGACCGCATGTACGCCTACAGCCGCGACCTGGTAGAGAGCAATCCCTACATCAATGGTTGTGCCATTTGCTTCAAGCCCGGATACTATCCCGGCAAAGACCTGTTTATGGCCTATGTACACCATGTGACATCTGCCAAGGGAACCGATTCGGCTTTGGTGACCTCAGAGACATTTACCAACCGCCCCTATACGGAGCAGGTATGGTATGCCGAACCCATGAAGACAGGATGGACGGGGTGGACGGATCCATTGAAAGGTCCCAACACCGAATGCGAGCCATTGGTAACCTTCTGCCTGCCGATCACAGACAAGCACAACGAGCGTGTAGGCGTCATCGGAGTAGACGTGTCGCTCCATCAGTTGTCGGAAATCATCTTGGCTGCCAAACCTTCTGAAAACGGCTATAGTGTCCTCCTGGCACACAATGGTTTATATATCGTGCATCCCGACAAGGAGAAACTGACCAATCCAAATATCTTCAGTCAGAAAGGACGGGATGTCGATGCCAGCGAACTTGATGCTGCAAAGGCTATGGTAAACGGCGAAAGCGGCAAGATGACGTTTCGTAGAGACCATCGCAACTGGTGGGTATTTTACAAGCCCTTTGAGACCGTTGAATGGAAAGGAAGATCCAGTGGAGATATCAACTGGAGTGTAGGTGTGGTTTATCCAGAGGAAGACATCTTCGGCAAGCACAACGTCCTGCTTTGGCTTGTGTTGGGTATCATCATTGCAGGCTTACTGGTGTTCTACATACTGGACAGGTGGATGATCCGCAAACAACTAAAGTCTGTGAAAAAACTCGCTGTTTCAGCCAATCACATTGCCGAGGGCAATTACAACGAGGCCTTACCCTTTATAGACCGTCACGACGAGATAGGACTGCTGCAGAACCGTTTCAAGCAAATGCAGCACTCGCTTCAGGATCAGGTCGAGAAACTGAAAGAAGAGACGGCTGTGTTGTATCAGCATGGCGACATTCAGCTCGCAGCCTACGACAAAACGTTAGAGGTTGACAAGATGAAGACATCGTTCCTGAATTATATGACGAATCAGATATCAGTGCCTGTCGAGGGTATCGACAAGGCCGTGACCGCTCTCTGTAATAATTATCAGAACCTCAGCAAAGAAGAGAAGGATCGTTTGGTCGACAACATACAGCTTCAGACGCAGACGGCGGTAGAATTGTTGGATCATGTGGCTCATTTCGCTGAGACCGAAACAGGAAAGGAGGCCCCCAATGATTAAACTGTCAAGACAAATCAGTTGGGGTATCATGGTGATGGCCATCCCCCTATTCATGCTCGCGTTGGGCATATTGTATATGCAGTCGCACCACCTGATACATGAGGAGGTGAGAAAAAACATCCAAAGCATGCTGAACGCCCAACTGCAACGTGTCAACAACTATATAAACATCATTGAGACCTCACCCGATTCGATGGCCGCCCCCTCATTCAGGCGAATGTCTAAGATGTTGGCCGAGGTGGAGCAACCTTATTCAAACACCTACTTCATACTGCTTGATGGCGACGGGCGATACCTGATACATCCCGACAGCACCCGACTGTTCGCAAAGACCATCTTCATGTATGCCGATCGCGATGACAATAAGGATCTGATCATGCTGGGCCACGAGATGACCACAGGCAAGCAAAGCACCATACACATCAATTACCAGAAAAAAGATTATCATGTGTCCTACTGCCCGGTAAAAGGCACCGACTGGAGCCTGGCCCTCATCTGCCCTGTCAGGGATGCGATGCAAAGCTTCTATCGTCTCACCTCCATCGTCATCATACTGTTCATCATCGGCCTGCTGGCCATCCTGATAATCTGCAATCATGCGATGAAACAGATAATCCGTCCGATCAATCGGCTCATCGACACCACCCAGAACATTGTCGACGGACAGTATGACGAAACGATTCCCATCACGCCTCGCAAGGGTGTCGTTGCACAGTTACAGAACAGCTTTGCAAAGATGCAGCAATCGCTGAACGAGCGCATGAGCCATCTGCGCCAGGAAGCTGACGAATTAAAACAGAATAACGAAGAGATCAGTCGGGCCAAACAGGAAGCCGAGAATACCATCAACAAGAAGAACAAGTTTATTGTTCGCATGACACAGCAAATGCGTATGCCTCTGAACGTGATTTCGGGATTCGCTGATGTCTTGGCCGAAAAGGGTGTTGTTGAAAGCATCAGCCAGCAGGAAGAACTGGACAACATTGCAACAATGATGAAAAACAATGTGATCAGCATGAACCGTATGGAGCTGATGATGCTCGATGCTTCGGAGACCGACGCCTCAGGTCTGCTGTTGTTTACCAGGTTCCATCAGGTGTCGTGCAACAAGATTGCAAGAGAGGTGATCGATCATGTGCAGCGACACTACCCCCACACAAACATACAGTTTGAAACCGAACTTCAGGACACCATCCATATTCTGACCAACAGGCTGTTCCTTCTGTGTGTCCTGATTGAGCCGCTGGATAATGCCGCCAGTTGCTCCGACGGAAAGCATATCTCCCTGCGTGTCAGCCAGACGGATACCACCGTTGTCTTCACAATTCAGGATACAGGACCTGGCTTACCGGCCGATTTGCCAGACATGGTTTATGAGCCTTACACACTGCCCGAAGACATGCCTGAAGGCGTAGGCCTTGGCTTACCATTGGCCCGCCGACATGCCAAACACCTGGGCGGCAAACTGACTATCGACCCCGACTATCACGATGGCTGCAGAATCGTGATAGAAATGCCAAAATAACAACAGCACTTAGGAAGAAAGACAAAAGACTGGCATCCGTGTGGATACCAGCCTTTTTTCTAGAAGGGCCCGAAGCCCATGCAGCTCGTGGTCGTGATGGCCGTCAGGAAGGCCGTCGTCACAACGTATCTGGCACCGTTCCTACACTGCCAGCCCTGTTTTAAGAACTTTTAACTACCGTACCAAATTTTGTCCATTCAGTTGGTACGATGAGTACATGCTACATGTACTCATCGTACCAGTTGCATGTACTGACAATTCCTGCAGCAGGTACGCATAATACGACATATCTGTATCATTATCAGCACGTTAGCCACTTGCAAAAGCAAATGATTTGTTGTATCTTTGCAGCTGTAAACACTGTTCAAGAGGCTTATGAAGATAACAAAAGTAACAATGAAGAACGGCGAGATGCAGATGCCGGTAACCACCGACCTGAGAGCCGTCGTAGAGAGAATGAACAACAAGAATACCCTCAACATGTCAGGGCCGCTGACGCTGATATTCGCGGCTACCTTCGGCAGAGGCGGGTTCGATGACGTGCGACAGCTGACGGGACTGCTGCTAATGACGGCAGAGGCCGAATCGGACCAGCGCATTGCTCAATGGCAGCAGCGGGTGATGCAGATACCCTACACCCTTCTGGCTTTCCGCAGCAGGAGCCGCCGACAGCTGCACGTGGTAGTGCGCATAACGCCTGCCGACGGACATGAGGTGACGGCGACCGACGAGTACCAGATGCTGATGCAGCAGGCCTATCAGCAGGTGACAGCGGTCTACCGCTCGCTGGCAACTTGTGAGTTCCAGAAACAGGAAGTCCGGCTGGATGCGGGCTGTCTACTCAGCTACGACCCGCTGGCTTGTCTGCACGATGAGGCCCAGCCATTCCCCGTAATGCTGACAGCCCTCGACCCGCTGTCACCCTATCGCCATGTGGTGGCAGAAGCCGATGGCAGCGTGTACGACTGCCCAGCCTACGAGGAGCTGGAGCGCATGAAGCGGGAATACTACACCTGTCTGAGCCATGCGCTGGACGATTATCCCGACGAGGGCGACGAGGAACAGGCTCTCAACGCGCTGGCGGGCTATTGCAGGAAGGCACAACTGGACGAAGAAGCATCGGTGCGCCGTACCCTGTGGCACTGGCGCTTCCATGAGCATGAAGATATCGCAAGAAAGATTTTCCGCGCGGCGTATGCCACCAACTATCAGGGAAAACCCATCTCGCAGATGAATCAGAAGGAGCGCATAGCCCATACCATCCGCGATTTCTTCGAACGCCGCTATCAGCTGCGCTTCAACGTGGTGAAGCAAGTGGCAGAATACCGTCCGAACGACCAGACCTTCCAACAGTGGAAGCCCCTGGACGACCGCGAATTGAAGCGCATCGCCTTCGAGGAGATGCTCGAGGGCGGTGAGGGGTGGATGATCGACATAGAGCTGTATGTGAATTCGTCACTCGTAGTACGCTACAACCCCATCCACGAATTCCTGGCCGGTGTGGGACGCTGGGACCAGAAGAACAACTATATTGAGGACTATGCCCGACGGCTGAAGACCGACTATGACCGCTGGCCGCACTTCTTCCACCGCTGGCTGCTGGCCATGGTGGCACAGGCCTTAAACAAGAACCGTGACTTCGGCAACTCAATGGTACCGCTGCTGATCGGTACACAAGCCATGAAGAAGTCGACGTTCTGCAAGAACATCCTGCCCTACGCCCTGCGCGAATACTACATGGACGACATCAAGATGGACAATGCCGAACAGGTGGAGCGCGTCTTGGGTCGCATGTGGCTGGTCAACATCGACGAGTATAACGCCAAGACGGAACGTGAGCAGGCCAAGATCAAACGTCTGCTGACTGCCGATGTTCCCACGCTGGCAAAACTGGGACGCGCGCTGAAACGCATGCACTTCCCCGAAGGGGCACAAGACGGCATTCACGGCTACTATCTGCGCTCACGAAAATCAACATCCGTATAAGTATCAGTGCAGGATCCAGTGTAAGATTCAGTGTAGGATTCAGTGTAGGATTCAGTGTAGGAAAATACCGCATAACCTGTTGACTGTCAGCAGTCAGTGCAGGATATGCGGCATTTTTCTGTTCATTTCGCGTACTGGCTCACGCAGTTGCACAGAGCTGTGGGGTTGCCCATGTCGTACATTGTGCCGTTGAGGCGCACTCCCATCATGCCGCTCTTCTGGCGGACGGCCTCAAGGGCGGCGGTGAGTTCTATCTCACGGATGTGGTCGCCGTCGGCATCGGCCTTGCTGATGTCGGCAGCCAGCTGTTCGAAGACCTGTGGCGTGAGGACGTACTGTCCGAATACGCTGTAGTATTCCTTCTTGCCCTCCTTGTTGCGCACACCCAGGAATTCCTCGGCGTAGCTGGCCTTGGGCTTCTCGTTCATCACCGAGACGCTGAGCAGCGTGTGCTCCTTGTTCTCCCAGACGCCCGTCAGGATGCCATAGTGGCTGACATTGGCCAGCGGCACGGGATGGATGCTGACCATCAGCTGGTTGTAATGCTCATACTGCTCGATGAGCTGCAGGGCACAGGGCTTGTTGGAATGGCTGCGGTAGAGCGTGTCGCCCAACAACAGCAGTACGGGCTCGCCACCGGCAAATCCGGCGGCCTGGAAGACGGCATGGCCGAAGCCCCGTTTTTCGTGCTGGTAGACGTAGTGCAGGCGCTTGCCGATATCGAGGATGCGGTTCTCGTACTCTTGCGCCTCAGGGTTGAGCTTGCGCAGGTGCTCATCGCTGAGCTGTCGTTCGAAGAAGTCGGTATACTGTATGCGCTCCTCTTCGCTGCCCAGCACCAGACAGATCTCTTCGATGCCGCTCTTCACCAGCTCTTCCAGGAGGATGAGGATGACGGGGCGCACCATGCCGTCGGCGCAGGGGATGGGGAAGAAGTCTTTCTTCAGCGAACGGGTGGCTGGATAGAGGCGCGTCCCGAAGCCCGCCACGGGGATGATGGCCTTGCGGACGGTATGCACGGGATGCAGCGTGAGCGAATAGGCTCGCAGCCCCTGACTGTTCAGATAGCCGATGAGCCGCTGCTGGTCATCGGCACTACGCGCCAGGAACTGCACACTGCCGTCGCCATGCGAACCGACACCCTTGCCGCCCCACACCATCGGCTGTATCTGCGGGTCTTGCAGCACCTGGTGGAGCTTGGGAGCCCACAGGGCGGGCGACATTGGCGCGATGTACTTGTCGAACATCGCCTCGGCTTCCGTCATCAGCCGTCCGAGCGACTCGGCATCCCCTGAGGCCATATGCTTGATGGCCTTCTGCACGATGTCGTGATTCCACTCTCCCAGTGCCTTGTGCAGGTTCTGTTCGGCCTCGTTGGAGGCAAAGGGATAGGCCTTGTTCAGGTCGGACAGGATCTTGATGGTATCCTTCTCGGCACACAGGTCGGCAAACACCCAGTAGAGTGTCTTCTTCACGTTGAGCGACTTCACCTCTATCTCGTCGCCATCGAAGGTCATCAGGTTGGGCTTCACACCGAAGGCACAAGCCTGGTCGAGTCGGCCGCAACGGCTGGAGGTGCGCAACTCGCCCAGATAGGCGATGTTCATCTCGCCCAGCGTGTTCAGGTTGAGTTTATATAATAAATTGAAGGCGCGCGCAACGAGCACGCAGATGGCGGCCGACGAGCTGAGACCGCTCTTCATGGGCAGCGTCATGTCGGTAATGCGGATGCGCACACCACCCACCTTGTACCACTCCAGCATGTAGCTGGCCACACCGGCACAATAGCAGAAGAACGAACCCGACTTGGCCACGCGCTTCAGCTCCTGCTCGTTCATGCGGCACGAGAAGTCGCGCCACACATCGTCAATCTCCCTGGCATCGCTGAACATCTCGAAGATGGGCGACTTCTCCACTTCGGCATAGATGCCCTGCTCTATACCCGTTACTATCGAGGCACCCGGCAGGATGTCGGCATTCATCGTACGGTAGTGGCCAGCCCAGTCGGTATGCTCGCCAAACAGGCACAAACGGCCTGGAACAAACAGTCTCAACATGTCAATATATATTCATTTAGTAAGCAAAATCTTGCACAAAGTTACAATAAAATCTTGGAAAACGACATTTTTTTTGCAAATTATTTGGCAGAATTGATATTTTTATATACTTTTGCATCCGATAATCAAAAACTGTTAATAACCCATTCATAAAAACTAGTAGCCTATCGACGTACATTTACTTCATAATAAAAAGTAAAGAATATGAAGAATTATGCAAGCCATACCGACGAAGAGTTGGCATTGCTTTACGTAGGAGGAGACTTTAGAGCGTTTGATGAGTTATTAACTCGTAATCAACAAAAGCTCTACACTTACATCATGTTCGTGGTTCGCGACCCCGACATGGCTGAAGATGTGTTCCAAGACACGTTCGTCAAGGTAATCACGAGGCTCCAGGAGGGCAAGTATACCGACAGCGGCAAGTTCTCGTTCTGGCTGACACGCATCGCCCATAACATCATCATGGACCGCTACCGCCAGCAACGCGGCGAACATATCGTGGAGCCTACGGAGGACAACGACCTGAGCAACCTGCGGAGCGACGAGCTGATGGACATCAACCGCGAGAACGAATACGTCAACGCACAAGTGATGCACGACGTGCGCAACCTGATGGATGCCCTGCCTGCCGCACAGCGCGAAGTGGTGTACATGCGGTTCTACCAAGACCTGTCGTTCAAGGAGATAGCACAACTGACCGGTGTGAGCATCAACACCTCACTGGGACGCATGCGCTACGCACTAATCAACATGCGCCGCATGGCCCGCCAGCACTCCATGCAATTGTCGCTGGAACTATAGCTGCCGGAGACTGCGGATGGTCTCTTCAGGATTGGCACTCTTAAAGATATAGCTGCCGCTGACCAGCACGTCGACACCGGCCTCAACGAGGCGTGGTGCCGTCTCGGCTTGTACACCGCCATCCACCTCAATCAGAGCCTGTGAGCCGCGGTCGATGATCAGTTGGCGGAGCTGCTTCACTTTCCGAATGGTGTTCTCGATGAACTGCTGACCGCCGAAGCCTGGATTGACGCTCATCAGCAGCACCATATCCACGTCGCAGATAATTTCGTCGAGCAATGAGACGGGCGAAGCAGGATTCAGCGTCACACCGGCCTTCATACCTGCCTGATGAATCTCCTGTACGGTACGGTGCAGATGGGTACAGGCCTCTACATGCACGTTCATCATCATAGCCCCCAGCTTGGCAGTCTGCTGTATGTACTGCTCCGGGTGTACGATCATGTAGTGTACGTCGAGCGGTTTGGTACATTTGCTAGCCACCGCCTCCAAGACGGGGAATCCGAAGGAGATGTTGGGCACGAACACGCCGTCCATCACGTCAAGATGCAGCCAGTCGGCCTCACTACGGTTAATCATTTCCAGTTCCCTGTCAAGGTGTAGGAAATCAGCCGCCAGCAACGACGGCGATACGAATGTTGTCATGGTGATGATGATTTCAGTTCAGGCGTTGCGCCATAGGGGTTCCCGCCTTGTTGTTGCTATATATTCTTGCAAACTGTTTGACGAACAGGATGGCAGACTTGCTGGGCTGGAAATCTTCTTGGGTAAAATGTTGCATAGGCATTCTGTTTAAATGTTTCTACTAATGAAACGCAACAGCATAGCCTTTTATTATGCCAAAGTCCAAAATTATTTCACATGGCATGATTCTATCTGTTTCATGCCGTTCAGGAAGTCCTGTGCCTTCATGCGTTTCTTGCCTGCCAGCTGCAGTTCCACCAGCTCAAGCCACTCGTCGCCACAAGCCACCAGGAGCGACTTACCATCCACCTTCAATATACTCCACTCCTGCATCTTGAAACCTGAAACCTCAGTCTTGAAACCTGAAACCTGAGTCTCATTTCCCGTCTTGCGGGTCTTGTAGATTTTCAATACGGTCTCCTTTCCATCAGGGGTCACCAGCGTGGTCCATGCTCCTGGAACCGGACAAAGTCCTCGCACGAAGTCGTACACCTGCTTGGCCGTCTTCGCCCAGTCAATCTCGCAGGTTTCCTTGAAGATCTTGGGGGCGGTGCTGACGGGGGAACCGTCAACAGCTTGCGGTTGGGGCACGGTTGCGGGATGGCCGTCGGCAGCAATGATGGCTTCGATGGTCTCTATGCAGATTGCTGCCCCCAGGTGCATCAGTCCATCGTAGACATACTCCACGTCGGCATCGTCGGGGATGGCAAAATGTTTCTTCATAATGATACGTCCCGTATCGATGTCGTGGTCGAGGAAGAAGGTGGTCACGCCAGTCTCCTTCTCACCGTTGATGACCGCCCAGTTGATGGGTGCCGCCCCACGATATTGCGGCAACAGTGCCGCATGGACGTTGAACGTGCCATACTCCGGCATCGCCCATACCACCTCCGGCAGCATACGGAAAGCCACCACCACTTGGAGATTGGCGTGACAGGAGCGCAGCTGTTCTACAAACGCCGGGTCTTTCATCTTTTCCGGCTGGAGTACGGGCAGCCCATGCTCCAGCGCGTACTGCTTCACGGCCGATGGCTGCAACACACTTCCATGTCTGCCTACGGGTTTGTCGGGTTGTGTCACCACAGCCACCACATTATAGTTGTTCTCTACCAGTGCCTGCAGGGTTTCCACCGCAAACTCCGGAGTACCCATAAACACGATTCGCAAGTCTTCTTTCTTCATGTTCCTTACCATTTAAAAGTAAACAGACGGGGCGAGATTGACAGCGAGAACCATCCCCAGCGCACATGCTTATCCTCAGCGCCCTGCTTCAGGCGGTTCATCGTCTCGGTACCTATCATATAGGTATAGCCCAGCGACAGGGAGATATCCTTGGTGAACTGATAGCTGGCCTCCAGCTCGATGTCGTGGCCCAGCGTCTTGTCGAGTCCTTGCAACTTGGTGGCAACGGCCATATAGTGGTAGGCTGCGTGGATGGTGAGCTTTGATGTCGGATTGAAATAGCCGCCGACAAAGGCATTCTGCAGACCGGGGGTGAAGCCGTTGAGATAGGCACTCTTATAGAAGTAGTCCATCACACCGTAGAAGTCGTGATGCGAGCCGTATAGGGGGGCGAACCCCTTAAACACCTCATGGCGTGGCAGTCCGATCGTGCCAGGTTGAGGAACGGCCATATAGTCATCTCCGCTCAGATGGTCGTAGCCAGCCTCTATGCTGTAATATCGTGAGGGTGTCACGGTAGCCTTCAAGCTAGCCATCCAGGCATCCACTTTCGCGCAATACTCGTTCCTTCCGAACTGCCGGTAGTAGGAACCTTCCACTGTCATGATTTTAGGACTCCACTTGATGTATGCTCCTAGCAGCTGCTGGTATTCCGTATGCGGGTTTTCCTGTTCCGTACCAGCCTGCAAGCCAATGTTCATAAACAGCAGCGAAGCCCCCAGCGGATACTTGGGCAGTTCGTAGTGATACCACAGCGTCTGCATGGTCTTGTAGGGCTGTGCCCCGTCATCATAGAACGTGCCCGACTTGGTATTGTCTTTGTTCTGGTTGTAGGCCAGGATGCCGTGTACCCGATGTCCGTGACCTTCGTAGCCCAGTCGCAGCACGTCGTGCGACATCGATGCCATCGCCCAGTCGTCTGGACCGATGATGCGCTCATCGTCGTATGACAGCACCATACGCCCCACCTGTGCGAAGAGTCCGTTCTTCAGCGTCATCTTCACCCATCCCTCATACAGAGCGAGGTCCATATTGTTCTTCATGCCCCAGATGGCTGTATTCTGGATGACGGCCCTTGCTTCCAGTCCCTTGTGCTGATAGCCGACAGCCAGCCTGGTACGTCCCAACAGAAAGTTGGCCTTGTCGTCAACGACCTTGGCCTCATCCTTTTGTTTGGGCAGTCCTCCCCGGCACACTTCGCCGTGCGTCAGGAATTCCAGTCCTATGGTCAGCTCGTTGGTCTTCAGCGAGTCTTTCTGTGCCTTCAGCGAGTCTTTCTGCGCTTTCAGCAAGTCATTCTGTGCCTTCAGCAAGTCATTTTGCGCTTTCAACAAGTCATTCTGCTCTTTCAGCAAGTCATTCTGCGCCTTCAGCGAGTCATTCTGCGCGCTGACTTCCGGCAGTGCCGCTACGATGAGCAGCAGTGCCATCAACATTCTCATTCTTGTTATACCATTCCGTATCATCATGCTGTTAATCTTGGCTTAGGTCGTGAACCATCTTCCGATACATGTCGTACATGCGCTTCCTGGAGATATATCCCTTCAGGTGATGCTCACTGTCGAGCACTGGCAGCCAGTCAGCCTGTGTACGCTCAAAGGTCTTCATCACCTGCGTCATCGGCGTGTCATCGTTCAGCACGTCGGCAGGCTCTACCATCAGCTGGCTGGCCTTGAAGTGGTGGTACAGTTCTGTGCGGAACACCACATGGCGTATCTTCGTGATATTGATTTCACCCTTCAGCACACCTGCCGCATCGGTCACCGGCAGTACACTGCTTCGCGAGCAACTGATCTTATGTACCATCTGCCCCAGTTCCATGTCTGGCTCCACAGCCTGAAAGTCTCGGTCGATGACAGAGTCGAGGCTCATCAGCGTCAGCACGGCATGGTCGGTATGGTGGGTGACGAGCCTGCCCTGCTTGGCCAGTCGCATGCCGTAGATGCTGTGCGGCTCGAAAATGATGATGGTAAGATAGGATGCCACCGACACGATCATCAGTGGCATGAAGAGGTTATAGCCGCTGGTAATCTCGGCAATGAGGAAGATACCCGTCAGCGGTGCATGCATCACGCCCGACATCACACCGGCCATTCCCAGCAGGGCAAAGTTCTTCTCCGGCACATAGACGCCGATTTGATGGATGTTCCACAGTCGCGAGAAGAAGAATCCCGTGAAGCAGCCGATGAACAGCGAGGGGGCAAACGTACCACCGCAGCCGCCACCGCCATTGGTGGCCGACGTGGCAAACACCTTGGTGAGCAACACCAGTCCTATATATAGAATAAGGTATTCGGAGTGTCCGTAGAATAGCGAGCCGTCCAGCAGCTGGTTCCAGTCGGCCTCCGTCTTGCCGTTCAGCAGCAGGTTGATGCTATGGTAGCCCTCGCCATAGAGCGAGGGGAAGAGGAAGATGAGCGTGCTGAGGATGGCACCCCCGATGATCAGTCTGACGTAGGGCTTGTCCTTGAAGCGGGCGAACAGGTCTTCACAGGCATTCATCGTCCGGATGAAGTAGAGGCTCACCAGGCCGCAGCACACGCCAAGCAGTATCGAGGCCGGCACACGCTCCACCGTCCAGTCGCCGTCGAGGTGGAACGAGAAAAGCACGGCATTGCCGCTGAAAATATAGGTAAAGCACGTCGCCGTACAGCAGCTCACCAGGATGGGCAGCAACGAGGCCATCGTCAGGTCGATCATCAGCACCTCCAGGGTGAATACCAGTCCAGCAATGGGAGCCTTGAAGATACCGGCGATGGCACCAGCCGCTCCGCATCCCACCAGCGTCATTAGCGTCTTGTTGTCCAGCCGGAACATCTTTCCGAGGTTACTGCCGATGGCCGACCCCGTCAGCACGATAGGTGCCTCGGCACCCACCGAGCCACCAAAGCCGATGGTGATGGCCGAAGCGATGACGCTCGACCACGTATTGTGGGCCTTCAGCCGTGAGCGGTTCGACGAGATGGCATACAGAATCCTGGTGATGCCGTGCGAGATATTGTCCCTGACGATGTGGCGCACGAAGAGACTGGTCAGGTAGATACCGATAACGGGATATACCAGGTAGAGCCAGTTGTACGAGTCGGCATGGAAGCGACCCGTCAGCAGGTACACAATCTGGTTGATCAGTCCATGCAGGATATATGCCGCCACCGCCGACAGCAGTCCCACCATGAATGCCAGACAGAGCAGGAACATCTTGTCGCTCACATGCTCCACGCGCCACTCATGCAGTCTGATCAGCCATGCCGGTCTTGTCATTTCTGAATATCCACTCTCCATATCAAGGGTACCTCTGCATTTACAGACGGCAAAGGTACGAAATAAATGAAAGAAAAAGAAAAAAAAAGCCTGTTTTTCTACCCCTTCGGCAGTTTTTCTACCCTATTCCGACAGAATTACCCCCCTTGCGTTGAGTTATTCTCCGTACTTTTGCACACGGAAAATCTGAAAACTATTAACACAACGATGATGAAAAGTACAACAAAAGCAATGCTCGTGATGTCGCTCCTAATGGCAGCCACATCCCTGAAGGCACAGGTGCTGCCTTACCAAGACACGTCGCTCAGTTTCCATGAGCGTGCAAAAGACCTCGTCAGCCGTCTGACACTGGATGAGAAAATCAACCAGGTAGGTCACCAGACCCTTTCTGTCAACCGCAACGGTATCAACCTGCCAGGCTATAACTACTGGAACGAGGCCCTGCACGGTGTGGCACGTTCCGGCCAGGCCACCAGTTTCCCTGTTTCCCGTGCCATGTCAAGCACCTGGGACCTGCCGCTCATCTTCCGTTGTGCCGAAGCCACTGCCAACGAGGCCCGCGTATATTACAAGCAGAAGAACAAGGGACTCATCTACTGGTGTCCCACCATCAATATGAGCCGCGACCCCCGCTGGGGACGCGACGAGGAGAACTACGGCGAAGATCCCTACCTGACGGGACGCATGGCCGTGGAGTACATCAAGGGTATGCAGGGCAACGACCCCAAGTTCTACAAGACGGTAGCTACCGCCAAGCACTTTGCTGCCAACAACTTCGAGGGTGGCCGCCACAACTCATCATCCAATATGGACGACCGCAACCTGCGCGAATACTACCTGCCAGCCTTCGAGATGGCTGTCAAGGAGGGCAACGTGCGTAGCATTATGAGTGCCTACAATGCCGTGAACGGTATTCCTTGCGGTGCCAACCACGAGTTGCTCATCGACATCCTTCGCAACGAGTGGGGATTCACGGGATTCGTCACCAGCGACTGCGGAGCCGTGGATGATGTCTACCAGTCTAATCGCCACCACTACGTGAATACTGCCGCAGAGGCATCAGCCGTATCGATGAAGAACGGTGAAGACCTGAACTGCGGCTCTACCTTCCAGGACCCCGAAGGCTGCAAGGCTGCCATCGAGCAAGGCTTGATGACGGAGGCCGACCTCGACTCTGCATTGGTACGTGTGCTCGAAGCCCGCTTCTCCGTTGGTGAGTTTGAGACCTCCAAGCCCTTCAGCGACATCAAGAACGACACGCTGGAATGCAACACCCACCGTCAACTGGCCCTGCAGGCATCCCATGAGGCCATCGTACTGCTGAAGAACGAGGACAGTATGCTGCCCCTCGATGCAACCAAGATCAGCAAGATTGCCGTCATCGGTCCCTACGGCAATACCGTTCAGCTGGGTGGCTATTCCGGCACACCATCCTATCAGAAGACGCTGCTCAGTGCCGTAGCCGATGTGATGCACTACGACATTACGAGCGACGGCACCGTACAGGCCGAGAACTTCGACTCCAAGAACGGCAAGGGCGGTGTCGACAATGCCGGCATCGGCAACATCCAGAATGGAGACGTCTTCATATATAATAATGTGGACTTCGGCACCGGCAAGTCGCTGCTCGACTACAGCTATGCCGGACGCTACGGGGACCGCCAGTTCACCATCCGCATCGACAATGCCACCACCGGCACCATCATCTATCAGGAGACGCTGCCCGCCACGGCCAACAACTGGACTACCTTCGTCACCAAGACCATACAACTCAGCGCAGAGGCCAAGGCCGTCACAGGCAAACATACCGTCTACCTCATCTTCAACAAGCAGTCTTCAGCCACCGACACCAACAAGTACATCATTAATGTCGACTGGTTTAAGTTCTACAACGAGGGTGATGACTCACCCACCTCTCTCGGCCATACCGTGATGTATGCACAGGGGTGCGACGTGAACAACAATACCAAGTCGCAGGCGATGTTCGACGAGGCCACGGCAATGGCTACCCAGGCCGATGTCGTGCTGATGGCCCTGGGCACCGACCTTAGCGTGAGCGACGAGAGCCGCGACCGTTCGTCACTGGCCCTTCCTGGCGTACAGCAGCAGCTGTTGGAGGCCGTCTTTGCCGCCAACCCCAAGACCGTGGTGCTGCTCAACACCTGCTCGTCGCTCACCGTCAACTGGGCACAGCAGAACATTCCCGCCATCCTGGCCACCTGGTACGACGGTCAGGAGCAGGGTCGTGCCATCAGCGATGTCATCTTCGGCGACTACAATCCCGGCGGCAAGCTCACCACCACGTGGTACGCCTCGAAGAGCGACCTTCCCTCCGACTTGCTGCAGTACGACATCCGCAAGAACCACTACACCTACATGTACTACGACAAGACACCCCTCTACCCCTTCGGCTATGGCCTCAGCTATACCACTTTCAAGTACGACAACCTGCAGCTGGGCAGCAAGACGCTGCGTCCCGATGAGACCGTCACCATCCAGGCCGACATCACCAATACCGGCAGCCGCGACGGTGCCGAGGTTGTACAGCTCTATGCCCATTGCCAGTCAGCCATCGAGCGTCCCAAGAAACAGTTGGTAGGCTTCGACCGCGTGGAGCTGAAGGCTGGTGAAACGAAGACCGTCACCTTCACACTGCGCCATGACCAGCTGAGCTACTTCAACGAGGCCACACAGACCTTCGATGTAGAGTCGGGCGATGTCGACATCTACGTGGCAGCCTCCTCTGTCGATGTACGTCTGCAAGGCAAGCTCACCACCGAGGGAGCCACCGTAAAGACCACCTACAAGAGCACTCCTACCGCCATCGGCAGTCTGCTGCGCACCCCCCTCACCCACAACAACCTCGTCTATAGCCTGCAAGGCACCTGCCTGGGCACTAACGACCAGCTGCGCAGCCTCGCCAAAGGCATCTACGTCGTCAACGGTGTCAAGTTCGTCAAGAAATAACTCACAAAAAAACTTATACCTAATCAATTAAAAAAATAATGAGACAACTTCATCTTTTCAAAACCATGCTGCTCTTCCTGGCCCTGCTGGGAGGAGTGGCCATCTCTTTTGCTGCCAATACGGTAACCATTCCTACGGCAGCAGGTACGTACATCGACTGGAACGACTGTGACCTTTCAGGGGCTAACGTTGAGAACAGCGGTGCCAACATCGGCTCTACAGGAAAGAGTACCGTAGCAACCTTCACCATCAGCAACACCGTGCAGCAGGACTACATCCTGACCTTTGCTGTAGGCTCTAAGAGTGCTGCCAAGATGAACGTGACACTCACCAACAGCAGCAGCACAGAAATTGTCAGCAAGGATGTCGACATTCCCAACACTGGTAGTTGGACACCCTCAGAGGTAACCAACATCAGCATTGACGCATTGCCTGTCGGTCAGTACACCCTTACCATGAAGGTCACTGAAGCCAGTGGCTATGCCGGCAACTGGGGCAAGCTGGCCTTCTATAGTGCTGACGAGGCTATCGAGAAAGTTCCCGGCACCCTGTCATTGGGTAAAGGCAGCTATGGCGGTGGCGCACGTACAGAGAATAATGACGATAACGTTGGTTGGATTACCGCCGGTGGTACCGCCAAGTACAACTTCAAATGTACTGAGGCTGGTGTCTACCAGATAGCCACTGAACTGGCGCGCTACAATCAGGGGGGCACATTGAACATCACCGTCGTTGATGACGAGACAGGTCGCGAAGAGGTAAATGGCGACTATGTGATAGCCAATGACGCCCCTGGCAGCTATACGGCAACAACCATTCCCATGGCCGGCGAGATGAGCATGGGCATGAAAACCATGACCTTCGCCTTCTCGGGTGGCAGCTCATTCATTTGCAACTACAAGGCACTCACCTTGACTAAGGTCGGTGAGCACTTTGCCCGCATCAATGGTGTCAGCATTGAAGGACAGACCATTACTACCGGCGATGACAGCGACTGGTTCTGCCAGTTGCCTGCCGACTATGCTGCTACCACGACATTGACAGTCAATGTGACGAGTGGAACACTTGCCGTGACAGCTGCAAATACCGATGGTACTACAGTCGCTGTCACAGACAATGGCAACGGAACCTATACGCTGGCCACGCCAGAGCCTTCAGCTACCACGACGATTACCTTGACGCTCACACCTGATGATGGTGCTGCTTCTGCCAAGAAAGTGTGGACACTCAAGCTCTTCCGTATTGGAGAGATCTCACTGACCGATGTGCTTGTCGACGGAATCTCCGTTACAACTGATGCCCTTGAAGCGTTGAACAAAGCACCCTATACGGCCACGTTCGCCAACTGCTTCACCACCATTCCTTCAGTAACAGCTAAGGTGGTGGATGGTACTACCATCAAAGCGGGCGAACCGACTATTGACGGTACAAAGGCTACCTACACCCTGCATGCCGAAATGGCTGGCAAGATGCGTGACTACACGCTGACACTTGACGGTCTGCACATCTATACCAAGGCTGACGCAGACAAGACTGTAGCCCTGAAGTACTCTTCTGCCGGTAACGACAAGACCAACAATGTATGGACTGACGGCCTCTATACGCTGTCTCCTATCAGCGACGGCTGGGACGGTAGCGGTTTCAAGATTCGTGGTGGCAGTCTGGTAACCCTCTCCGTACCTACCGATGTCAAGGTAAAACAGCTCATCATCCGCGAATTCAGCGACAACTACGCCAAGGGCGAATTGGCCGAGGTAGCCTCTGAAGGTGCCACCGTCTATGTTCCCATGAAGCATAACTTCATCAATGGGGTGAAATATGACTGCATCATTAATATTGACAACCATACTTCAGGTCGCGACATTACTCTGCAACTGAAAGACGGCTCGCAGACTACCGGATGGTTCGAACTGAAGACGGAACAGGTTGCCGTGGCTACAGCACCAGTGCTGAAGGGCCAGAGCGTCACACCTACCACAGAGAAGAACCATTGTGTGGTCACACTGGCATTCGACCGCGAGATGCAGGACACTGAGGCTACTATTGGCGGACAGACCGTTAAGGCCGAGGGTGGTAGCGCTACGCTCTACTTCCCCGTATGGAATCTCGACTACGACAAGGCGTATACTTTCGTTGTCGCTAAAGGGGCCGCAAAGGACAACTATGGTAACAGCACAACTGAAGACATCACCGTCAACATTACTGTAGGCAGCAAACCTGCCGTTGCACAGGCCGCTTATGACTATGTGGTATCTACTGCAGCTGAATTCTCAGAAGCCATCGCAGCTGTCAATAACAGCAATGCCAAGGCCGATGCCGCACGCAAGGTGATTTTTGTCAAGAATGGCGACTACGACTTCGGTTCGAAAGAGCAGAACCTGAAGGCATACAACGTCAGCATCATCGGTGAAAGCCGCGATGGCGTCATACTGCATGGCAACCGTTCAGGTATTACCAATCCCGTATTGCAAGTAAACAGCACAGGAGGCAACTACTTCCAGGACTTCACCATCCGCAACGATATGGACTGGCAGAAAGCCCGTGCCGGTGTCGGAGTAGCATTCTCAGGTGGTAAGCAGGCTGTACTGAAAAACATCAGCATGCAGAGTCAGCAGGACACACAGGTAACTGGCGAAAGTGCCTACTACGTCAATTGTCGCATCTATGGTGCAGTAGACTTCATCTGTGGCGGTGGCAACCACTTCTACGACCGCTGCGAACTGCTCATCACCAACGGAGGCCACATAACCGCTCCCAGCACCAGTGTACTGCTGAAGTGGGGCTATGTATTCCAAAACTGTACGATTGACACGGCCGAGGGAGCCAACCAGGGCGACGGCAGCTATAATCTGGGACGTCCCTGGCAGAACGAGCCGCGTGCTTACTTCCTGAACACCAAGATGAACATCAAGTCGACTGATGCCGGATGGGCCAGCATGGGTACACTGCCTACTCACTTCTACGAGTATAACAGCGTCGACAAGAACGGCCAGGTCATTGACCTCTCAGTCCGCAAGAACTCTCCAACGTCTACCAACAGCTATTCACCCATTCTCACCAACGAAGAGGCTGCTAAGTACACTGTAGAAAATGTGTTGGGCGGCACGGACTCATGGCTGCCTACCGAGGAAACCGTTGAGACTGCTGCTCCCGTTGTCACTGCCAATGGCAAGAATCTGTCGTGGGCCGCTGTCGATGATGCTCGCTGCTATGTCGTCTTCAAGGACGGTGCATATCTGACCAGCCAGACGGCAACAACTTACGAAGCTGCCGAAAATGGTGCCTATACTGTACGTTCTGCCAACCTGAACGGTGGACTGTGTGGTACATCCGAGGCCGTCAATGTCAGCGATGCTACAGGTATTGCTGATGTAAGAGCCCAGATGGAAGGGGTAAGAGGTGAGATATACAACTTACAAGGACAGCGTGTCGGCAAAAGCCATAAAGGACTCGCCATCGTGGACGGTCGAAAGATAATCATGAAATAAGTAAATAACAATAAACTAAATCAAAATACCAGAGTCAACCTGCTTTCTGCCAGTGGCAACTTAGGCAATGGCAATGTGCCACAGGCCGACCTCGACGATGTATTGCCCGGTAGCGGCTTTGTTGCCGATGCTCCCATACTGAGAGAGTTTGGATTCTGATCCCTAGCACTCCCAGATTTGCCGAGAATCAATGGGGACAGATTTGATGTGAATTCTATGATTCATTCAAATCTGTCCCCTTGATTTTTTTAATCATCTTTCCAATACTTCTTTCATCGTTGTATCTGTAAATGTATGCCAAATCTCCAACTCAACAGGCTTATAGTCCTTGAAGAGCTTCTTCACAAACTCTATCTCGAACACCAAACGGAAATCATTGGGGTCATTATTCGGTTGGCCCTCCTTACGAGTACCCACACGGGCTATCTTTATCAGATACAAATCACGAATGCCTTTGCGTTTGATATATGGCATGAAATAATAGAGCTTGTTCAGAGCAACAGATGAAGGAAACTTTTTGCCAGTATAGTAAATCTTTGCTGACTGGTCAAGGTAGTGCTCTACGTTATCGTTCTTCACAAGACTGATAAGCACATTTTTGTCCATGTCTACATCTGGTTCCTGCTCTTGCGGCTTCTCCTGAGGGGGCTCAGGCATAGCGTTCTCTACAATGTTCTCAGGATATTGTCTCAATGTAGCAAAGAGATCAAGTTGCTTATGGCGAACAACAACCGGCTTCTCTTCTATTGTAGCATCAACATCGTCCTTTTCATCAAATACTCCTGTACCTACGACAGCGTTAGCCAATATCTTGATAACAGGCACTGCTACGCTATTGCCTATCAGCTTCATCCATCTTGGACGCGTTGGAGGCAGGATATAATTGTCAGGGAAACCTTGTATGCGGCAAGCCTCTGACTGGGTTATCCTGCGATAATTCCTAGGACGATAAACATGCTCCATAAACAGACTATACTTCCTCTTCGTTCTTCTCAAGCCTGGGAATACCAAGGTCTTCAGCAATAATACCAATGTGTATCCAGAACAATTGTTCGACATAGACATACTGCGACAAGTGACCTATGCCCCATGACGGATCCATAAAGAGCCTGTTGGCGACGCTAAAGTGGCACTTTACGGCAATAAGGAGGCTCTTTTTTTCGCTAAAGTGCCACTTTATGCCGCCAAAGCAATGAATAATCCAAAAAGTTTTTGTACTTTTGCGCCGTTTTATTTTAAACGACAATGAAGTACAAGTCACAATTCAATCAGCGCAAAGCCCTCCGCTTCCGCCATTTTTCGCGAAAGAGGTATGCCTTGTTTGCCTGTTTGGGTCGCGTGGTCACCATTGGTGTACTGAGCGTGGCAACGTTGGAGTCGGCATCGGCTGCCCATCGTCACGTCAGTACCGATGAGGAACACGCAGACAGCATGCAGGTGACTGAAAAGGAGGCGACGCTCGACGACGTCGAGGTGACGGGATCACGCGCTCCGCTTGCATTGGGGCAAGCAGCGAGAATGGTCACTGTACTGAGCCGCGAGGATATTCAGGCTGCGCCAGTACAAAGTATCAACGACTTACTGAAGATGGCTGTTGGCGTGGACGTGCGCCAGCGAGGTCCCATCGGTGCCCAGACGGACATAGGCATCCGAGGCAGTACGCAGGAACAAATCACGATTCTGCTGAACGGCATCAACATCTGCGACCCGCAGACGGGCCACAACGCCTTCGACCTGCCGTGCGACGTCTCGGACATCGTGCGCATCGAGGTATTGGAAGGTCCTGCAGCACGCGTGTATGGCACATCGTCGCTGGTGGGAGCGATTAATGTCGTGACACGACAAAATGAGAAATCAGAAATGAGAAATGAGAAATGGAACGGCGGCGCACGCTTAGAAGGCGGCTCGTTTGGCTACCTGTCTGGTGCAGCACGCATTTCCCATCCCTCCATTCCCATTTCTCACTCCACATTACTCACTTCTCATTTGAGCGCGTCATTGACCCGCTCTGACGGTTACAGCCGTGCCAAGTCAGGGGCACTGAATGCGGACTACAGTGGATTGAAGGCTTTTTGGAATGCTCAATTCTCAATGCCCAATGCTCAATTCGCCTGCCATGTAGGCATCACGACAAAGGGCTTTGGCTCAAACACCTTTTACAGTGCCAAGTTCGACGAGCAGTACGAGAAAACCACCAAACTCTATACGGCATTGCAAGGAGATGTAAGATGTAAGATGTATGAAGGAAGATGTAAGAGCTACGAACTGCACTTCAAGCCTAGCATCTATTGGAACCGTTCATACGACCGATTTGAACTGATACGTGGCGACGAGTCGAAGGTAGCCTTCAACCACCATCGCACCGACGTGTTTGGCATCAATCTGAACAGCTATTTCGACTGGGTAGCAGGCCGTACGGCCTTTGGAGCCGAATTCCGCAACGAAGACATCGTCAGCACGAACTTAGGCGAGCCGCTGAACAATCCGCACGGACATTATAAGAACGGGCTGAACCGTTCGAACCTCTCGTTCCATTTGGAGCATAACATCCTCTTGAAACGTTTCACGCTGTCAGCAGGCTTCGTGGCAGTCAAGAACACATGGAACGAGATGCCCTTCACGCTGTATCCGGGCATCGACGCCAGCTACCGTATGGGAGAGCATTGGAAGGTGTATGCCTCATACAACACGTCGCTGCGCATGCCGTCGTTCACAGAGCTTTATTATAGCGTAGGCGGACATCAGGCCGACAAATACCTGAAGCCGGAGGAGATGCGGGCCATTGAGGGGGGCGTAAAGTACAACTCGCGATGGCTGACGGTACAGGCCAGCATCTTCCACCATCATGCCAGCAATATGATAGACTGGGTGATGGATATGCGCGAAGCAAACCCCGTCTGGCGAAGCGTGAATCTGACCAAGATGAACACTTTCGGGCAGGAACTCTCCGCTTCATTTCTCATCTCTCATTCCTCTTTTCGCATTTCTTATTGTCACCTGCACCAGCAGAAGCAGGAGGAAGACTACTTGCAGTCGCAATACGCCTTGGAGTATCTGCGCCACAAGGTGACAGCACAGTTGAGGATGCCCCTGATGGAGTCGCTGGAACTGACGATAGGCTATCGCTGGCAAGACCGCACGGGTTCGTACACTACCGTAGACGGTGAGGTAAAGGACTATCACCCCTACTCCGTCATCGATGCCCGATTGGCTTGGACCAAGGACACCTATTCTATATATGTGGAGGGCAACAATCTGACAGGCCACCGGTATGTGGATTACGGCAATGTGCCACAACCCGGATGCTGGCTGATGGTCGGAGCGAAATATCACATTGCGCTCTGATACTAAAAAAAACGATGCAGAATTTGAAACTTACGGAAATTATTCCTAAATTTGCAGTTGGATTCAGCTACGAACTATTCAATAACATTTAAGCAATACCTGATTATGAAAAAACTGTCAATGAAACTCGCAACGGTCTGCTGTTGCATCACGCTGCTTACATCGTGTAACGTCGACAACTCCGACAATCCTGTGAAACCAACCGATTCGGAACAGCCAGCCGCGTACACCATTCTCTACTACGGCCATGGTGGCGGTAACCGGGAATACTACTATCTGCAAAAGATAGCCGACTTCTACAATGCCAGCCCCGATGCCCTGAAGCGGGTAAACGTGGTGGCGCAGTACAAATTCTCCACGACCGACAACCTGTATAAACAAGGGTATTTCAGTGACGATTCCAGCATAGATTCCTGTCAGTTGTATGGCAGCAAGACCATTCGCTGGGCCCTTGACCCTGCAAAGACATTCAAAGAACAGGCTTACGCCCCCGCCAGCATCTATGGTGCCGACAATGCCGACCACACCTCTCCCGACTCGTTGGCCAGTTTCATCAACTGGGCCGTCAAGAACTATCCTGCCCAGAAGTACATGCTCATCGTCCATGACCATGGTGGCGGTTATACACCGGACGGAGAACTGCCGGAGGCCAAACCCGCTGCCGCTGCCAGACGAAGCTTGGTTGGCGACGACGGCAACATCGGCCACTGTTTCACAGCCAAGAGCTTCCGCCGTGCGCTGACCACCGCCAATGTCCGTTTCGAGACCATCTTTATGGATGCCTGTCTGATGAACAATCTCGAGTACCAGTTTGAGTTGCATGATCTCTGCGACTATGTCATCGCGCCCACCTACTCAAAGCCCTCTATCGACGGTGCCTATCGTATGATACCCCAGGTGCTCTGCCAGCCTATGGTGGACATTGAGAAGGCGCTGGACGCATACTGCAAAGCCTGCGTGAACAGTTGGGACGTGGCTTTTGGGACTGAAACCGACGATACCACTCCGAACTATACCGACATGACCGTCACCCGCACCGCCAGCATTCCGCAGCTGGGCAAAATGCTACGCGAGTTCACCGACCGCCTGTGCAATACCTACACCAACGGCACCGATGCCCAGCGTGCTGCTATCGACGACTGTACGGCCAGAGCCACCAAGGTGCAGTTGAATCAGGCCAACTATGATGCCGTCAAGTATGTGCGCTCCATCATCACCGCTCTGCCCGAAGTCTATGGCGACGATTTCTACAACCAGATGAAGGAGGCCTTCAACAACTGCATCTTAGCACAGTACTTCAGCCACTACCTCACTGTCCACGAATATATGGTTGACTACAGCGTGCTGCTTGGTGCCGAAGGCTCCTACGTCTATATCTACTGGAAAGACAACCTATACGCTGACAGTAAGGAGCCTTATGCCGCAGAGTTCTATGATGACAACGGCGATATGCAACTTTACAAGCTCACACCCACGGAAAATCCCGAATACTACAGCGCTGAACCCAACGGCAACGTAAGTTATTGGGGTTCCACGCTGGCAGAAACCTACGAGCAGCTGGCCTTCGACCGCGTTGTGGGATGGAGCCGCTGGCTTCGACTCAACAAGCAGTGGCCCAACATGTTCTGTCCGAAAGACATGAATTTCGAGCTACCAATGCCTAAAACGGAAGACTTCTAATAATCAGGGGCAGATCTCAATGCGAGACCTGCCCCGCAATATCTTTGACTTTTGCTAACTCAGCCTTACATTATCAAATATACTTAGCAAAAAAACGCTAAATGTTCAATGTTCAATGTTCAATGTTCAATGATTTTTCGTATCTTTGCATTCGATTTTGAAAGTTCAACATTTTTAAATAACACAAAGCATTATGACTATCAACGAAATGAATTTTGCCGGTAAGAAGGCAATCGTACGTGTAGACTTCAACGTACCCCTCGATGAGAATGGTAAGATCACTGATGACACCCGTATCCGTGGTGCCCTGCCTACGCTGAAGAAGATTCTGGCCGATGGTGGTGCAACCATCATCATGTCGCACATGGGTAAGCCCAAAGGTAAGGTAGATGCCAAGAAGTCGCTTGGTCAGATCCGCGAGGCTGTAGAGAAGGCGCTGGGTGTTCCCGTTGCTTTTGCTCCCGACTGCGCCAAGGCTGCCGATGCCGCCAAGGCTCTGAAGATGGGCGAGGCTCTGCTGCTGGAGAACCTGCGCTTCTATCCTGAGGAAGAGGGTAAGCCCGTTGGTATCGACAAGGCTGATCCTGCATACGACGAGGCTAAGAAGGCCATGAAGGCCAGCCAGAAGGAGTTTGCCAAGACTCTGGCTAGCTATGCTGACTGCTACGTAATGGATGCATTCGGTACAGCTCACCGCAAGCACGCTTCTACCGCTGTTATCGCCGACTACTTCGATGCTGACAACAAGATGCTCGGATTGCTGATGGAGAAGGAGGTACAGGCTGTCGACAACGTGCTCTCGAACATCAAGCGTCCGTTCGTGGCCATCATGGGTGGTTCGAAGGTATCGTCTAAGATTGGTATCATCGAGAACCTGCTCGGTAAGGTTGATAAGCTCATCCTCTGCGGTGGTATGACCTACACCTTCTCTAAGGCTCATGGCGGTGAGATTGGTGAGTCTATCGTTGAGATGGACAAGCTGGACGTTGCTCTGGGTGTTGAGGAGCTGGCAAAGAAGAACGGCGTAGAGCTGGTGCTCGGTTCTGACTGCACAGCTACCAACGGTCTCGACTTCGGTACTATGACTGTAAAGGCTGGTGCTGAGATCATCACCTGCCCTGCCAACAAGGTTCCCGCCGGTTTCGAGGGTGTCGACGCTGGTCCTGAGAGCCAGAAGGCATTTGCCGAGGCTATAAAGGGTGCCAAGACCATCCTGTGGAACGGTCCTGCCGGTGTATTCGAGTGCGACGCATTCACCGCTGGTTCACGCGCTATCGGCGACGCTATCGCTGAGGCTACCAAGAACGGTGCATTCTCTCTGATTGGCGGTGGCGACTCTGTGGCTTGTGTCAACAAGTTCGGTCTGGCCGACCAGGTATCTTACATCTCTACTGGTGGCGGTGCTCTGCTCGAGGCCATCGAGGGAAAGGTGCTTCCTGGTGTTGCAGCTATCAAGGGCGAGTAATTGAACGTTGAACGTTGAACATTGAACATTGAACATTGAACGTTGAACGTTGAACATTGAACATTGAACATTGAACGTTGAACATTGAACATTGAACGTTGAACATTGAACATTGAAAAGATGAAGAGTCTTTTTATGACCATAGCGATGGCCGCAGCATTAACAGCTTGCGGCCATCGTGCTTCTCAGCAGGCTACAGAAACTGAAAGCACGGAGTTTGCCACAGACAGCATCGGTCTGGAGTGTGAGGACTCGCTAGCCAGCATCAAGGTGAGTGCCGAGTGGCCCACCAGCGGCAACGACACCTTGGTCAGCAGCATCCGCCAATACATCTGTGAGGAGCTGGCCGCCAGACCCTGGCAAGAAGGCCAGCCAGAGGTAAAGATGACAGACGACGGCAAGGAACTCGTGGAGACCACCGTCAAAGAACAATACGACCAGCTGGCACAAATGGGCAACGAGGCACGCCAGGAGGGCTATGGATACGGCATGACCATGAGCAGCTACGTCCGCGTGTTCATACTGGAAGAGACCGACCGTTACATCACCTACCTGAGCAATTCGGAAGGATTCATGGGTGGCGCACACGGCTACGCCACATCGACGGGTATTACTTTTAGCAAAAAGAGCGGACAGAAGGTTGGTTACCATACCAAATACAACCAACAGACGGAACAGTTCGAGATTAAAGAGCAAACGCTGTTCAGTAATCCGAAGTCCGACGAGCTAGCCCTGCTCATCAAGGAAGGTGTGCGCAGCTACTTCCAAGAGTTCGAAGAAGGCGTGATGAGCGATGAGCAACTCCAAGACATGCTGATAGGAGTAGAGGATGTCAACCGCATTCCACTGCCGCAGCATGCCCCCCTCTTCACAAAGGAAGGCCTCACCTTCACCTACCAACAGTATGAGATAGCGCCCTACGCTGCCGGTATGGTCAATTTCACCATCCCCTACAGTAAGATACGCCCCTTCCTGACACTTGAGGCAGCGGCACTTATCGACACCCCATAGGCGGTAAGTATCACCCTGCGGTCATTTTTGTCAACGATTTATTTGGCCGTTTGCCACGAAATGACTATCTTTGCACGCAGAATTACAATACAAATGATACGACAATGAAAAAACTATTACTTACATGTACACTTGTGCTGGCCGGCATGACAGCTGCTGCACAGGACGGAGGCTATCATCTGCCCGATGGATTATTGGCTATTGAAATACAGGCCAACCCCTTCAGCAACGACTTCAAGACATTCAAAATGGGAGAACTGAAAGCCCGTCTGTTCTTAAACGACAAGCACGTAGTGCGACTGGGTATCGGACTCGGCTTCGACAGCGACAAGGACGACAACATAACCAGCAAGGACGACCGTAGCGTCAATCCTAACAACTATACCACTTGGAATGAAACCACTAGAACGGAAACCAAGAGCAGAGCGTTGAAACTGGGACTGGGCTATGAATACCACTTCGCCCATCGTGGACGACTGGACTTCTACCTTGGTGCAGAGGCCGGCTATGAGGCTAAGTTCTACTCCGGCACAAAGAGTGTCGTATATTCTGGAGCAGACGTATACAACGCCGGAAGCGGACCTGTGCAGACTACTACCAACCGCAACGAGACTACCAGCTACAAAAAGATGCTTCCCGATGCCAGCAAGTACAACGAGCATAGCATCTTTGCCAACATCTTCACCGGTGTGGACTTCTATGTGTATAAGAGTCTCTACATCGGCACAGAACTGGGCATCTCCTTCAAGAGTGGAAAACAGGTTAACGGCTACTACGACTACAACAAGAGCGAGCAGCAGTACATCGGCTCGCAAATACAGACGAGCACTTCCACGACCTTTTCGTCGGAAACGGGTATCCGCACCCATCGTGACCTTATCCACGACTATTCCAACACCAGCGTGGAACAGGTGACAGACCACTCATCGAAATCTACAAATCTGAAAATTTATATAGAGCCAGCACTGCGCCTGGGCTGGCTATTCTAAACCATAAAAGACTATGAGTAAGAAATTTATCATCGGAGACCGCACGAAGGACGAGTGGATTTCCGTTCTCGACACAGAGAAGAAGAAACTGGAGTTTACCAACCACATTGCTACGGCAAAGGAGTTCCACGGCTTTGAAGCCACCAAGGAAGAACTGAAGAAACTGCAGGAGACAGGCTATTTCACCGACCTGCAGGTGTACATAAAAGATGAGGACGGCAAGGCCTACAGACCTAACGAGAGTGATGCCTTCCATATTTGAACAGCATAAGACCACGGGTAATGCCGTGGTCTTTCTAATCTAAACAAACTACTTATGAACTACAGAGCATTAGGAAAGACGGGGATGAACGTGTCGGAGCTGGGGTTTGGTGCCTCTTCACTGGGCGGCGTGTTCCATTCTTTCAACGAGAACCGGGGCATTGATGCCGTTTTTGCTGCTGTCGATGCCGGCATCAACATCATAGACGTGTCGCCATACTACGGCCATTATAAAGCTGAGACAGTACTAGGAAAGGCACTGAAGGACATCCCCCGTGACAAGTTCTTCCTTTCCACAAAGGTGGGACGCTACGGCAAAGACGGCGTGAACACATGGGACTATTCGGCCCGTCGTGCCAAAGAGAGTGTATATGAAAGCCTGGAACGCCTGCACATCGACTACATCGACATTATCAACGTGCATGACATCGAGTTCCAAGGCCGGATGGAAGGTGGCCTGCAGAAAGTGGTCGACGAGACACTGCCCGCCCTGCATGAATTGAAAAAAGAGGGGGTGGTACGCCACGTGGGCATCACTGACCTGCAACTGGAAAACCTGAAATGGGTCATCGAGCATTGTCCGGAGGGTACCGTGGAGAGCGTGATGAATTTCTGTCACTATTGCCTGTGCGATGATAAGCTTATCGACTTCATGGACTTTTTCGAGGAGCACGGTATTGGCGTACTCAGTGCTTCACCTTTCAGCATGGGATTGCTGACCACACGCGGTGTGCCCGACTGGCATCCTGCTCCCAAGCCATTGGTGGAAGTCTGTCGGAAGGCTGCCGCCTATTGTCAGGAGAAGGGCTATCCCATCGAGAAGCTGGCCATGCAGTTTGCCTGTTCCAATTCCCGCATCGCCTCCACCGTATTCAGCACCACACGTCCTGAGGCCATCACGACCAACCTCGCCTATATCGAAGAACCTATGGACGAGCAACTGGTACAGGAGGTAAGAGCCATTATCGGTGACCAACAGCGAGTATCATGGGCCAATACATAATTGATGCGCACGCCCACCTGTGGCTGAATCAGAACACTGTGGTAAACGGTTCCCCCATTTACCAGCTGGAGCCCAACCGCAGCCGGAGCATGTTCTTCGGAGAGGAGGTGCAGATGCTGCCGCCTTACATGACCGATGGGCAGAACACGGCAGAGCGGTTCCTCTCGAACATGGACTACGCTCAAGTTTCGGCTGCCGTCATCACACAGGAATTCATCGACGGGCTGCAGAACGGCTATCTGCAAGTAGTAGGACGGCAATATCCTGACCGTTTCTTCGTATTTGGCATGCCGGAATGGCGGCAACCAGGCTACTATGAGCAGGCACTGAGCCTCATTGCAAAGGGATTCCGAGGTCTGAAGATTCCTGCCGCCCGTCTGCCGAAGGACTTCCTGGAGGAGGACGAGTTGCGTAAGGTACTGTTTTTAATGCAGGGCAACGACATCATCCTCGGTATCGAACTGATGGATGGTGACGCACAAGTAGGACAGATGGAGGAAATCATCCAGGAGTACCCTCGTCTGAAGGTGGCTATCGGCCATTTCGGTATGGTGACACGTCCTCATTGGATGAGTCAAATCAAGTTGGCTCGCCACGAGAACGTTTATGTTGAGAGTGGTGGTATTACGTGGCTGTTCAACGATGAGTTCTACCCCTTCCCATCAGCCATCCGTGCTATTAAAGAGGCTGCCGATGAGGTGGGCTGGCAGAAGCTGATGTGGGGGTCTGACTATCCGCGCACCATCACCGCCATCACCTATAAGATGTCGTATGACTTCGTGACCAAGTCAAAGGAACTGACGGATGACGAGAAGCGCATGTTCCTATGCGACAATGCCAAGCAGTTCTTCGGCTTTGGCGACCTCGTCGAGCTACCCTATATTAAAAATATGAGCGAATAACATTTACAAAGATGAAAGCAATACAGATTACAGAGCCTTCCGTGATGAAGGTTGTAGACATTGAGAAACCTCAGTGTGGAGCAGACGAGGTGCTGCTCAAAATACATTATGTCGGATTCTGCGGCAGCGACTTGAACACCTATCGCGGCCTGAACCCCATGGTGAAAATGCCCGTCATTCCCGGTCACGAAATCGGTGCCGAAATTGCCGAGGTGGGCAGTTCAGTGCCTGGCCATTTATGTCCGGGCATGGCCGTTACCGTGAATCCCTATACCAATTGCGGTCACTGCCCTTCTTGTAAGAACCGCCGATACAATGCCTGTGAGCACAATGAGACATTAGGAGTTCAACGCAATGGTGCCATGTGCGAGTACATTGCCATCCCTTGGCAGAAGGTCATCCCTATCGGCAACATCAGTGTAGAGCATGCAGCAATCATCGAACCTATGAGTGTGGGATTCCACGCCGTCAGCCGCGGACAGGTGGTTGACACAGACGTGGTGATGGTCATCGGCTGTGGCATGGTAGGCGTAGGAGCCGTAGTACGTGCCGTGACCCGTGGTGCGAAAGTCATTGCCTGTGACATGGATGATGAGAAACTGGAAATTGTTCGCGGCCTGGGTGCCGACTATACCATCAATTCTGCCAAAGAGGATGTAAAACAGCGTCTGGCGGAGTTGACCGATGGAGAAGGCGTTGACGTAGTCATTGAGGCTGTTGGTGCCCCTGCCACCTATCAGATGGCCATCGACTGCGTATCGTTTACAGGTCGGGTAGTATGCATCGGCTATGCCAAACAGGACGTATCGTTTACCACCAAGTATTTCGTACAGAAAGAGATTGACATCCGTGGGTCGCGCAACGCCCAGCCTGAGGACTTCGAAGGAGTCATCCGCTATCTGGAAAAGCACAACCCGCCATACGATATTCTCATCAGCAACGAGGTCACTCCTGAACAAGCAGAAGGAGCCATGCAACAATGGATGCAGGCTCCCGCTAAAGTATTCAGGATTCTTGTAAGATTCGTCTAGTTGAAATAGATATAGAGTCCGACCATCACTACCGCCAGAGCTATCCAGAGACCGATGGCGAGCTTCGATTTTGGCGCTTCCTCAACGGTATACGCCAAAGGAGTCGACTCTTTGCTGTCGGTCATGCTCAGGACGGTCATGGAGACCATCAGGATGACGAAGAGGTAGAAAGATAGTAGCATAAAGTGCGGCAGAGACGTTCCTGCCGACACCAGCATATCGGTGAGCCACTGCGGTGGCCATAGGTAGAGTACCCCCACGACAAGACAGAAGGCCGTACCGGCTGTCAGGGCAAAGTTGGCAGCACGTGTGGTGGCCTTCTTCCAGAACACTCCCATCAGAAAGACAGCAGCCATCGGCGGGGCGATGAAGCCCAACACACTTTGGAACACGTTAAAGAGGTTAAGTCCTTTGATGCTGTCGATCGCTACGGTGAGGATGATGGCAAGAGCGGCACCGATGACGGTAACAACACGTCCGACATAGTTGATGTGCCGCTGCGAGGCATTAGGATTGAACTTCTTGACGTAGATGTCCATCGTGAAGACGGTACTCAGCGCATTCAGTGCCGAGCCAATGGTAGATACCAAGCAGGCTGTCAGTACAGCAAACACCAGTCCCACCATTCCTACAGGGAACAGATTCTCGACCATGGTCAGATAAGCCTCATCGGGATTCTTCAGCGTGTCGCCAAACAAGGCAAAACAGATGACACCTGGCAGGATATAAAGTGCCACATCCAGGATTTTCAGCCAACCGGTAAAGTTGGTACCCAGCTGGCCTTCACGCAAGTCCTTGGCAGCCAGCACAGGCTGTACCATACTCTGGTCGGTACACCAAAACCACACACCCATAACGGGATAGCCCAGCACGATAGGCAGCCAGGGGAAGGCCTCGTCGCTGTTGGGCTTGAACATCACCCAGTAGTCGGCAGGCACCTTATCCACCAAGGCACTGACACCTCCTACCCTGTCTAATCCTACCAGCACCAGTACCAGAGAGACGGCTATCAGCAGTATCATCTGATAAACGTTGGTGTATGCCACGGCCTTCAGTCCGCCCATCATCGTAAAGAAAGCACTGATGAGGAGCAGCACTAACGCTGATGACCACATGGGAATGTCGAAAACCTGACGGATGAGGATGCCACCGGCAAAGAGTGTCAGGGCAAGCCACGAAATGACAATGGTAATAATGGTGTACCACGCCAGGATGTTACGCGTGGACTGTCCGAAGCGCAAGCCCATGAATTCCGGAAGGGTATGTACCTTGGCACCTAAGTAGCGCGGTGCGAACACAAAGGCCAGCAAGGCAATGAACACGAAGGCATACCACGCATAGTTGCCAGAAACGATTCCCGACGTAAAGCCTGCGCTGGCACTGGCTATCAGCATCGATGGCCCGACATTGGTTCCCCACATGGAGAATCCGATGTGATGCCACCGCAGCGAATGTTCTGCTAGGAAGAGGGCACCCCCCTTCTTGCGTTTTGTACTGGCCCATATTCCGATGACAAGGAGTACGGCAAAATAGATTCCCAGGATTAGCCAGTCAAGGCCTTGCATATAATGTGAGTTCATCATTCAAAGTTTATAGTTATCGTTCAAAGATCAAAAGTTATACGGATAGTCCTTTGTATTCTTTGGTGATTTCGATGGTGACAGCTTTCGACATATCCATGTCATCTGTTGAATCCACATCGTCAAGATACATCTTCAGAAGAGTGCCTGGTCGCACGAATACGGGCATCTGGTCGATGGGCACTTCCACATCCTCATACCATCGTCCGCCATCCAAGCGTTCGCCTGTGAAGAAATTGACCCACAGGCCTTCTGGCAAATAGATATCTCGCTTGTTCCGACTGTTCATGACAGGACAGACG
Source organism: uncultured Prevotella sp. (assembly GCA_946415755.1). Lineage (GTDB taxonomy): Bacteria > Bacteroidota > Bacteroidia > Bacteroidales > Bacteroidaceae > Prevotella. Next base: position 131,412 of record CAMKTS010000002.1, on the reverse strand, counting down.
AGGAACTCGGAGCCGAAATAGTATTCATCATCGATATGCCACACTTGCCGGTCGTGCGGATGGTGAAACAGTAGGGCACGTACCAGGGGATAACCCGTCCGGCAAGCCAGTTCTCCTTGTTCTACGATATACGGTATTAGCTGGTAGCGCAGCCGCCACCACCGCTTTACCGTCTCTGCAATAGCGGGATAATGCCACGGTTCACGCTTGCAGGTACCGTGATATCGGATATGCGAGGAAAACACGCCAAACTGTGTCCACCGCAGATACACATTCTCATCCACTGGTGAGTTCATGAAGTCGGGCGTAGAGTGGAAACCCGGCACATCATGGCTCCAGAAGGCAAAGCCCGAGAGTCCGAAGTGCAGTCCTCCCTTCAGCGAACCTGCCATACCGCTCCATGACGACTCAGAGTCGCCGCCCCAGTGTAAGGGATAGCGCTGGCAGCCTGCCCAGGCAGAACGTGCCCAAACGATACCATTGCCCGTCACCTCCTTTGTCACCTCGTATGCAGCCCTCTGGTATAATAAGGAATAGATGTTATTCAGCCGCTCTGCCGTCATGGCATGGTATTGATGATCCATGTGGATATTCTCTCCAAAGTCGGTCTTGATACATTCTACGCCCATCTCCAGCAATGGCTTCAGCAACTTGTTCTTATACCAGTCTACGGCCTTCTCGTAGGTAAAGTCGATGGTACCGGCATAGTCAAGCGTAGAGAAGTTGGAGGCACCGCCAGTTGAGAAATCCTGCTGGGCAGACTGGCTGATATATTTGTTCTCCTTGGCTTCGTTGATTTGCTCTGCGCCTTGTGCCACGTATGGCAACTGCCACAGACTCACCTTAAAGCCTTTTTTGCGCAGTCCCTGTACAAAGCCCTTGGGATCGGGGAACCGTTCGGGATTGAACTTCCACTCGCACAGCCAGTCAGTGCGGAACCAGCCCGTATCCAGATGGATGACATCACACGGGTAATGCTCACTACGCAGACGGTTGCAAATCTCATCCACCTCCTCGGCAGAGAAGTACGTCATACGACTCATCCAGATGCCAAACGACCATAGGGGTGGCATCTGTGGGAACCCTGTGAGCATGCGGTAACCCTTGAGAATCTCTTCGGGACTCTTGCCACCGATAAGAAATACATCTATGGTGGCACGGTCGCACATGAACTGCACTGAGCGTGTCGAGTGGTCAGCCAATGAGAGCTTGCAGTAGTCGCTGGTGTGATAGAAACAACCATACATCCGGCTACTCATATAGAACGGGATGTTCTTATAGCAACGACGGTTGTTGACACCTTGGCCGTCCTGGTTCTTCAGCTGGAAGGTCTGTCCGCTGAGGTCCATCTTCCGGAAACGCTCGCCTGTACCCACAAAGCACTCGTCGGGGGCACACTTGAAACTGATGGTGGCACGCTCGGTGTTTGGTGCTGCGACAGAGTCGCAGCCTACCGAACAGAACCCTAAGGGGAGCGCATCGTAGCGAGGGGGCGAGAAGTGGTCGTCGCTCAGGGCAATGCCTTTTCTTTCGTCTCCATCCGGATAGAAGGTGATGAAGGGTGCCGGCTGGGGGGCAGGCAACAGGTCGCTCCAATGGTCCAGCTTGGGTTCGCTGAGGTCGATGGTGGCTACCTTCTTGCCATTTGCTGCGATGATATCGCAGCCTACTAGGCGAAGGGGCTGGCGCTTCACCTCGGGAGCCATCTGAAGCATATCGTCCTGCTCCGTCATCTCGTCGCCACCCATGGTGGTAAACAGGCGGATGATGTTGGGGCTATAGGCGCGGATGATGAGGTCGTAGCTTTGTTGAGGCACTGATGTGTCAGGCGCCATATCTTCTTGGTGTAGTTGCCTCTGATAGGGAATGGTCACCACGATATCGCCATCGCGCTCCTCTATATGGCTTGGTGCGTATGCTTTCCATAGACTCTCTTCCTTCTCTAACGAAGGATCAAAGTCCATGAAGTCGAAAAGATGGTAGTTTGTTTGTTTCATTGTTTGAATATGATGTTTGGACCTGGGTGATTGTCGCCTATCTCATCGCGGCGGATGGGACGGAGGTCAGTGGGTATTTCACCATGCTTAGTGCCGACAGCGTCATAGGTCTTATTGTTTTCTATTGTAAAACCGTCCGTGCGGGCATCTAGGTAGATGCGGAAGCCGCGGTCGTTGGTGGTGTAGGGGGCTGGGAAGGGCATACTGATAATGTTGTCGCTGATGACGGAGCCCGGTTGGTTCGACAGCGTATAGATGGCACCGGCATCGTAGAGTTGGCGGGCATAGTGGCTGACTCTATTGCCTACGATACGGTTGTTCTGCATGCCCGTATCGTGTGGTGTCCATCCCCAGCCGACGCAGATGCCGGAGTAGCTGGTGCGGCTCACGAAGTTGTGGCTGATGGTGCAGTTGCGCACATACCCCAAGGCGATGGCAACGGCTCCCCAGTCCTCGTTGGCCACATCAACGATGGGGTTTCCTTTGATGGTCAGCCGCTGGCAGCGTTCTGCCAGGTTGGTGTAGGGACGGTGTACCTCGCGGGGACTTTCTGCAAACGAACCACCCATGATGGCTGTGCCGCCGATGTTGCCGAAGGTGCAGTTTTGCACCGTGCAGTCGCTGATGTTATCGACAAAGTCCAAGGCCGTGGAGGCCAGATTCTGGAACAGCACATGGTGGAAGTCTACGTGATGGGCGTTCTTCACGGTGACAGCACTCACGGGGCGTTCTATCCAGGCCTGGTTCTCGAGGTCGGAGTCCCAGGGTAAACCTGGGACCGCGAGCTTGTAGGCATCGACGAGGGGCATGCCGCCCTGCAGGGTGACGTGGCCTTTGTGCAGCGGACGGTTCCAACAGGTCTTGTCGAAAGTGATTCCTTCGAAACGCACGTAGTTCGCACCATCAATGATGACCAGTTGCTCGATGCCGTCGCGCTGTTCGGTGGTGCGCAGCAGGAAGCTGCTGTTGCCCTTCTCACCGCCGATGACGGGCTGAGGCCAGGGGTGTTCGAACTCCAGGCGACTCTCGGGTTCCATAAACGAAACAATGGTTTTGTCGCCCTCGACCTTCATCTCCTTGACACGCAGGATAGCGATAGCCCACCGCTGGTGGACGACCATTTCGAGATTATCAGTCTGGAGAACTTCCTGGGGTGGAGTGGGAATGGTGATGGTTCTGTCGGTGGTGTTGAAGTCAATGATGCGCTCCATGCCTTTATCTGGAAGACCGTCATCATGTTTTCTAAACGGAAGACTGTCAGCTTGTTCTTTTAAAGGCCAAAGCTGTGTGTGTTTCTGTCGGGCATCGCCACAGATAACGCTCGTGTTCAACTTTCCAATGCCACGGATAGTGAGCGGCGACTCCTTGGTGCCGCTGTCCTCCGGACGGAGGAACAAAGGTTCCTGCATGTAGTAGCGTCCTTCCTGCAGGGTGATAGTAATACCGCCTTCACAGCGTGGGTCATTGGTACGCCGCCATTCGCGAGCCTGTCGCAAGGCTTCGTGTATGTTCCCGTCTTTGCCGACCATGATTTCTCCGGCATGGCTGTAGCCGACAGTCCATAGCAGGAGCATGATTAGTAGGTGTCTCATCGTTGTTCTTGTTATATGATAATGACGAGTCTTCCCGCTTTTTGTAATGCCGCCCGATAGAAAAAAGACGGGGATGCCTTGCAGGATTACAAAATAATGCTTACCTTTGCAGTTCAGAAAGAAGACATCTCAATATGGCAGCACACAACGACTTGGGAAAGTGGGGCGAGGAGGTGGCAGCAGCCTATCTTCAAGGGAAAGACTATGCCATCGTTGCGCGTGACTGGAAGCAAGGCCATCGCGACTTGGACATCATTGCCGTCGACCCAGCCGCCGATACCCTGGTATTCGTCGAGGTGAAGGCACGCCGCAACCGACTGTTCACCGACCCTGTCGATGCGGTAGGCTATGAGAAAATACGCAATCTCAGACTGCTGGCAAACTACTATGTGAAGCTTCATCACGTTGACCTTGACATCCGTTTCGACATCATCAGCGTGGTGGGAATGCCTGGCAGCGAGCCAGAAATAGAACATATCATTGATGCTTTCTGATTCAAACTAAAACAAACCGATACAGACATGAAGAGAAACATGAGGCAGTGGGTGGCCGACATCATCCAACGCAGAGAAGTGGCTGCCATACCGGTGATGACACATCCCGGTATTGAACTGAATGGGCATACGGTACGTGAGGCCGTCAGCAACGGACGCATCCACTATGAGGCTGTCATGGCGCTCACCCGCCGCTATCCCAGTGTGGCGGCTGCTACTATCATGGATTTGACAACGGAAGCTGAGGCCTTCGGAGCCGAGATAGCCTTCAGTGATGAGGCCGTGCCTGCCGTGTCGAGTCGCCTGTTGCCTGATGTCGAGAGCATTAACAGGCTCCAAGTTCCTTCCTTGTCTGCTGGCCGTATCCCCCAGTATCTGAAGGCTAACCTGTTGGCAGCCAAGGAGATTACCGACCGTCCGCTGTTTGCTGGCTGTATCGGTCCCTTCTCGCTGGCTGGCCGTCTCTATGATATGTCAGAGGTGATGATGCTCATCTATGAGAATCCCGATTCTGCTCATACCTTGTTGGCCAAATGTACGCAGTTCATTGAAAAGTATTGTCAGGCGCTGAAACAGACGGGAGCCAATGGCGTGCTGATGGCCGAGCCTGCAGCCGGTCTGCTGTCCGACGATGACTGCCGGAATTTCTCTTCTGCATACGTCAAGTACATTGTTGACAAGGTACAGGACGACAACTTCATCGTCATCCTCCACAACTGCGGCAACACCGGCCAGTGTACGCAAGCAATGGTGTCGACAGGTGCTGCCGCCTACCATTTCGGCAACAAGTGCCGCATGGAGGAGGTCATCCGTGATGTTCCCCCCACAGCCTTGGCAATGGGCAACATCGACCCTGTCAGCGTGTTTAAGGACGGTACACCCGACGAGATGCGCCACGCTGTCGGCGAGTTACTCGACAAGATGAAGCACTATCCCAACTTTGTGCTCTCCAGCGGTTGCGATACCCCGCCCCACACGCCCATGCAGAATATCGATGCCTTCTTCGAGGCCCTCGACCACTGGAACAACGGAGAGGTTAGAGGTGAGAATTAAAAATTAAGAATTAAGAGTGACGGAGAAGACGCTGACCTACGATGACCTCAGGATAACCCCTGCCGATGTGTACGAGCAGATGGGCTATCATGACAACGCCCCCGACGAGGCGACCCGTCGCGAGACGCAGGCCATCATCGATGAAGTCCGTGGGTGGCTGCGCCCTGCGTTCTGCTACTTCGTCGTTCGTGAACTCCCTGCTTTCGACATGGGCAACATCATCCTTCGCCAGTTGCAAGGCTCCGAGGCCTACGCGCTCTTTGTTTGTACCGCCGGTACCGACTACGAGGCCTACCAGCAGCAGCTGAACAACGAGGGCGACATGGTGCGTGTGTTCATTGTCGATGCCCTGGGCAGTGTCATTGCCGAGCGGTGTGCCGACTGCATGGAGGAGAGCCTGCAGGAGAGCATCGACAAACTCCATTGGCACCATACCAACCGCTTCTCGCCAGGCTATTGCGGCTGGCACGTCTCCCAGCAGCAGCTACTCTTCCCCCTCTTCGGTGGCCACACCTGTGGCATCAGCCTCACCCCCTCCTCATTGATGGTGCCCATCAAAAGCGTCAGCGGCATCATCGGACTGGGCTCCTGCGTGCGGCATCTTGACTACACTTGCGGACTCTGCGACTTCCAGCAGTGCTACAAGCGCAAAAGAAAAGAAGCAGGTAGCACTGCCTACACTAACCGCTGAAAATCAGACACTTACATACCAGGCACCCTACACTGGAGGCTACACCTGAGGCTACACTGGAAAATTCTTCAACTAACACCTCCATAAGTGGGCTACTAATTCCAATAAGTAGCCTACTTATTCTCGTGAGTGGCCTACTTATTTCCGTGAAGAGGCTCCTCATTTCCGTGAGTGGCCTCCTCACAAAAAATCCCAATGCATGGGACAAAATCTTGTGACTGGTTGGTGTATGGGAACATCATTCACCACCCCGCCGTTCAGTGCAGCCTCAGGTGTAGCCTCCAGTGTAGGGTGCCTGGTATGTAAGTGCCTGATTTTCAGCGGTCAGTGTAGGCAGTGCAGGGTGGCTGTTTTTAATGGCTTGGACGGCCCGAAAACATAGCCCAAAAGCATGGCAAAACAGAACGATTTGAATTTAGGTTTATCCTGACCCCACCGGTTTTCTTGCACAGTCCAAAATAACTTCGTACCTTTGCAGCCACAAATGGGTTCTTGCAGTCTTGTAAGTCATGAGGGCTGTCGTTGGGGTACACCGCCGGCAACTTTAGGCAGGCCAGCCAGTTTGTCATGCGCAGGAAAGCAACAAAGGAACCGTTATTAATGAGCTCACATTTGCACTTAAAGAGGCACTTTACGGAGCGAGGCGGGAGGTGTGACGCGCACAGACGGTGAAGATGTTATTGTCTTCTGTTTTGTTGCATTAACTGCTTGGCGACGGTGACGGCACTGTTGGCATTGTCGCTATAGCCGTCGGCACCAATCTCATCGGCGAAGCCCTGGGTGACAGGGGCGCCGCCTACCATGACTTTCACCTGGTCGCGGATGCCGGCAGACTCCAAGGCATCGATGACATCCTTCATATAACCCATGGTGGTGGTCAGCAGGGCCGACATACAGAGAATGTCGGGCTGGTTTTGCTTCACAGCCTCGATGAAGGTGTCAGCAGAGACATCGATACCGATATTCACCACCTCGAAGCCGCAGCCTTCGAGCATGGAGGCCACAAGGTTCTTGCCAATGTCGTGCAGGTCGCCCTTGACGGTGCCGATGACCACCTTGCCCAACGATGTGGAGGCAGCACCGGCCATCATGGGTTTCAGCAGTTCAAGGGCTGCCTTCATGGCACGACCAGCCATCAGCAGCTGGGGAACGAAAGCCTTGCCATCCTGGAAACGCTGGCCTACCTCGCTCATGGCACGGATCATCTGACCGTTGATGAGGTCTTGCGGAGCAATCTGCTGGGCGATGGCATCCCTTGTGGCAGCAGCAGCATCGTCGCTCTTGCCGTGAAGAATGGCCTCGAAGAGACGCCCGGCAGGATCTGCGGAGCTTGTATCGCTTGTCTCACTAGTCTGACTAGTTGGACTAGGGGTACTAGTTGGACTAGAAAGACTAGAGGTACTAGTTACATTCGCGCTATTGTAATCCAACGGTGACAGGAAGATGCCTGGCACTGGCTGTATGGCTTTTGCCATCAGTCGGATATGTGCATCAGTGGTGCCACAGCAGCCGCCGATGATGTTCAGACAGTGCCCATCCAATAATGGCCAGACATCGGCCAACAGGCTCTCTGGAGTTTTGTTATAATGGCCGTTGCCATCGGGCACGCCGGCATTGGGATAAAGGCTTACCTTCGTACCAAACTGAGCCAGACGGCAGACAAGGGGAGTCATCTGAGCCACATCACTCACACAGTTGATGCCTACGGAGAAGAATGCTTCGTTCTGCTCTCTTAACTGTTCGTTTAAAAATTCGCAGATGTCCTGCCCCAGCATATTGTGACCATCAGCCGTGGTAACGTTAAAGCTCAGCATAATGGGTAGCGAAGGGGCAACTTTTCGTGCTGCCTCGATGGCGATACGGGCATTCTCCACATCAAAGATGGTCTCGATGAGCAGGACATCGACACCACCCTCGGCAAGTGCAGCAATCTGTTCCTCGTAGGCTTCACGGAGTGCGGCAGCAAATAGTGAACTGTCTCCCTTTAACTTTTCACTGACGACGGTACGACTGGTAGGACCGATGCTGCCAGCCACATAGCGGGGCTTGTCAGACGATGAGAACTCGTCGGCGCACTGACGGGCAATTTTGACGGCAGCCAGATTCATCTCACGACAGCAGTCCTGCAGCCCCCAATCACCCATTGAGATGCGCTGGGCATTGAAGGTATTGGTCTCGATGATATCGGCACCGGCCTCCAGATATTTGCGGTGGATGTCGCGAACAATGAAGGGAGCCGTCAACGACAGCGCATCGTTGCAGCCCTTCAGTTCCTTCGGATGACTGGCAAAGCGCGCGCCCCGGTAGTCGTCTTCGCGCAACTGGTACTGCTGAATCATCGTACCCATACCGCCGTCGAGGACGAGGACACGAGCCTCGGCACTGTCGGATAATCTGGGGGGGCCAGATATTCCGGACTTTCCGGATATTCCGGAGAAACACTCTTCGATGTGGCGGATGATTTCCTCCACCTCGCGGTCGGCATCGTCCTGCATGTCGGCAGGATGCAGGTTGCGGCTGGTCTTGAAATCATCCACTATCCGCATGGCTTCCTCCACCTCCCGCTCGTTGTGGAAGTCCATCTCGAGGTGTACACCGTCGCCGCCGATATGGTCGAGCAAGGGGCGAAGCTCGTCGAGCGTCACCCAGCAGGCCATGATGCTCTTGCCACCGGCAAGAATCTTCTGATAGAGGTCGTACCATTTGGGACTGCCACCTTGCGGTTCTCCCACACCGGGTGTCCACTGGATGGCGTTGAGTTCCTTGATTTCCAAGAGGGCATCAAGGTGGTGCATCGCCCCTACCCCGTCGAGGTGATAGAGCGTATAGTCAATCTTCTGACATTGTTCGCGGATAAACGGCTGTACAAACCTGCGGTAGTCATCAACGCTGATCATCGTCGAGATGTCGCTCTGTAGCTTCGACATCTTGCCTGGTGCCCATGAGGAGAAATAGCAGAACGCCATCTCGTCGCCTTCGCGGATGATGTCGTAGAGTTCGTCGAACACACGGAAATAGATGTCGTTGATCTGTTGCATCTGATGTTCCAGCACCTCTGGCTGCATCACGGTATCCAACAGCACCTTGTCAGTACCCTTCATGGCCGCCAGCACATCAAGGCCTTCCATCAGGTCGGGCATGCCCACATAGTAGTGGCCCTGTGCCTTCTGCTTGCAGGCTTTAAGCAGTTCCTTATGGAGTAGATAATTCGGATGATTGGGGTCAAACTTGATATCGTCGCTGTAGTTGGGGTCGGGATGAATCCAGATGGTATCCTCGCCACCTTCGAACACACCGCCGAGGATGGCTGCCAACGAACCTGGTCCCAACTGCGTATTGGCCACCGGCAACATATCGGCCATCAGAGAAGAATGGGCCACATACCAATCCAGATACGCCGCCCGCCACTCTGGGTCGAACCATCGCTGGTTGAGGTCTCGGTAGGGTTGGGGGGCAGGAATATCGGCATGTGGCTTTACGCCCTCCTGAAAGTGTTCCCACATATTGAGCACAATACCCTTGTGGTTCCACCAGTCAATATAGTGTTTCTTCGTCTCTTCGAGATTCGCTTTCCAAGTATTCATCGTATTTACGTACATTATATACAATAAGACGCTATGCTGGGGATTTTGTCATCAGGACAACTTACACCGACATCAGCCCACTCATCACCATGTCGCTGACGAAGAGGCCCTTGCGAGTGAGGACGAGACGGTTGTCGGCAAGCCGCAGCAGACCATCAGCAAGGAACTGGCGGGCCTCTTGCAGGCAATAGCGGCGGTAACGGTCGGAGAGCGTAGTAAGGTCGAGGCCGTCGCTGGTGCGTAGGGCTGTAGTGATGCGGTCGTTGTAGTGGGTGTCGGCATCATGTACCTCGCACTCGCTGGGCAGTTTTCCTCTCTCGATGGCCCCGATGTATTGGCGGATATCACTGACGTTCCAGCTGCGGCAGCTACCGTCGTAGCTGTGGGCGGCAGCTCCCAAGCCGATATAGGGAATGTCGTGCCAGTAGCTGCTGTTATGACGTGAGCGATAGCCTGGGCGTGCAAAGTTGCTAATCTCATAGTGCTCGTAGCCTGCAGCCGTCAACTTGTCAATCAGCGACTCGTACATCTGACGTTCCAGCTCCTCTGCCTTGTCATTTCTCATCGCTAATTTCTCATTTCTCATTTGCTCATAAAGCGGGGTTCCCTCTTCGAGGGTGAGACAATAAGCTGAGAGATGCTCTACGTCAAGAGCGAGGGCGGCATCGATGTCACGTCGCCAGTCATCGAGTGTCTCACCAGGAAAGCCATACATCAGGTCGATACTGACATTCCTGATGCCGGCATTCCTTAACCGATGGATGGCGACAGGCACCTGCGCAGCAGTGTGGCGACGATGGAGAAAGCGCAGTCGCTGGTCATCGAACGTCTGTATACCCATCGAGATGCGGTTGATGCCAAGCTCCTGCAGCACTGCGGCATACTCAACCGTGACATCATCAGGATTCACCTCGACGGTCACCTCACAGGGGGACTGTCCCCGTGTGAGGTCATACACCTTATTTATATATATGAAAAGCTGCCGGAGCTGTGGGATGGTGAGTTGACTGGGGGTACCGCCGCCGAGGTACACGGTTTCTATACGCTCGTCATCGCCGGAAGGCGGTTGGTGGAGGCTTCTCATCTGCATCTCCCTGCATACCGCATCCACGTATCGTTGCCGTAGCTCTAAGTCTACGGTGGAGTAGAACCCACAATAGATGCAACGATTCTTACAAAACGGAATATGAATGTACAGACCAGCCATTTCGAGCGCGAAATTACTAATAATATTTAATATTTGAAAGCTTTCGTAGGTTTTTTGCTCAAAAATGACTACTTTTACGACCGCTTTGTGAAAACTCTGCAAATTATAAACCTAAAATATCAGTAAATATGAAAGTTTATCAAACTAATGAAATCAAAAACATCGCGCTGATTGGCAGTGCGGGTAGCGGCAAGACGACTCTTGCCGAAGCAATGGTCTACGAAGCTGGCATCATCAAGCGCCGCGGTACTGTAGAGGGTAAGAACACGATGAGCGACTACTTCCCTGTGGAACAGGAGTATGGCTATTCGGTGTTCTCTACTGTTTTCCATGTTGAGTGGAACAACAAGAAGCTGAACATCATCGACTGTCCGGGCAGTGATGACTTCGTGGGTGGCTCTATCACCGCCATGAACGTCACCGACCAGGCTGTCATCCTCGTCAACGGCCAGTACGGCCCTGAGGTGGGTACGATGAATGCCTTCCGCAACACGGAGAAGCTGAAGAAGCCCGTTATCTTCCTGGTGAACCAGCTGGATCGCGACAACTGCGACTTCGACCAGATAATGGGTCAGCTGCGCGAGGTATACGGCAACAACTGCGTGCCCGTACAGTACCCCATCGCCACAGGCCCCGGCTTCAACAGCGTCATCGACGTGCTGCTGATGAAGAAGTACAGTTGGAAACCAGAGGGTGGTGCCCCCATTATTGAGGATATTCCCGCCGACCAGCTCGATAAGGCCAAGGAGATGAAGGCCGCCCTCGTGGAGGCCGCTGCTGCCGGTGACGACTCACTGATGGAGAAGTTCTTCGAGACAGAAGACCTCTCTGAGGACGAGATGCGTGAGGGTATCCGCAAGGGACTTGTCACCCGTAGCATCTTCCCCGTGTTCTGCGTCTGCGCAGGCAAGGATATGGGTGTTCGCCGTCTGATGGAGTTCCTCGGCAACGTGGTGCCCTTCGTCAGCGACATGCCCGTCATCAAGAATGCTGCCGGTAAGGAGGTTCCTGCTGATGCCAGTGGTCCCACGTCGCTCTACTTCTTCAAGACTGGTGTCGAGCCACACATCGGCGAGGTGTCCTATTTCAAGGTGATGAGCGGTGTCATCAAGAGTGGTGACGACCTGACCAACGCCGACCGCGGCTCGAAGGAGCGCATGGGTACGCTGTATGCCTGTGCAGGCGCCAACCGTATTCAGGTCGACGAGCTGCGCGCCGGTGACATCGGCTGCACCGTGAAGCTGAAGGACGTGAAGACCGGCAACACGCTGAACGGCAAGGATATCGACTGGAAGTTCGACTTCATCAAGTATCCGAACAGCAAATTCTCGCGTGCCATCAAGGCCGTCAACGAGGCTGAGACCGAGAAGATGATGGCTGCCCTGAACAAGATGCGCCAGGAAGATCCCACATGGGTGGTTGAGCAATCGAAGGAACTGCGCCAGATTATCGTTCATGGTCAGGGTGAATTCCACCTGCGTACCTTGAAGTGGCGCATGGAGAACAACGAGAAGATCAATGTCGAGTATCAGGAGCCCAAGATTCCTTATCGTGAGACTATCACGAAGATGGCCCGTGCCGACTATCGTCATAAGAAGCAGTCGGGTGGTGCCGGACAGTTCGGTGAGGTACACCTGATTGTAGAGCCTTATACCGACGGCATGCCCGATCCTACCAGCTTCACTATCAACGGCCAGGAGTTCAAGATGAACATCAAGTCGAAGGAAGAGAAAGACCTGGAGTGGGGCGGCAAGCTGGTCTTCATCAACAGCGTCGTTGGTGGTGCTATCGATATGCGTTTCATGCCCGCTATCCTGAAGGGTGTCATGGAACGTATGGAGCAGGGTCCGCTGACCGGTTCTTACGCCCGCGACGTGCGCGTCATAGTATATGATGGTAAGATGCACCCCGTTGATTCAAACGAGTTGTCGTTCATGCTGGCTGCCCGTAACGCCTTCAGCGCTGCCTTCAAGGAGGCAGGTCCTAAGGTGCTGGAGCCTATCTACGACCTGGAGGTGCTTGTTCCTGGCGACTACATGGGTGATGTGATGAGTGACCTGCAGGGTCGCCGCGCCATCATCATGGGTATGGACAGCGAGGCCGGCTATCAGAAGCTGAGTGCCAAAATTCCTCTGAAGGAACTTGCCTCCTACTCGATTGCCCTCTCGTCGCTGACCGGTGGCCGTGCTTCGTTCACCACCAGCTTCTCAAGCTACGAACTCGTGCCGAACGACATCCAACAGGAGCTGATCAAGCAGCATGAGGCTGAGATGAAGGAAGAGGATTAATACTCCATTAGTTTTATATCGAGAAGAGGCGCACCATTGACTGATGCGCCTCTTTTATTCATATCCGGATGTGGGAGGATTAGCGAAGAAGCAGTTTACGGGTAATCGTTCCGGTACTGGTTTGAATGCGCACAAGACAGATACCTGTAGGACAACCGTCAAGGGTAAAGACAGCCTCCGAGTCGGCAGTCTCCTCGCTGAAGCGGCAAGTGCCAGAGAGGTCGAATACACTGACCTTGATACCACGTCCAACGGCACTGACGCGCAGCGAACGACCCGTCAGCACGACTTCTGCACCATCGCCCGACAAGGCGGCGATACCCGTATTGAGCGATATATTATTAATAGGTACGCGCGTGTATTGGGCATCGTCCTTGTTGGTAGCGTACGACACGTAGAGCCATCCGTCATGCACCATAGCCTTCGGATAGTTGTATCCCAGTGTCTTGGCCTTACCCTCGTAACGGCGGGCAGGATAGTCCCCACTCTCTCCGGAGCGCAACAAGAAGGACCGGTCGAAAATCTTGCCGTCGGCACTCAGCGTCAAGGCCAGTGGCACGCGCCAGGTAGTATTGCTGCTGTTGGTGACACGGCCGGGATTGTTGCAGTAATACACGGTACCGTCGGGCAGGTTGCCGGCACACTGCTTGGCACGGGAGTCGGGCATATTGGTCTTTACAGACTTCGTCCATGTCTCTCCGTTGTCCTTGCTAGTGGCTGCCAGCGTCCGGTAGGAGCCTTTCTGGTCGCGCATGACCATCACCAACGTACCGTCGTTCTGTACGAAGAAACTGGGTTCCAACTCTGCCGACTGGCTGCCGTTGTCGGTATAGGCAAACGTTCCCTTCTTCCATCCCGTACGCCCTGTAGGGTCATCTGTATAGACAGGACACAATTTCAGCCCTGGCTGGAAATGGGCGGCACTGATGACACGGCCGCTGGCCAACACATGCGGATCCTGCTCGAAAATTCCGTTCAGCGTAGTACCGTCGGCCATCTTCACGTCAGCGGGAGTTGTCCACGTCATTCCATCGGTACTTTCCACAAACTGCGTAAATCCACCGTTGTTGGCAATATCCTTCGTGCGTACATTAATATATCCTATCAGCCGGTCATCCGTCGCCAGCCAGCCACCTGAAGCACAGTAGCCGTTGCTGACGGTAGGACAGAGCACCATCGGCGCGCTCCATGTCTGGCCGCCGTCGGTGCTGCGGGCATAAGCCACCCACGTATCTTGGGCATCCTCGTCTTTCTTGGAACTCTGCCACATACAGTAGAGATTGCCCTTGAAGGCTGCCATCACCACACCGTTGGAATAATGATCAGTGTCATCGGCAGCAGCAAACACCGTAACAGTCTCCGCACCCGGTGCCCTGTCAAGACCCATTGTTTCCTTTAACGCGGCATCGAAGAGTCCCTCAACCACAGTGAAAGGAGCGTCATCGGCCATCATCGGCAGCGACAAGAAGGCTGCCATCAAAAAAGTAAAAAATCTCATAGTTATCACATTGTTTTGTTTCTTTCTAGGTGCAAAATTACACAATTAGGAAGAAAATAGAGGTAGAAAAAAGTACAAAAACACCATTTGGTCTTTTTCTCCACCCTTTTGCCGCAATATTGCACCTCTATTCTTGAGTAATAGCCTACTTTTGCACTCAGAAATAGTTTTGGTTATAACAAGTTAGTAAAAATGTAGAGTTGGGGGTGCTTGTGAAAGCATCCCCTTTTCTATCGCAAGACCACTTTTTTTCTTTTTTTTCACGGTATTTCAGATTTTTTCATTACCTTTGCAGCCGCTTTTGGCAACTGACAAGCAAACAGAGACAACAAACATTATAAAACCACAAGAGTACATCAGCAATGAAATACGCATTGGTAACAGGGGCTTCGAGAGGTATCGGCAAGGCCGTTGCCCTGCGACTCGCCCAGACGGGTATGCCCATCATCATTAACTATCTTAAGAACAAAGAGGCCGCACTGGCCGTCGCCGACGAGATAACCCGTAACGGAGGACAGGCAGAGCTGCTGCCTTTTGACCTGGCCAGTCCACAACAGACGGAGGCTGCACTGGATCAGTGGGAGCAGGCACATCCCGACGACTACATCTCCGTACTCGTCAACAATGGAGGCATCCGTCGCGACAATGTGATGTTCATGATGTCCGACGAAGATTGGCATCAGGTGCTGGACACCACGCTGAACGGCTACTTCTACGTCACCCGCCGCCTGCTAAAGCACATGATGCCCCGCAAGCGCGGAGGAAGGATTATCAACATGGCCTCGCTGTCGGGTGTCAAGGGACTTCCAGGACAGACGAACTACAGTGCAGCAAAGGCTGCCCTCATCGGCAGCACCAAGGCCCTGGCACAGGAGGTGGCAGCACGCAGCATTACCGTCAATGCCATTGCTCCCGGCTTTATCGAGACCGATATGACGAAGGAGCTGCCTCAGGACGAGTTGAAGAAGATGATTCCCGCAGGCCGCTTCGGCCGCCCGGAGGAGGTGGCTGCACTGGTGGCTTTCCTGGCTTCAGACGAGGCCGCCTACATTACGGGTGAAGTCATCAACATCAATGGAGGGCTGTACACGTAATCTTTTAGATTAAAGATTAAAAATTAAAAATTAAAATATTACCTATTACAAATTATATAACGCAGTGAAAAGAGTTGTCATCACAGGAACAGGCATCTGGTCATGCTTGGGCACAGACTTGGAAACAGTTAAGGAATCACTCTATCAGGGCAAGTCGGGTATCGGCCTTGACAAGGCACGCCTGGAATACGGCTACCGTTCCGGTCTGACGGGTATCGTCGAGACTCCCGTCATCACGAAGCAGATGCTTGACCGCCACACCCGTGCCGGTATGTCGGAAGAGGCCCAATACGCCTATATGGCCAGCCGCCAGGCCTTCAGCCAGGCAGGTATCACTGACGAGTACCTTCGCCAGAACGAGGTGGGCTGTATCTTCGGCAACGACTCATCGGCCAAGCCCGTCATCGAGTCATCAAAGATCATGGACGAGAAGCACGACTCTGCCATGCTGGGCTACGGACTCATCTTCCAGTCGATGAACTCGACGGTGAACATGAACCTCAGCACCATCTTCCATCTGCGCGGTGTCAACTACACCATCAGTGCCGCCTGTGCCAGTGGTAGCCACAGCATCGGACTGGGCTTTATGCTCATCCGACAAGGCTTGCAGGAAATGGTACTCTGCGGCGGTGCCCAGGAGACCAACTACTACTCAATGGCCTCGTTCGATGCACTGAACGCCTTCTCCGTCCGCATGGACGAGCCCACCAAGGCCAGCCGTCCCTTCGACCGCGACCGTGACGGACTGATTCCCAGCGGCGGTGCTGCTGCCCTTGTGCTCGAAGACTACGACCACGCCATAGCACGCGGAGCCACCATCCTGGCCGAGGTTATCGGCTACGGGTTCTCCAGCAACGGCGGCGGCATCTCCGAGCCCAGCGATAACGGCAGCGTCATCGCGATGTCGCGCGCCATCAAGGATGCCGGTATCGAGCTGGATGACATCGACTACATCAACGCCCACGCTACCTCCACGAGTCAGGGCGACATGTACGAAGCCATCGCCCTCAACCGCATGTTCAACGGCCAGCGCGCACTCATCAGCAGCACCAAGTCGATGACCGGCCACGAGTGCTGGATGGCTGGTGCCAGCGAGATTGTCTACAGCATCCTGATGATGCAGCACCACTTCGTGGCTCCCAACATCAACTTCGAGAACCCAGATGAACATTCTGAGAAACTGAATCTTGCCACCAAGACCATCGACACAGAGGTCAACACCGTACTGAGCAACTCGTTCGGTTTCGGAGGCACCAATTCGGCACTCGTCATCAGGAAAATGTGAGAGAAAAGTGAAATATGAAAAAAATGCACATTTTTTATTGCTAATTTGAAAAAAAGCATTATCTTTGCACGCATAAACCTGCTTTCCAAGCAAGGAAAAAGAACTATATAAACATATTATTAATCCTAACTTAACAAAAAAGAGCTTATGAAAAAGTTATTAGTTATTGTTGCCATGATGGCTGTAACAGCAGTAGCATCTGCTTACGACTTTGTACCCAATGAGTATGGTGCATGCACCATCACTGACGAGGTGACTACCAGCAAGAGTGTTGCCGATGCATACAATGCAGCAAAGGGCTGGCTGAACTCGCAGGGCTTTGCTGCCATGACAGTGGGAGCCGACAAGCCGGGCGAGATGTTCAACTACACCGTGACGCTGAACACCAAGAACTCGTACAACCCCTTCGCAGGACAGTTCATTGAAAACCTGATCTTCACCATCACCGTAAACTTTGAGCAGGGTAAGGTGGCCTTCAAGCTGGAGAACATCCAGATCCAGGAAATCTACGGCGGCTATGGCACAAGCAACAAGACTACCGCCATCGGCCAGTTTGTCAACAACGTGAACAACGCCAAGAAGGCTGTAGCCGACGCTCAGGCCAGCACCACCATGACAAAGAAAGAGAAGAAAAAGATAGCCAAGGAGAACGAGGACATCATCGAGAACGGTGAAGAGACCATCAACAAGGCCAGGACTGAACTCAACAACCGTCTGGAGCTTCTGAAAAACTCTGTACGCTAACCACTATCACACTCCATATTGAGCAAGGGATCATCATGATTCCTTGCTTTTTTGTACATTATTCTCTCATTTACTCATTATCTCATTTTCCTGAAGGTACTAGTCATACGCTGGTCACTCTCGATAAGTCTGCCCATTTGACGGGCATCGGCATTGATACGCTGCGAGATAAAGTCGGGCGTATTGTATGAATAGAGCAGTCGGCGGTAGAACGCTTTGGGATTGCGCTGCGGCAACAGGAAGGGCTTGGTGGCTCGTCCGTCTGTGCCCATCATAGAGAGGTAGATGCGCGTGTAGAGGCCATCATCGCGCCGACTGGTGAAAAGGAACCAACGACTATTACGGCTCCAGTTGTGCAGGCTCTCAGCCTGCTTGCTGTTCACCTCGTCCAGAGGGCGCGTTTCACCGGTTTTCAAATCGAGCAGCCAGAGGTCTGCCTCTGGATGCCAGACAGAGAAATAGCCGTAGTGTACCTGTGTGTACATCAGGTAGCGGCCGTCGTAGGATGGTCGCGGCCACGTGACGCTCTTGCCAGTGACAACAGCATTGACAAGTGTATCGGCATGCGCCCCAAGTCTCCCAGTCTTGTCATCGAAACTGACGCGGCAGAGACTGTACAATTCCTTGTCATAACCATCGGGATAGTCCTGCTGACGCGCAGTAGTATAGTAGAGCCACCGGCCGTCAGGCGAGAAGGCAGGGGTGTTCTCTGCCCACTGCTGCTTCATGGTCAGCGTGTCGATAAGAACGGTATGCGTCTCCGTGTCGTAGACGAAGACGTCCGACGAGCTGTCATATACCTCAATACGCTTCTTACCCGCAGTATGGAACATCTGGGCTGTCTTATTGGTTGAGAAGGCGCAGTAGCGGCCTCCGGGGTGCCAGTAGGGATAAACCATCGACCCTCCCAGCGAGTCGTTCCTAGCAGCAAGCAGTTCGTCCTTGCCATTGCGATGAATAACGGTAGCACCATGCGTACCACGCACATGATAAACGCACTGGTCGGGATTGGTACGGTTGGCAGTATGGCAGTTAAGGCACTGACCCGGCACCTGGGTATTCTCTATCAGTGCGGTCTCGTCAAAGGTGGAGAGACAGCGCTGGTAGAGTCCCATTCCGCTATAAATCTCATAGCTGGGGGGAATACGGCGGTAGGTGATGCCCCACTCGCCAATAGGTTCAGTGCTCACCATGATGTCAAAGCTTCTGTAGCGCGTCCAGCGGCCGTTCTTCTCTGCACATACCGTTAGCGTCAGCTTGCCGCCCTTGTTGGCTTCCAGAAGCATACGCCACTCTTCGATGCTGAAGTCGGCAAAGCTGCCGTTGGCATGCAACGTGCCTCCCTTCGAGCCTTTCACCTCTACGTCGATGGTCTCCACCTCGTCATCGCTCATTGAGAAGTTCAGTGGGGCGATATCCACGGGGATAGTAACACCTATGTAGTCGGGATAGAGGTCGGGCAAGCAATTAGCGTCCCTCACATCTCTGGGGGTGGAGGAGCAGGCCAGCAACAAAATGGTGGCCGTCAGCAGCAAGCAGGCCTTAATGGAAGAAGGTATCACGGCTCTTTTCATAGACTTCACGCAGGGGGTTGAAGTAAGGGTGACGATCCATCAGCTCCGGATGCTCGGCCAGCGGTCGGTGCCGGGCGGCAAAACCGTGGTAAGCGTAGGTCTCCTCTAACACAGCGATGTATTTCAGGGCTACGGCGGTATGCCCGCACACGAGGTTAGTTTCCACCAGTCGGCGCAAGGCGCGTCCACTCTTGTTGTGGTTAGGTACCGACTCCATCGCCTCGAAGGCACAGCGTTGCGACAGCTGTACCATCCCCATAAGCAGGTAGACCTCGCTCATGATGAATGCTGACGACTGGGTGCGCAGCACGCTGCCCGACAGGTTAAGGCGTTCCTTCAGCTCTCCTTCACCGATTCGTCCCGTCTGGAACATGGCCAGTGCCCTCGCATTCTGGATGGCTGGAGATGCAGAGTTAGAGAACTTGCTTACCAGGCTGTTCCACTTCTTCTGGCGCACCAGCATGTCACACTCCATCTCCTCCATCGTGTTGGGATGTTCTTCCTCCCAGTAGTAGTCGATGCCTCGTGCTATCTGCCGGAGGGGATAGGGAGCCACCCACGAACTGCCGATAACACAGGCCGCCAACAGTACCGCCAACAGGGGCGACCATCTGATGCAGCACAGGGGCATCAGTACGATGGCCGGTCCGAGGAGCCAATAGCCTATCGGTATCAGGATGGCTGTACAGAAAAGTCGCCACCTACCCTCCCCGGGCAGCATCGCCATGATGCCCATCGTCAGCAGCAGGCTGACGGTCAGCGTCAACGGAATGTAGGTATCAAAGGCCAGCAGGAAGATGACGGCCACGGGCACGTAGGATAGCCAATAGTAGCGGGGAACCAGTCGCAACATGAGCCGTTGAGCCAAAAGACACAGCACACCATAGATGATGGCAGCCACGATAGGATTGCCAAAGAACTGAGTGAGCAGTTCGCCCAGATACTGCGCCAGACCACCCGGTAGCACGATGCGTTCCACAAAGTAATCGCCATTCCACAGAAACAGCAGCGACTGTTCGCGGGTCACCATCACATACGGAAAGCCAAGCAGCAGCACACATGCCACCGCAACAGCCACCACAACTGGCAGCCACCGTCTCCATTCAACCTTATTAATAATAAGACTACTCATTAACGTATACAACTGCCGCATATCCTTTTTTCAACCACAAAGGTACGACATTTCCCCAACTCCTGCAAATAATCATGTGAAAAAGAGGGTAAAAACGGATTACCACAGTGTTACATCACTCAAATTGATGGTTATTCGCTCATTTATTCGTACCTTTGCACCCAAATTAAATGAAGAGCGGCAATGAAAAGACTGACCATCATTATTGCAGGACTGCTGTTGCTGACGGCAGGCAATGCCCAAGAGGCAAGTATTGAGTTCCTGACACCCTCCATCGTACATGTCACAAAGGGAACACCCACGAAGAGCCTCGTGGTAACGGCACAGCCCGAAGGAGTGGCCGTTAGCAGGCAGGGCACTACCTACAAGAGCAGCGAGCTGACCGTCAGGCAGGATGCCAAGACGGGAGCCTTGACCTTCCTGACGGCCAAGGGCAAGGTTCTGCTGCGCGAAAAAGAATGCGACATCGACAAGGTGAAGCAGGTGTTCACACTCGACAAGGACGAGGCCATCTACGGCTTAGGCACCATCCAGAACGGCAAGATGAACCGCCGTGGCGAACACAAACGCATGGAACAGTCGAACCTCGAAGACTTCCAGAATGTGCTGCAGAGCATCAAGGGTTGGGGTATCTACTGGGAGAACTACTCCCCCACCCAATTCGATGACGACCAGAACGGCATGTCGTTTACCTCTGAGGTCGGCGATGGCATCGACTACTACTTTATGTATGGCGGCTCGGCCGACGGTGTCATCGCCCAGATGCGATGGCTGACGGGCGACGTACCGATGTTTCCGCTATGGACATACGGATACTGGCAGTCGAAGGAGCGATACAAGACTGCCCAGGAGACGGAAAGCATCGTTGACAAGTATCGCGAGTTGCAGGTGCCTCTCGACGGCATCATCCAGGACTGGCAGTATTGGGGATCCAACTACCTCTGGAATGCGATGGACTTCCTCTCCGAGGATTTTTCCAACGGTCAGCAGATGATCAAGAACATACATGCGAAGCACGCCCACTTTATGATTTCCATCTGGGCCAGCTTCGGCCCGCAGACCCAGCAATACCGTGATCTCAACGAGAAGGGATTGTTGCTTCCCATCGAGACGTGGCCGCAGAGCGGACTCTCACACATCTGGCCACCACGCATGGACTACCCGTCGGGCGTGAAGGTCTACAATGCCTTCCATCCAGAGGCACGCGCCATCTACTGGAAATACCTGAAGACGCTCTACGAATACGGTACAGATGCCTGGTGGATGGACTCCACCGACCCCGACTTCTTCAACCCCAAGGAGAGCGACTACGAATACAGCCTCCCCCTGTCCTCCACCCAAGGAGAGGGCAAGTCCACGGCTATCTGGAGGGAGCTGCGTAATGCTTTCCCGCTGGCTACGGTGCGCGGTGTCTACGAGGCTCAGCGCAAGGAGAGTTCCTCCCCTCGCGATGGAGACCAGAAAGTCGGGAAGCGCGTCTTCATTATGACGCGCAGCAGCTTCGCCGGTCAGCAGCACTATGGCTCGAACATGTGGAGCGGCGACGTGGCCTCATCGTGGGACATGCTGCGCAAGCAGGTGCCCGCAGGACTGAGCTTCTCGCTGACGGGCAATCCCAATTTCAATACCGACATCGGCGGCTTCTTCTGCAACGCTTACAATACGCACGGTCCTGGCTCTGCCCCTCGCAATCCACAGTATCAGGAACTCTACGTGCGCTGGATGCAGTATGGTCTGTTCTGTCCCGTATTCCGCAGTCACGGTGCCGATGCTCCCCGTGAAATATGGCAGTTCGGCAAGAAGGGCGACCCCATCTACGATGCAATAGAAAAGATGATTCGCCTGCGCTACCGCCTCATACCTTATTTATATAGTATCGCCTGGCAGGTGACGAGCAACGGCGACAGCTACCTGCGGCCGCTGTTCAGCGATTTTGCACACGACCGCCGCATCTGGGAGATGACCGATGAGTTCATGTTCGGCCGCAGCATCCTGGCAACCCCCATCCTCGAACCGCAATATACGGAGGAGAAAATCATCCGCGAAGATGCCATGACCGGCTGGGACCGCAAGCAGGCTTCCGGTGGCTCCCCCGTCGGTGCCATCGATTGGACAGCACCTAAGACCGCAGCGAAATACCTTCCGAAAGGCACCTCCTGGTATGACTTCTGGACAAACAAGCACTACCAAGGGGGCCAGCAAGTGACTCTGGACACCTCGATAGACCGCGTGCCGATGTTTGTACGTGCAGGCAGCATCCTGCCCCTTGGCCCTGAGGTGCAGTATGTGGGCGAGCAGCCGTGGGACAACCTCGAAATACGCCTATACCCTGGTGCCGACGGCACATTTACGCTCTATGAAGACGAGGGGGACGACTACAACTACGAGAAAGGCTACTACGCCACCATCACATTCCACTGGAACGACCGCAGCCGTACCCTCACCATCGGTACGCGACAGGGCGGCTACAAAGGCATGATATTTGACCGCCATTTCAACATCGTCCTGCCCAACGGAAAGCAGCAGAAAGTGTCCTATCAAGGCAATGAGGTCGTTGTCAAACTATAGCGGCATTTGGGTCACTCGCATGTAGAAAATTATACAAAAACCGCACCAAAACAGCAGGAAAAGCGACGTTCGGGACAAAAAAAACTCTTTTTTTGCGGCTGTTAAGGAAAAATGTTGTACCTTTGCAAAATATTTTGGAATCAGAAAAACTTATAGAGCGATAATGAATCTTTCACCCGCATTGCAAGAGGCCTACACCAAAGAGCACCTGACAGCTCGTGAGGCACAACGACTGGCAGAATTCATCGCGTGGGGACCGGTTGTATTCCAGGCCTCCAGGCTTATGGTAAAATTTGGAATACTGGATGCCATCCGAGACTCAAAGGAAGGACTGACGCGACAGGAGCTGTGCCAGACGACTGGTCTGTCAGACTATGCCGTGAAGTGTCTGCTGGAGGCTTCGCTGTGCATCGGCACCATCCTGGTGGACACGGACACGGAACGCTATACCCTGTCGAAGACAGGATGGTTCCTGCTGAACGACCCGGCAACACGGGTGAACATCGACTTTAACCACGATGTCAATTACGAGGGATGGTTCCTTCTGGAGGAATCCCTCAAGAACGGCAAGCCTGAAGGTCTGAAGCACTTCGGCGACTGGCCTACCGTATATGAAGGTCTGTCAAGCCTGCCCCCACAGGTACAGAAGAGCTGGTTCGGTTTCGACCACTTCTACAGCGACTCTTCATTCCCCGAAGCCCTGGAAATCATCTTCAAGCAGCACCACGTAAAGTCACTCTACGACGTGGGCGGCAACACTGGCAAGTGGGCACTCCAGTGCGTGGGCTACGACCCCGACGTACAGGTGACCATCCTAGACCTGCCACAGCAGATCAAGATGATGCAGGACAACGTCAGCGGCAAAAACGGTGCCGAGCGTATCAGTGGCTACGGTATCAACCTGCTCGACAAAAGTGCCTTCTTCCCCAAGCGCGAGGGTGGACTGAATGCCATTTGGATGAGCCAGTTCCTCGACTGCTTCAGCATGGAGGAAATCATCGGCATCCTACAGCGCGCAAGAGAAGCCATGTCGGCAGACACTCGCGTATACATTATGGAAACGCTCTGGGACCGCCAGCGCTTTGAACCCGCAGCCCTTTGCCTGACGATGACAAGCCTGTACTTCACGGCTATCGCCAACGGCAACTCAAAAATGTATAACACGGAGGACATGGAATACTGCATACAGGCCGCCGGACTGGAGGTGGAGCAGATTCACGACCACCTGGGACAAGGGCACTCCATCATAGTTTGCAAACTGAAATAAATCAAATACAAATATTAAATACAAATATCAAAAGATGACACGTACAGAAATTGAAGAGAAAGTGAGAGAGTTCCTCATTGAGGACCTGGAAATTGACGAGGAAAAGATTGCTGACGACGCAAAACTGAAAGAGGACATGGGCATTGACAGCCTGGACTTCGTTGACATCGTAGTGATCGTGGAAAAGAAATTCGGCTTCAAGATCAAACCTGAGGAAATGGCCAATGTAACGACGCTGAGCCAGTTCTGCGACTACATTGAGAGCAAGGTGAGCTAATGCCAAAACACGACGAGTGGCGTGGTAACACAGCCGGTACAGCATGGATGCACCAGCTGTTGATAGTCACATTCCGCTATATCGGACTGCGACCTGTCTATTTTTTTATGGGATTGTTCGTGGCACCCTGCTATATGCTGTTCAGCCACAAGAACTACATTTCCATGTACCACTACTTCCGTCAGCGACATGGATTCTCACCCGTCAAGTCTTTCTGGTACACCTACCTCAACCATTATCGGTTTGGCCAGATCATCCTGGACAGGTTTGCCGTTTATGCAGGATGTAAATACGAATTTGAACTCGACGGAAACGACCAGTTCCTTAGTCTGATGGAAAAGCCTGAAGGCTTTGTCATACTTAGCTGTCATGTAGGAAACTACGAAATTGCCGGCTATTCCTTTGCCTCGACAAGCAAGAAGTACAATGCGCTGGTCTTTTCAGGAGAAGCCAAGACGGTGATGGAGAACAGGAACACCCTGCTGTCTGCCCATAACATCAAGATGATTCCTGTGAGCGAAGACATGTCGCATATCTTTGAAATGAACAATGCTTTGGCCAATGGCGAAATCGTCAGCATACCTGGAGACCGCATCTTCGGTTCACCGAAACATTTAGAATGCAAATTCTTCAACGGCACGGCTCATCTCCCGTTAGGGCCTTACGCCATGACCGTACAGCGCGGTGTTCCTGCCGTAGCCATCTTTGTGATGAAACACTCTCTATATAAATATAAGGTGTACATCCGACTGCTCAACGCAGAGGAAACAGGCCTGCAGAAGAGGAACGAGAAAATACAGCATTTGGCTGATGCCTTTGCCGAAGAAATGGAAAAGGTACTAAGACTATATCCGGAACAATGGTTTAACTATTTTGAATTTTGGCATGATGACAGAAACAGAACTGAAAAAGATTGACATACTAACACTGCTGCCCCAGCGCCCGCCATTTGTCATGATAGACCATCTGACTCATTTTGACGAAGTAGTTACTACCACAGAATTTGAAGTGAGAGCGGACAATCTGTTCATGGAGAATGGGATTCTTAATCCGTGTGCCTTGGTAGAGAACATTGCCCAGACGTGCGCTGCCCGCATGGGTTATATCAACCAATACATATACCAGGAAAGCGTAAAGCTGGGGTTTATCGGGAGTATTAAGGACCTGACAGTGCTTCGTCCTGCCAGACTTGGTGAGATACTGTCCACAAAGATTGAGGTGCTGGAAGAGATCATGCAGATGACACTGGTAGAAGCCACCGTCAAAGTGGGGGCAGAAACCATTGTAACAGCAAAAATGAAGATTGCACTGACGGATATAGACGCACAGTAGCCACTCATACATTTGAAGTATCATACACGTAAAACAGATGCTCATACATACCAACAAGACATTAAAAGCCAGCAAGTGCTTTGACATACGCTTCAGCGAAGTAGATTCGATGAGAGTGGTATGGCACGGCTCCTATCCGCTATATTTTGAAGATGCCAGAGAAGAGTTCGGAAGACAGTACAAACTGGAGTATCTGCGTATTGCCGAATTCGGTTATTTTGCCCCCCTTGTAGACTTGCGTTTCCAATATCACAAGCCGTTGGTATATGGCATGCATCCAAGGATAGACATCATCTACCGGCTTACAGAAGCTGCCAAGATTCTGTTCGACTATGAAATCTACGACAATGACACCGGCGAACTGATGGCAACAGGACGCAGCGTACAGGTTTTCATGGACAAGGACTACCAGCTGGTATGGACGAATCCGGATTTCTATGAGGAGTGGAAGAGAATGTGGAAATTAATTGATTAATATTTAATAACAAAAAACGACAAACAAAATGGAAGAACTGATTGTTGAATTGAAGAAACAGATTATTGAAGTGCTGAATCTTGAAGAGGTGAAACCCGAAGACATTGACAATGACGCTCCCCTTTTTGGCGAAGGATTAGGTCTGGACTCCATTGATGCCCTTGAACTGATTGTTATGCTGGAAAAGGTGTACGGCATCAAGATCAAGGATCCCTCTGCTGGAAAGGACATCTTCAAGTCCGTCAACACCATGGCAGCGTTTGTGAAAGAACACCGCACCAAATAGTCTGCCATGACGGATTCCATCGTTATAACAGGCTTCGGAGTCATATCTGCCATCGGTAATGACAAGGCAGAAACGTTAACTGCACTCCAGTCGGAGAAGACCGGAGTGCAGCCACTCAAGTATCTGCATACCAGCCACAAGGAATTCCCTGTAGGTGAAGTGAAGTTGAGTGACGAAGAGATGAAGGAAAAGCTTGGCATCTCGGAAGAACCCACGACAAGAACTTCACTGATGGGGATGATTGCCATGAGGGAAGCTTTGGAGGAAGCTGCCCTCTTAGGCGACCGCGACCAGAAGACCATACTGGTGTCGGGAACTACTGTCGGTGGAATGGACAAGAGTGAGCTGTACTATCTTGACTATCTCCAGAACGATTTGCGAAACGATTATATCAAGACACATGACTGCGGAGCAACGACAGGGATCATTGCTGACTATTTCGGCATTTTCTCTATGGCTACCAGCATCTCAACGGCATGCTCTTCAGCTGCAAACGCCATCATTCTGGGGGCGAATATGATACGTAGCGGACAGACAGACATTGCAGTAGTCGGAGGGGCAGAGTGTATTACGAAGTTCCATCTGAACGGCTTCAATTCACTGATGATTCTTGACCACGAACAATGCAAGCCATTCGATGCCAACCGCGCGGGACTTAACCTGGGAGAAGGAGCAGCATATATCGTGCTGGAAACCGAACAGTCGGCCAAGAAAAGGGGTGTCCGAATTCTAGGACGGCTCAGCGGCTATGGCAATGCCTGCGACGCTTTCCATCAGACGGCATCAAGCGATGATGGCGAAGGTGCCTATCTGGCCATGCACAAGGCGATCGACATGGCAGGGCTGACCCCTGCCGACATAGGCTATGTGAATGCCCATGGCACAGGAACCCCCAACAACGATGTCAGCGAGAGCCAGGCTCTTGCACGTTTGTTTGGCGACAACATCCCTCATGTGTCATCTACGAAAGGGATGACAGGTCATACCACCAGTGCTTCCGGAGCCGTTGAAACGGCCATCTGTCTTTTAGCCATGCACCATCATTTCGTACCGGCAAACTATGGCTGGCATACACCGATGGAAAATGGCATCAAACCCGTGAAGGAAAACATCACGAATGTAGAACTCCGCCACATCATGTGCAATTCGTTCGGATTCGGCGGCAACGATTCCAGCCTCATCATTTCACAATATTAGCACTATGCTTAAAAATCGGGTATATATCAGGACTGCAACGCAGATTTCCATCCAGCAGCCACTTTCTGAAAGCTGGATGACAGAACCGGTCATACACAGCGAGCCGTATGTGCGCAGCATAGACCCGCCCTTCCGTGACTGGCTTAATCCGCTGGACTCCAGGCGCATGGGAAAAATCCTCAAGCGCGCCCTTGTGACAGCGATGAAAGCCATGAAGGATGCTGGTATTTCACAGCCTGATGCCATTATTACTGGTACTGGTCTCGGATGTATAGAGAATACGGAAATCTTTCTCGACCAGCTTTGCCGGGAAGGCGAGGAGATGCTGAAGCCCACCTGTTTCATGCAGTCTACACACAATACCATCAGCTCGTTGATTTCCATCAACGGGCAATGTCATGGGTACAACTCGACGTTCAGCCACAAGAGCATCTCCTTTGACAGCGCGCTATTAGATGCCTTCATGCAGTTACGGCTTGGCGACATACGCCATGCACTGGTGACGGGCAATGACGAGATGACACCATCCTATTACGACATCCTGCAACGAATAGGCTATGTCGGACAGCCGGGACAGGTTCCCGCAGGAGAGGCTTCGGCAGCAGTGATGTTGACTGCCGGGAAAGAGGATGCACTTTGTGAAATGGAGGATATAAAGATATTCCGCCATATAGACAGCATCCAGGATGTCAGCAATGATATGGATGCCATCTTATTGGGTGTCAACGGCGTTAGTGACAATGACAGCAAGTATATGGAAATCGTATCAAGACTTCCGTCTGTTCCATTGTTGCAATACAAGCATCTCTTTGGTGAGTGTTATACCTCATCTGCATTGGGAGTATATGCCGCCGCCCATCTCATTGCGCAAGGCCAGATACCGGAATTCATGTATCTGTCACAGGGCAATGGCAACCTCACCAATGTCAAACGACTACTTATGATAAATCATAGCGACGGAAAAGACTTCTCACTGATAACGTTGCGAAAAACAGACTAATATGGTGCTAAAAGACAATCTGTTTTCAATTATAAGCGAAGAGGCTTCAACGACTCGGATACAGCTGCATGAAGAGCATCCGATTTACCAGGCTCATTTCCCTGGCAATCCCATTACTCCGGGAGTTTGTCTGGTTCAAATGATTGGAGAACTGGCAGAAGGCCAGGTAGGACATCCACTCGCATTGAGTAATGTCGTCAACCTGAAATTCCTGGCTCCGATATCTCCTGTCAACACGCCTGTCATTGACATTATATTTACTTCCATAGACGAAGAGGGTAATGACATCAAGACAAAAGGCACGATTATGGCAGGTGACAAAGCGATGACGAAGTTCTCAATCATATACTGTAAAAAGTGAATACAGCATAATACAAATTGGAAAAATATAGAATAATACACGTATGGAAAGAATTAAAATGAAACTTATCTATCCCAAATGGAAGAAGCTTCCGGGACAGACCACTTTCAATCTTCCGCCTCATGGTCCTGTAGCCTTTGCCGGCACCCTACCCGACTATGTAGACGTGACGTTCACCGATGAGAATGTAGAACCTATCAATTTCGATGAAGAGTGTGACATCGTAGCCTTATCCATGATGCTCTCTACGCAAGTCAAAAGAGGATGGGCGATTGCAGAGGAATACCACAAACGCGGAAAACTGGTGATGGCTGGCGGTATATCGTCAATGCTTCATGCAGAAGACATGGTGAAACATGTTGACTGCCTCTTCCTTGGTGAGAGCGAAGGGCGCATGGATGCTGTCATGCAAGACTTTCTCAGGGGTGAGCTGAAGAAAGTCTATAATTTCATGGGACAACTGCCGCCTATAGAGTCTGTCGGCAAATGTCGCCGTGACTTGTACAAGCGCGAGTTATACAACCATAAGGGAGTGCAGATGGTAGACTTGTTCCACGCTTCCCGTGGATGCCGTTTCAGCTGCTACCCCTGTGCCGTAAGCTATCTTGGAGGCAGGAAATTCAGACCACGCCCGATTGACAAGGTCGTTGAAGACATGGCATCCATTGACAACAACCGCCTGTTTATTGTAGATAACTCGTTGGCTCAGAACAAGGAATGGGAGAAAGAACTGTTCCGTGCTATCGCTCCCTTGAAGAAGAAATGGATTAGCCACACTATTGAGGATGACGAGGAAGTCCTGTCGTTGGCATACGATGCTGGGGCATGGTACGTGTATCAGGCAGTATACGACACGAGTGACTACATCAAAGAACGTGTCAAGCGTTATCACGACCACGGGATAGGTGTCGAGGGAACCATATTGCTCGGCCTTGACAACCAGACAGAAGACGACTGCAAGAGGCTGATAGACTTCCTTGGGGAGATTGACCTCGACTTGGCAGAGTTTACCGTTCTGACTCCCTTCCCGCATACAAAGACCTACGACGATTTGCTCCGTCAGGGCCGTATCTTCGACTTTGACTGGGATCACTATAATGCAGGACAGGTTGTTTTCCAGCCCAAGCACATGACCCCGGAGGCCCTACAGAATGTGTACGACTATGCATGGAAGTCCTTCTATAAAAATGAGACCCAAGAGCAGAAGATGTTCAATCTGTTCTGCAAAGTGGCACTCCGTGAGATGGAAGAGGGAACCTACCGTCAGCGTGACCGCAAGCTGATGAATCAGAGCTTCGGACACCTGGTAGACCGTTCAAAGCGTAATGTCAATGTTTAAGAAACAGTAACTATGAAAGTACCCAAGGAATATTACGACGAGATATTCAATTTCAACGACCACTGGGGACTGCCCTCTGCATGCGGTCTGAAAATCCGACAGTATGACGGCAAGACCTACGTCATTGTAACCGAGCTATACCAGGAAAATCCCGGAACGAGCATCACCTATGCCGGCCAGACGCTGGCAGAACAGATCTGCGAAGCAAAGGGACTTGACTTGTCGAATATCGTGTATATTGAATGTGCTCCGGATACCAATTCAAAGCTGTCATTTTATGACGAAGAGTATTTTCTGGTAGACTTTGATGCAGACCTCCAGCATAAATATCATCAAATAGAAAAAGACACCATCAGAAACATCTTAGGTTAACGAGTGGTATGGTTTATAAAATAGCAGATAATATTGTATCGCCTATTGGATGGACGACTGAGCAGAACTATGATGCGATAAAAAGCGGATGTTCTTCCCTGCGTAATTACCAGAATTACGAAGGAATTCCCGAAGACATTACCGCATCACTGTTTTGTGACAGTCAGCATGCGGAAATGCACATCGACGGATTGACAAGATTTGAGTCGATGGTAGTCCACTCTGTCAGAGGGGCAATGGAATCATCTGCTATTGACCTGGCAGGCAAGAGGGTGGTATTTATCCTCAGCACGACAAAGGGGAATATCGAATTGCTGGCTGACCATCCCGATGCCGAAGAGGAATATCCTGGCGTTTGTGCCGGGCGCATTGTCAAGGCACTGGGGTTGAAAGTGACACCTGTCGTCGTTTGCAACGCCTGTATTTCAGGGCTGTCTGCCATTATTCTCGCCTCCCGCTTATTAGAGTGTGACGATTACGACTATGCCGTCGTATGCGGAGCTGATTGTCAAGGTCAGTTCATCATATCCGGATTTCAGTCGTTCAAGGCTCTTTCTGCAGAAGACTGCAAGCCCTTTGACATTGAAAGGACGGGGTTGAACCTTGGCGAAGCTGCCGCAACCATCATTCTCGGAAAGAAGAAGGAGAAGGATGATTGTTGGGGAATAGAACCTGGCTGTGTCAGGAACGATGCCTTTCATATCAGTGCTCCGTCAAAGAAAGGTGATGGAGCATACCTGGCTCTCAGTACCATATTGGCAGAAAAGGACATCAGTTTGCTTGCCGTCATCAATGCACATGGCACAGCAACGTTGTTCAACGACCAGATGGAATCATTGGCCATCGACCGTGCCGGTCTAAGCGGCATTCCCGTCAACAGTCTGAAAGGCTATTTTGGTCACACGATGGGGGCTGCCGGCATATTGGAGACCCTTCTGACTATGAAGGCTGTCGACGACCATTGCATCCTTGCTACAAGGGGGTATGCAGAACTGGGTGTCTCTGGTAACATTCATCCCACAGCTGAAAGCCTGTATACGGACAAAACAGATTTCATTAAGATGCTGTCTGGCTTTGGGGGATGCAATGCTGCCATCTGGTGTACACACGATGACAGCAGGAAAGCCGTTCCCACTCCCCGAAAGATGAAGTCTGTCCATCGGGTGACCGTCTCTCCCGAGTCAGTAGTTGTCGATGGAGTTCCGATGAACACGGAAAGCCGGGGAAAACAGCTGCTGTCCTATATCTACAAGCATTGCATTGATGACTATCCTAAGTTCTACAAGATGGATATGCTGAGCCGGTTAGGCTTCGTGGCATCTGAACTGTTGCTGAACGCAGAGGGGAGGCATGCCCTCGACTGTGAAAGCGAAAGGGCTATAGTGCTTTTCAACAGGACATCATCATTAGATACCGACAAGCTATATCTGGACTCCATCATTCGACCCGATGACTATTATCCCAGTCCGTCATTGTTCGTCTATACACTTCCCAACATCGTGACAGGCGAAATTGCCATCCGGAATGGGTACAAAGGAGAAACTTCCTTCTATGTCTTGGCCGAACGCAATGAGGAGGTGATGAATGAAATCCTTGAGGCAACCACATGCGACCACACCATAAAAAGCATGATAACGGGTTGGCTGGATTATGTTAACGATGAGGATTTTCTTGCCGATTTCGTACTCCATGTGATAGAAGACTAAATAACATAACCAGATGTTGAGAATTCTGTTATACTCTATTATTCAGTGCTTACTCCTCGTGGGCGGACAAGTGTTCCTCAAATATGCACTCATGCGCATGTTGCCATTTGGATGGAACAAGGAGTTTTGGTGCAGCCTCCTGACGAACTGGCATTTTGCCGCAAGTGGTTTGTTTTTTGGAGCCAGTTCCATACTCTGGATGTATATCGTAAAGAATTTCCCCTTCAGCATGGCTTATCCCATGATCAGCCTCAGCTATGTATTCGGTATGTTTGCTGCCATGATTTTCTTTCACGAGGAAATTTCCACGACAAGGTGGGTTGGCGTAGCATGTATCATCATTGGTTGTATCCTAATAGCAAGATAAGATGACGAGAAAACTATTCATGATAGTCTTTGCCTGGTTGGCAGTCCTCTGCACGGTACATTCACAGGAGATGAACGACGAGCAGGTGAAGCAGCACATCAACAAGACAGCCGCAGCCCTGAAGAGCATGCAGTGCGACTTTGTGCAGACAAAACACATAAAGCTGCTCAACGAGGACATGGTGTCGAAAGGCAAGATGTACTACCAGCAGAGCAACAGACTCCGTTGGGAATACGTATCCCCTTATACCTACACGTTCATCCTCAACGGCTCCAAGGTGTTGCTGAAGAACAACAAGCGCAATGATGTCATCGACGTCAACCAGAACAAGATGTTCAAGGAGATTGCACGTATTATGATGAACAGCGTGGTTGGCACCTGCCTGTCTGACGAGAAAGACTTCAAGGCAAGCATGTCACAGAATGCCACCGAGTGGATTGCCACCCTGCAGCCTATGCGGAAAGACATGAGGCAGATGATGCAGTACATCGTGCTCCACTTCAGCAAGGAGAAGGCGATGGTGTCGAAAGTGGAACTGATAGAGAAAAAAGGCGACAAGACCGTCATAGAACTGAAGAACATCCGTACCAATGCAGCAATACCGGCCAATACTTTCTCTGTCAATTAGTCTGCTGTTCTTCCTCGCATTCTCCGTAGACGCATGGTCACAGCAGTCGTTTCCCGGTCAACCGGGCGACAAGGTGCGCTATACCGCCTACATAGAGATGCCAAAGGCATATATCAGCGGAGTCTGCGTACTGGTGAACGACGGCAACGAGGTAAAGGGATGCCTGTTCAATGAGTTCGGCATCTCTGCTATTGAATTCTCCTACCTGCTCCAGAAAGACAAGGTGAAGCTGCACGACGTGATGCCGGTGATGAACAAATGGTATATCAAGAAAGTGTTGAAAAAGGACTTGCGCCAACTCATGCATTGTCTACAGCAGGGGGTGACGCAATACAAGAACGAACGCCGCCGGCTCTCCTATACCCTAACCCCTATTACAGAGAACAAGGAAGAAAGCCAAGAAACAACCGAATAGCAAATGCCAACTACTGACACCACAACAAGACAGCAGCAACTGCTTCACGACAGAGGTATCTGTGCCATCATTCCGACATACAACAATGCCGGAACTGTTGCTGATGTGGTTCGTCAGACACTCCTGCAATGCGCCGATGTCATTGTCGTCAACGATGGCAGCACCGACGGTACCCAGCAGATACTGGCCGACATTGGCGGCATCACTCTCGTCAACCTTAAGGAGAACAAGGGCAAGGGCACTGCCCTGAAGGAGGGATTCCGCAAAGCCATGGAGATGGGGTTCGCATACGCCATTACCCTTGATGCCGACGGACAGCACTATCCCGAAGATATTGCCTTGTTTCTGAAAGCCAACCAGGAGCATCCTGGAGAGATGATTATCGGCAGTCGGCAAATGGAAGGTGTCGTCCGTTCCAAAGGCAGCAATTTCGCCAACAACTTCTCTAATTTCTGGTTCTACGTACAGACGGGACAATGGCTGGACGACACCCAGACGGGCTACCGCCTCTATCCCCTGAAGAAACTCCACGGACTATCGTTTCTCACCTCCCGTTACGAGGCAGAGCTGGAGCTGATGGTCTTCGCCTCCTGGCACGGCGTGTCGCTGCATGCCATCCCCGTCCGTGTCTACTACCCTGCTCCTGAGGAACGCGTCAGCCATTTCCGTCCCACCAAGGATTTTACGCGTATCAGTATTCTGAACACGGTACTCTGTTTTCTGGCTGTCGTCTACGGACTGCCGCTGCGCATAGGACGTTTCCTGATGCATTTTCTGCGCACCTTCTACACGCTGTTTGTCTTCCTCGTATCATGCTTCGCGGTCATCACACCGCTGATATGGCTATATATCTACGGTTCCCGACTCTTCGACTGGCTCACGCACAGCGACCACACCGAACATCGTCGGAAAGTTGCACATCAGGTCATCTACCGGGTGTCACGCTTCGTGATGATACATCACGGCATACCGGGTACCACCTTCCGCCATCTGATAGCCAAGGGGGTGTCGTTCGACCAGCCAAAGGTAGTCATCTGCAACCACCAGTCGCACCTCGACCTGATGTGCCAGCTCATTTTTACGCCAAAAATCATCTTCCTCACCAAAAGCTGGGTATGGAATAACCCCAGCTACGGTTTCCTCATCAGGAATGCAGAGTTCTACCCCGTGTTAGACGGCATCGATGAGCTGTTACCCAAATTGCGGTCACTGGCCGACAGGGGCTATAGCATCGGTGTATTTCCTGAAGGCACGCGGTCGAAAGACTGTAAGATAGCCCGTTTTCACCAGGGAGCCTTCCATATTGCCGAGCAGCTGGGTCTTGACATCCAGCCCATGTACCTTTATGGTGCCGGCAAGATTCTGCCCAAGAAGACCTATTACCTGCGCAAGGGTCCCATCCATATAGAGGTTGGCACCCCTGTCACCCGTAAAGAGCTGGAGGCGATGGGCGACACCCTCCAGCAAGCCTCATGGATGCACCAGCACTATTTAGAGAAATACGAAGCATTGTGTAACAAGATAGAACAAGATGTCTGAAAAGAGAGTCATTATCATAGGAAGCGGTATGGGAGGTCTCTCCTGCGGCGTGGTACTTGCCAAGAACGGCTACCGCGTCACCGTGTTGGAACAGGCATTGCAGACCGGTGGCTGTCTGCAGAGCTTCACCCGTCGTGGAGAGAAGTTCGACACCGGCATGCACTTCGTGGGAAGTGCCGCCAAGGGACAGCTGCTCGACAAGCTGCTGCGCTACCTGGAGGTAAGCGACCATATCCAGCTGTCACCCCTCGACACGTCAGGCTATGATGTCATCTCGCTGGAGGGTCACCACTTCCGCTTTGCCAACGGCCGCGAGGCATTCATCGAAGAGCTGTGCCGTGACTTCCCTCACCAGCGCCGACAGTTGTCCGACTATTACGACCTGATAGAGAAGGTGGCAGGAGCCTCATCGCTCCACGCCCTGAAGGACGCAGAATCCGACCGTGCCATCAACACCGAGTTCCAGCTACGTTCCATCAACAACGTGATTGACCAGGTCATCACCGACCCTCTGCTGGCCAATGTCTTGGTAGGCAGTCTTCCCCTGTATGCCGCCGAGAAAGACAAGACTCCCTTTGCCACCCATGCCTTCATCATGGACTTCTACAACCAGAGTGCATACCGTATTGTGGGTGGAAGCAATCGCATCGCCAACTCCATGAAACGTACCATCGAACAGTATGGCGGCGAGGTACTCACACGACATAAGGTGACGAAGATTGTCTGCGATGACCAGAAAGCCACTGGCGTGGAGGTGAACGGCGAGACATTCATTCCTGCCGACTACGTCATCTCCGACGCCCACCCCATGCGCACTCTAGAGCTGTTGGACACCAAACTGATACGCCCTGCTTTCAGGAGCCGTATCAATGCCATGCCGCAGACGGTCAGCAACTTCTCCGTCTACCTGCACTTCAAGGAAAACAGCGTACCCTATATGAACAATAACTTCTACCAATATAACTACGGTACGCCGTGGGGCTGCGAGCATTACAACGAAGAAGACTGGCCCAAGGGTTACCTCTATATGCATTTCTGCGACGAAGTGGCTCCCCGCTATGCCCGCACGGGTGTCATTCTCTCCTATATGTACATGAAGGATGTGGAACGCTGGAAAGGCACTTCGGTAGGAAGGAGGGGTGCCGACTACGAGGCTTTCAAGCAGGAGAAAGCCGAAAAACTGCTCCGTTCCCTGGAGCAGCAGTTCCCCGGCATCTGCCAGAACATCGAGCACTACTATACCTCCACGCCGCTTACCTATCTGGACTATACCGGCACGGAAGGAGGTTCCATGTACGGCATCGCCAAGGACATCACACTCGGTGCTGCAGCCCGCGTGCCCCATAAGACCAAGGTTCCCAATGTCTACCAGACTGGTCAGAACATCAATTCGCACGGTATCCTGGGCGTGTTGGTGGGCACCATCGTGACGTGTAGCGAGTTCCTGACAGCCAAAACCATTTACGAACAAATAGTTAAAGCCAATATATGAAGAAATCAGTAGTCATTATAGGAGGCGGACTCGGTGGACTGTTTGTAGGAGCCATACTCTCCAAAGAAGGTTTCCAGGTTACCATCCTGGAAAAGAATGCCACCATTGGGGGAGGTCTGCAGAGCTTCCGCCGCTTTGGCGAGATGTTCGACAGCGGTATGCATGTCATTGGTGGTCTTGAACCCGGCGGCAACGTCAGACGTATCTGCGACTACATCGGCATCACAGACAAAATCGACGTGATGCCTGTCGATGACGACTGTACCGACGAATTATACTTTTCCGAAGACCGCCAGCACTACCGTATTGCCAAGGGTAAGGAGGGCTTCGTGAAGTCACTGGCCAGCTATTTTCCTGACGAGGAGGAGAACCTGCGACGCTATGTCGAAGCCATCTTCAGAGTGACTGATGAGGTAGATCTCTTCTACCTTCGCCCTGCCAAAGAGTTCGTGGTAACCCATTCCGAGGAATTCCTCATGTCTGCCAACGACTTCATTGCGAAGTATCTCACCAATCCCCGCCTGCGCAGCGTCGCAGCCTATATGAACCCCTTCTACGGTGGTCGTCACAACCAGACACCGGCCTACATCCATGCCATCATCAGCACACTATACATCATCGGTTCCGAGCGCTTTGTGGGTGGCAGCTACCAGTTTGCCAACCTTTTGGCATCCGTGATAGAGGAGAATGGCGGACAGGTCATCAGCAACAGTCCGGTAGAGTGGGTAGAGGTGACCGACCGTCAAGTACAATATGTGCGTTGCAAGAACAAGCAGGAATACCGTGCCGACTACTACATCTCCGACATCCATCCCTGCACCCTGTTAAGCATGATGCCCGAGCAGGCCTTCCCCAAGGCTTTCCGCCAGCGTCTTGATGAGATACCCAACGCCTACTCTGCCTTCGCATTGTATATTAAGGTGCGCGAAAACAGCTTCCCATACATCAACCACTCAGAATACTACATGTCACGCTATGACGATGTATGGAATTTCGGGCGCTTAGACCGTCCGTGGCCGTTAGGATTCCTGATAATGACACCGCCAGAACCCAACCAGTCGGCATACAGCCGGAAGGTGCTGGTGACGGCCCCCATGAACTTCGAGCGGGTGCGCCGTTGGGAGGACACAACGGTAGGCCGTCGCGGCGATGACTACATACAGTGGAAAGCCGAGATGACCGAACTGCTACTGAACCAGATAGAAGAGATACACCCAGGCTTCCGCGACATCATCGAAGACATCAACTCCTCGTCGCCGCTGACCATCCGCGACTTTTACTCCGTCAAAGACGGCAGTCTGTATGGTTTCAGCAAGGACTGGAAGAACATCACCCTCTCACAGCTGCCTGTGGTGACAAAGGTGCGCAACCTCCTGCTGACGGGCCAGAGCAACAACCTCCACGGCTTCTGCGGAGTAGCACTTACCGCCATTAACACCTGCGAGGCCATCCTGGGTTTGAATTACATCATCAACAAGTTACAGAAATGCTGAACCGTCTACTCCTCCTTATCCTGTTCGCTACCCTCGGACACTACGGCATGGCCCAGACCAACATCTGGGAGGACACGCCACACCATAAGAAGGTCCAGATGTTTCCCTACCTGGTGCCAGGCAGCAACAATCCCTGCGTCATCGTCTGTCCTGGCGGCAGCTATTTCTGGCATGACATCGAGTCGGAAGGCCACGATGTAGCCCGTTGGCTGAACAAGAACGGCATCTCTGCCTTCGTGCTACGCTACCGCACGGCCTACGTACCGGCTTTCATCACCCACTACCGCTATCTCTTCCGTGGCAACCGCTACCCAGACCCGCAGGATGACCTGCGTCAGGCACTTCGCTACGTGCGCAGCCATCACGAGGAGTATGGCATCGACCTGTCGAAAATAGGAGTTATGGGCTTCTCTGCCGGTGGTCATCTGGTGATGTCGGCAGCCACGCTGTTCCCTCCTTCTGAGTATCCGGCGTTTATCGTTCCCATCTATCCCGTCGTTACCATGTCGGAGCCGTGCGTCCACAAGCGTTCACGCCGTGCCCTGCTGGGCGACAACAAGAAGGGCAACCGCCGCTTGCGCGACTCTTTGTCACTGGAGCGTCATATTCCTGTCGACTGTCCGCCGGTATTCCTCGTCAACTGCAAGGACGACCCCATCGTCGACTACCACAACTCCGAGTTGCTTGACTCAGCACTCTCCGCCAACAACGTGCCCCACACATACATCCAATATCAAACCGGCGGTCACGGCTTCGGAGCTACCCCGACCAAGGGCACAGCAGAGAGCCGTCAGTGGATGGACCGTTTCCTGCAATGGTTTCACGAAATAATTCACTAATTCAGAATATCCTTACAATACCCATGCAAACGATTAAGAAGAATCCCAAGTTCGATGACATCCGTCCGTACTATGAAGACGAGATACCCGATGCCATGCAGCGTATCGCCAACAGCACCTCGTTCCCCATCATCGCCTCGTATGTCTATCCTGACATGCCCTTGGAGGATGTACGCAAACGTATCGCTGGCTACCGCACCGTCCGCCATTTCCAGGAAGAGACGATGAAGATGGTCAACCAGCGCGTCATCGATGAAAGCATCTCCGAATTCAGCTGTTCCGGTTTGGAGCGTCTCGACCCTAATGAGTCATACCTCTACGTCTCCAACCACCGCGACATCATGCTCGACTCCAGTCTGCTGCAGTATTCGTTTGTCAAGGGCGGTTTCGACACCAGCGAGATTACCTTCGGAGCCAACCTGATGGTCAACCAGCTGGTCATTGACATCGGCAAGTGCAACAAGATGTTCAAGGTGGAGCGTCCCGGCGGTAACATCAAGGACTTCTACCGCGCCTCGCTGCACCTGTCGGAATACATGCGCTATGTCATTCAGGAGAAGCACCAGTCGGTATGGATTGCCCAACGCAACGGCCGCACGAAGGACGGCTGCGACGCTACCGATCAGGGCATCATCAAGATGTTCTGCATGAGCGAACCCGACAATAAGGTGAAAGCCCTCGACGACCTGCACATCGTGCCGGTCTCCGTCTCCTATGAGTGGGAGTCGTGCGACATTCTGAAGACGCTGGAGCTGTATGAGTCGCAGTATGCCAAGTACACTAAGAAACCTGGCGAGGATTTGAACAGCATCCTCACCGGTGTGCTGCAGTTCAAGGGTCGCGTGCATTTCGAGATTTGCCGTCCGATTACTGCCGTAGAGCTGAGTGCCTTCAGCGACCTTACCAACAACGAGTACCACAAGGCCGTAGCCCAACTGATTGACCGTCGTATCAACAGCGCCTACCGCTTGTACCCCAACAACTACATTGCCCACGACTTGCGCTATGGCAGCACGCGCTACCAGAGCTACTACACACAGCAGCAGCGCGAGGCCTTCATCAAGCGTCTCAACACTCTGGAGAAGTACGACACTTGTGACATCGACCAGCTGAAGGACATCTTCCTGGGCATCTATGCCAACCCCATCAACAGCAAGCAAAGTCTGCCTCTCTGATATCCGATGACCGACTTCATACTGAGCATATACGACTACCTGAGGAAGCATGGCACGCTGCGCCTGCTCTCCTTTCTAGTGTTGTCATCTGCCTTGGTATGGCTGTTGCTGCAGCTGGGCTATAAGGAGGACATTTCCGAGTTCCTGCCGCTGGATGCCCGTCACCAGCGGGCAGTTCGCGTCTATCAGAACGAGGCGGGAGCTAACCGCCTGCTGGCCATCTTCCAGAGTCGTGACACGGCAGAGGCTGCCAGCCCCGATGACCTTGTCTCGGCCATAGAGACCTTCCTTGAGGTACTGCCGTCATACGATACGGCGCATGTCATCCGTGATGTCATGGCACAGGTAGACCTCTCGAAGATGACTGAGGTGATGGACTACACCTACCACCATATCCCTTATTTCCTGACCGAGGATGACTATGCCCGTATGGATAGCGTGCTCAGTCAGCCAGGCTATGCCCTTCAGCAATTGGAACAAGACAAGCAGATGCTGCTGTTTCCCGCCAGTGGTCTGCTGTCGGAGAACATCCAGCGCGACCCCCTCAACCTTTTTACACCCGTCGTGTCACAGTTGCAACAGTCGCAGTCAGGCATCAGCTATGAACTGTACGACGGCTACATCTTCTCACCAGACCTCAGCCGTGCCATTGTCATCCTTGGTTCTCCCTACGGAGCCAGCGAAACGGTACACAATGCCCGCCTGCTCACCATGCTCGACAGCGTGGCAGCCAGTGTGGCGGAGCAGTCACCGGCCGTCAGCATCCACTATACGGGCGGTCCTGTCATCGCTGTGAGCAATGCCAACCAGATCAAGACCGACAGCATGCTCTCCGTGGCCCTTGCCGTGGTGCTCATCGTACTGTTGCTCTACTTCTCGCTGCGTAACGTGCGCAACCTGCTGCTCATCATCGTGTCCATCGGCTGGGGATGGCTCTTCGCCATGGGCGGTGTATCGCTGCTCCACAACGATGTGTCCATCATCGTTATCGGCATCTCATCGGTCATTCTGGGCATTGCCGTCAACTACCCGCTGCACCTCATCGACCACCTGGCACATGCCGGCGATATGCGCAGCTCGCTGAAAGACATCGTCATGCCATTGCTCATCGGCAACATCACCACCGTAGGAGCCTTCCTGACACTGGTGCCCCTGCAGTCGGTGGCCCTGCGCGACCTGGGACTGTTCAGTTCCCTGCTGCTCATCGGCACCATCCTCTTCGTATTGCTCTACCTGCCGCATGCCGCCCGCAAGGACAGCCGCCAGACCAGCAATACCTTCCTGCACCGGATAGGCCATATCACCCTCGATGACAAGCCGTGGGTGGTCATTCCCGTTATCGTGCTCACCCTCGTCTTCGGCTGGTTCAGCATGCAGACCACCTTCGATGCCAATATGAGCCACATCAACTATATGACCGACGAGCAGAAGGCCGACATGGTCTACTTCCAGAAAATGATGACCGGCTCTGCCGCCGAGCAGAAGGTGTATGTCCTGATGACCGACAGAACGCAAGATGCCGCCCTCGACCACAGTGCTGCCCTTCATCCCCTCTATGAGGCCCTGCGCGACTCCGGTTACGTAGACCATATTGCTGACAACCGCCAGTTCCATTGTTCTAAGGCCGAGCGGCAACGGCGCATCGACCGCTGGAATACATGGACAGCCCACCATCGCGACAATCTGTTGACTGCCCTTGACGCTGCCGCCCTCCATGCTGGCTTTGCATCCCATTCTTTCGACGAGTTCCGCGACATCCTTACCACGCCGGTGGAAGAATGGTCGCCGGCGGATGTTCCCTCCCTGCTGTCGGGCAGCCACCAAGGCGAGGTGGTCGATGTCCTCACCACGCCTGCTGCACATACCGACCACGTGCGCCAGCTCCTCAATAACAGCGACTCGCTGACCTACAGCTTCAATATGAGCAGCATGAACAGCGCGATGGCCAACCGCCTGTCCGATGACTTCAACTACATCGGCTTGGCCTGCGGATTCATCGTATTCATCTTCCTCTGGTTCTCATTGGGCAATATCGAGCTGGCCATGCTCTCCTTCCTGCCGATGGCCGTCAGCTGGCTGTGGATCCTCGGACTGATGGCCCTTCTGGGCATGCAGTTCAATATTGTCAACGTCATCCTGGCCACCTTCATCTTCGGTCAGGGCGACGACTACACCATCTTTATGACCGAGGGAGCCTGCTACGAATACGCCTATCGTCGTAAGATGCTGGCCTCGTACAAGCACTCCATCATCCTCTCTGCGCTCATCATGTTCATCGGCATCGGCACACTCATCGTGGCGCAACATCCTGCCCTCCGCTCCCTGGCCGAGGTGACTATCGTCGGCATGTTCTCCGTAGTGCTCATGGCGTGGATCTTCCCACCGCTCATCTACCGCTGGATAGTGGCCGACCGCAAGGGCTACCGCCGCCGTCCGCTGACGCTGCGCAACCTGCTGCTGGGAGCCGACAAGAGACCGTCGGCCTTCGTAGCCGACCGCTACCGCTACCGTGGCGTGGAGATTGCCACGGCCGTCAACCGCCGTCTGCGCTACTGGCGTAAGCATCCGCAGGAATTGCCTGTTCCTGCCGACGGCCACCTCACCATCACCGACGAGGGATGGGGTGAGACAGCCCTCCTGCTGGCACTCACGCATAGCGACATCCGCGTTGATGCCGTTATGGCCGATGCCGACCGTTGCTGTGTGGCCCGCTATGCCGCCGAAGGGATCGCTCCCAACCTCACCATCACCCTGTCAAATCCATAAATATCCATTTACCCTATAAAACCCATTAAAAAAAACAGTAATATGAAAGAAAGAATCCGCCAACTATTAGAAGACGCGCTACCGCTGGTAGACCTTGACTCTGATTTCCTGTTCAGCGAACTCGACTCCTTAGGGGTCACCACCATCCTGATGACGCTCTCCGATGAGTACGGCATCCAGCTGGATGCTGCCGATGCCACACCCAAGAACCTCAAATCGCTCGACAGCCTGGTGGCGATGGTAGAAAACAAGCTCAAAGCCGTATGACACTCGAAGACTACCTGCGCCAGGATGCGGAACGCTATCCTGACAAGCCGGCTGTCATCTGCGATGACGAGACGGTCACCTATAGGGAACTGTACCGTCGCGTCTGCGAGCGTGCCACTTTGTATCCTGCCGGCCGCATCATCACTTTCCGGGCTACACAGACCATC
The DNA here is from genome assembly GCA_946415755.1 of uncultured Prevotella sp. GTDB lineage: Bacteria > Bacteroidota > Bacteroidia > Bacteroidales > Bacteroidaceae > Prevotella. The sequence goes on along the minus strand of CAMKTS010000002.1, from coordinate 87,851 downwards.
GACTTCCTCGTCACCTACTTTGCCATCCATCTGGCAGGCAGCGTGGCGGCACCGTTGGAGAAGAACACGCCCGATGAGCTATACCGCGAAATCAGCGACTCGCTGTCTACGCCCCCTGAGGGTGGCACCTTCGGCATTGCCGACATCCTCTACACCACCGGCACCACCGGTCGGTCGAAGGGTGTCATCATCAGTCACCGCACCATCGTGGCCGATGCCGAGAACCTGATTGAGGGCCAACTGTTCAGCCACGACCTGCTGTTTATTATCAACGGTCCGCTGAACCACATTGGCAGCCTGTCGAAGATTTATCCCGTCATCTTGCTCGGTGCTACACTCTACATCATCGACGGCATGAAGGATGTCAATGCCTTCTTCCGTGCCCTCGACTATCCGGCCTCCAAGGTGGCCACCTTCTTCGTGCCTGCCACCATCCGCATGCTCATGCAGTTCTGCGCCGAGCGGCTGTCAGCCTATGCCAATAAGATTGACTTCATCGAGTCGGGCGGTGCCCCGCTGGCTCATGCCGACATGCTGCGCCTCTGCGAACTGCTGCCCAACACCCGCATGTACAACACCTACGCCTCTACTGAGACGGGCATCATCTCGACCTACGACTTCAACGACGGCCGCTGTATGCAGGGTTGTCTGGGTCGCCCCATGAGCCATTCGCGCATCATCATCACCCCCGAGGGGCTTATCTCCTGTCAGGGTGACACATTGTGCAGCGGCTACATCAACGACCCAGAGCTGACGGCCACCATATTGCGCAACGACACCGTCTACACCTCCGATATCGGCCACATCGACGAGGAGGGCATGCTACGCCTGTCGGGGCGTGAGAGCGATGTCATCAACATCGGCGGCTACAAGGTAGCCCCCACCGAGGTGGAAGATGCTGCCATGTCGCTGCCCTGCGTGAAGGACTGTATCTGCATCTCCGTGCCCCATCCTATCATGGAGCATGCCCTGAAGCTGCTCGTGGTGACCGACGGCGATGGTCCCTTGGACAAAAAGGTCATCGCCCGCCACCTCAAGTCGAGGCTCGAAGCCTACAAGGTGCCTCTGCTCTATGAGCGTGTGGATGCCGTCAAGCGCACCTACAACGGCAAGGTAGACCGCAAGTTCTACAAAAACTGAGAATAAAACCAGAAGAAATAAGTGTGGCGGCCCCATTGCGGAGCCGCCACCTTTCTATAGTTATAAAGTTAGTTAACAGTGGTTGTCCTTACTTCACCACGAATTTCTTACCATTCTCGATCACAACACCCTTGTAAGCAGCATCTACCTTCTGACCAGCGAGGTTGTAGCGAACAGCATTCTGAGTGTTGACAGTCTTCACAGCGCTGATAGCGGTGGAAGCACCCTTCACTTCATAGACCGTGATGCTCTTACGGACAAAGACATTGCCTTCACTTCCACCTTGGCCCCACATTACCCAGTTAAGACCCTTTACACCATTTTCGGGAGCATCTGCCTCAAGAGCAGGGCGCAATTCTTTGATTGTGGTAACATACACGTTGTCACCCTCATTCTTCAAAGCGTAATCCAGGGCATCGATGGCAGCATTGGCACTCTCAATCTTACCAATTCCCCAGCCATAATACTTCGATAGCGTCTCACCTGTAGCATTCACGGTAAACTCAACCTTGGCAGCATCAGTGAAAGAGGTGAGATTCTCAGCAGGAATAAAACCAGACTCCGCATCAAAGTTGACACTAACAGGCTCCTGATATTCCAGCTTCTCCACAAGATAAACGCGGCTTACTTTTATCACGGGATTACTAGTTCCTCCCTGAATAGAGAACTGCCTCACGCCAGTAGCTTTTGCATTGCCTTCAAAATCCAAAGTAATCGTTTTCTGGGAAGTCATTTCACCAAAAGACTGCGTAATTTCAGTATCATCGCTGAACTTCAGAACCAACTGTCCCCAGCCACCGGTGTAGCTTTCAAACACAACACAAATCTTGGCATAGCCAGACCAGTCTTGTACGGGATCCCATCCAGTACCAGCAGCACCATAATCACCAGTCAGTGTTACTGTCATCACACCTTCATCAACAGCTACCGATGAATTCCATCCCCAGCTCCAGGCAGCAGCATCAAGAGCGATGTCGGTTTCAGCTTGTGCGTTAGCACTCACGGCCATCAAGGCCATTGCAATAAGCGTAAAAAATTTCTTCATAACGTTAATTTGTTAGTTAATAATAAAGTGAAATTAATAAGTTTTGTCATTTTGGGTGCAAAGTTACTAAACAAATTATATATATGCTTTGCGAAAAGTGTCAAAAACTTTCTCAAATGTAACATCATCACTAAAGGTTACAGCCCCGTTGACAACAGACACACCAGTCTTTGCATCCTACGAATGCGTGAGTATCCAGTAGATGAGCATCAGATGAGCCGGATAGAACGCATAAAAGCTGTATTTGGCGATGATGCCATGGATGAAGCCACGCTTGCCATTGTACATGCTGATGGGGATGAAGGCCAGCCCTGCCATCCACTTCATCGGCAACATACAGCTGCCGATGACAGCACTCAGCAGCAGGTGGCGGCGCAGGGCATAGAGCATGACGATGAAGGCAAAGCCGGAACCGTTGTAGTCGGCTCTGAAAAGGAATGAGAAACATAACAGTCCCAACAGGATGGCTGTCAACCGCTTCGGATTGGTTTGCCGGTACTGTTCTATCGCATAGAGTGCGAAGAAGCCCAGCAACAAGGTGAACATCACATTATGGCCGGTAAGGCGCAGCGTGCCGCTATGCAACAGCACCCAGGGGATTTCGGAAATCAGCGCAAAGACAAACAGGTTGATGCCATACCTCACACGGTCGCGCGTATGGAGAAAACCCTCCACCAGCAAGAAGGCGAACAGCGGAAAGGCGAGTCTACCGATACAGCGCATCAGGAAATAGTAGCTGATGCCTTTGCCCAAAACAGTAATAGCGGGGGCAACAAAGGCTTCCTGACGGGATAGCAGGAACAATGCCAGATGGTCGATGCCCATCGTGACGACGGCCAACAGCTTGAGTACGCTCCCGCTCAGTATTCTGGTATTCACAGCTTCTGCTATTTCAAAAACGACCGCCTTACGTCCGGTTCTTTGCCGACGTGTCGCGGATAACCAACTGCTGGGGTACTATCTCCTTATACACCTTCGCATCGCCTGCAATGCTCTTGAGCAGCAGCTGACAGGCGGTAACACCCATCAGGTGCGACTGGTCCTCGATGGCCGACATGCGCGGCGTGACGTAGGCGGCATGCACATCGTCGGTAAAGCCGATGAGTGCCACATCCTCTGGAATGCGCAGTCCACAGTTCTTGATGGCCGTAAAGGCGGCAAAGGTGATGATATCGTTGAAAGCCAGAATGGCATCGGGCCGGTCCTCACGGCGCAGCAGCTGCTCGGCAGCCTCAAGGGCTACGTTGTAGTCTATCTTTCCGCAAACCACCATCTCGCGGTCGATGGGAATGCGGCTGTCGCGCAGTGCCTCCAGGTAGCCGTGCTTGCGGCGGCGCACCATATCAAGGTGGTTAGGACCACCGAGGAAGGCGATGCGGCGGCTGCCGGTATCTATCAGATGCTGTGTGGCCATCTGGGCGGCCTCGTCGCCATTGGCCGTGACACACGAGAACTGGTCGGTGAGACAGGTACGTCCGAAGAACACCAGCGGAATACCCATCTCGGCAATCTCCTCAAAGTGATGATAGTCGGTGGTGGTCTGCGCCAGACAGGCAATGATGCCCTCTACATGCAAGCTGATAAAGTTGTCGATAGCATGCATCTCATCCTCGAAACGCTCATGGCTGTTGGCACTGATGACGCTATAGCCGGCACGACGAGCCTCGTCCTCGATACCGTCGAGCACGGCAGCATAGTAGTGGGTTACAAGGTTGGGTACCACGACACCGATTACCTTTGGTGCCTCCTTGCGAAGACTCTGGGCAAAGGGGTTGGGGCGGTAATTCAGTTTCTTGGCCAGATCTTTTACGCGTTGCTGCATCTCCTTGCCGATTTCAGGAGAGCTGCGCAAGGCTCGGCTGACGGTAGCAATACTGACGTTCAGTTCTCTGGCGAGGTCCTTTAACGAGGTACGATGTAACTTCTTGTTGTTCATAATTAGTAGTTAGCGGTGGCAAAGTTACAAAAAAATGCGCAATCTCGCAAACGTTTACGTGTTATTTTTCTTATTTTTTTTGCTAACGTATTGATTTTGTGTGTATCTTTGCATCGGAAAAGTTTTAGAATGAGTAATGAATAGTTGATAATAAGTTAGTTAGAAAGAGCTAGGAATGTCGTGAGATATCCCTAGTTTTTTTTTGTATTTATACGTTGGAGGCCAGCAGCTGTTCAGCCTGTAGGATATCGGAGGCATGGTCGATGTCGAGTACCTTGCTGAACGGCCAGGCCTGCAGCCGTCGACCATCGGCTATCAGTGCTCGCTGGAAGTTACGCATCCTTCTCTCCGAGCGGGCGATACAGTTGTTGAGTGTGAAGATGGCCGATGTGGTGAGACCGTAGATACCGCCAGAGACATAGCGGCAATGGTGCCGGCTGTCGAAGAATCCCGTGATGTTCATCTTATCGTCGGTCTGCACATACAGCGGCCGCTCGTCATCGACATAGTCGGTGACTCCCATCAGTCCGTCGTAGCCGGTATGGCGGAAGTCGCTGACGAAAGCGGCAAACTCCCGTTCACGGAAGATGGTGTCCACCGTGGTCAGCACGAAGGGGCCGTCGGTCAGGTAGCTGCTGATTTCAAAGAAGCTGTGCATTGACGACGGCGTGCTCTTGACAAGGAAGCGCAACGGCACGGGACGACCGCGCAGTCCGTCACGTTGCAAGGTTGCCAGATGACTGGCTACTCTGGTCGTATCGCCGTTGCAGATGCAGATAATCTCCTCGGCATCGTTGTCCATAAAGATCCGTATCAGTCGGTCGATGAGACACTCACCGCCCACCTTCACCAGCGGCTTGGGGTCGCTGATACCCTCAGCCTTCAGTCGGCTGCCCTCTCCTGCTGCTATGATGGCGTACTTCATTTGTTCAGAACATCATGGTAAAACCAAAGCGCACGCTGTTCTTATGGCCGTGCGAGAAGTCGTTGTAGTTCATGCGCCGCACATACTCCACCTGGAAGAAGCGGAAGATGCTGCGCAGTCCGACGGAGATTTCCCAGTAGGGCACCTTCGGGTTCATCACGTGCGTCCATTCGGGGAAGGGCATCAGCACCGTGCTGCCGGCATTTTTCTCCAGGAAGGGATTATTCTTGTCGGACAGGCCGCCCCATAGCATCTTCACACCGATGATCTCCCGGCAGCGCAGCTTCTTGATGAGCGGGATGCGGTTGAGTATCTTTCCCTGCATGTCCCAGTTGATGTCGACGCTCACAAAGCGGTCGTTGAGGAACTCCATATTCTTCAGCAGGTTGAAAGTCTGCTTGCTGCTGATATATGAGGTGTTGGCGGCAGGCATGCACAGCAGGGGATACAGCACCTGGTTCCACTGTATGCCGGCCCTGGTAAAGAAGTCAAGACGGCCCCAGCTGCTCAGCCAGAAACGCTTGAAGATGCTGGCTTCGGTATAGTTGAAATGGTAGTCGGCACCCAGCAGCCCCTTGAAGCCCATCGTGTGGCTGAGCTTGAAGACGGGTGCGTCGCGGTTGACCTTCATACGGTTCATCTTGTTGTTGACGTAGAGGGCACCCGGCGAATACTCCACCTCGGCATGCAGCTCCGTGGTACGGAAGTCCCTGAAGGCCAGCACGCCACCGGCCTTGCTCTTCTCAGTCTTGGCACTCACCAGGGTGCGCAGTCCCCACAGCTCCTCGCGCTCGAAGGTCAGCTGCTGGCGGTTGTAGAAGATCATAGCGTCGACGGTCGTCCAGCGCAGCGACGTGAACATATTGTCCTTATCGGTAGAGACATACTTGTCCGACGGTGCCGTCACGTCATAGGCGGAAAGGAACGAGATGTTGCGCTTGGGATACTCGTCGGGCAGGTATTTCTTTCGGTTCAGTGCCCATGTCACCTGACCGCTGTAGTAGTTGTTATGGCTCTTGAAGCCACGGGCCACATACCCCTTGAAGAAGAGGTGGGGCGAGAGGTTGGCGGTGGTCTGCGCCCCCAGGCGGAGGCGGAAGCCGTCGATGAAGTTGGAGCTGAAGGTGGAGAGAACGGGTCCGATGTCAATCTTGCTCTTCTTGCCGGTTTCAATGAAGTTCTCGATGAGCATCTTCAGGCCTGACAGGATAATCTTGAAGCCACGAGTGCTTTGCATTCCCTTCAGGAACTGGTCCATCGAGCGTTCGCCGCGCGTCAGCTCTGCCTTGCGGTGCTCCTCCCAGAACTGGTCGTCCATCAGGCGCGCATCGGGGTCGATGGTTGTCTTCTCCCTGCCTCTGAACAGCTTCTTGGGAATCTCCTCGAACGAATAGTCCGACAGGCGGGTGGTACGGAGTGCCACACCCTTGTGCAGGAACTCAAAGACAACCATCTCGACAATCATGTCATCCACCGACAGCACCCACTCGCCAGTCGGCAACTTGGTGAATTCCTGCACCACGCGCAGACTCTCCACGAAGTTGACATCGGTCTGGTTGGGCAGTATCAGCTCGCAGCGCTTCACCTGGTATGTCGAGTCCTTGAGGATGTACAGGTCGCCACGGAATCCGAAGTCCTGCTGATTGTTGGGCAGGAAGTGTACATGGATGCACGAGTCACGGTCTATCTTCAGTGTGTCCTCGATATAGTAGCGGTAGAAGGAGATGGCACCGCTGCCGATGGGTGAGGTAAAGGGATGCTGCAGCAGGCGCACCTGGTCGTCGTAGATATTCACGTCGGTAAAGATGTCCTTCGACACCGTATTCAGGATGTCGCCCGTCTGGAAGAAGTCGTTGACACCCGTCGACTTCTGTCCCCTGATGATATCCTTCTCGGCGTGTGGCGACTTGCGGTAGACATGCTGCGTGACGGTCTCGTCGACGCTGGCGGGCAGTATCATCTTGCCCGTCCACTCACATTTCTCCACCTGGTCTACCAGCCACTGGAACTTGTTATACCTCGGATTGGCCATCATCTCCGGCGTGATGTCGTTGACGGCCAGCGTCAGTTTCTGGTACTTCGTGTACTGGTAGTAGTCACGGTTCGAGAGGTCGGTTTTCTTCTTGTGCTCTATCACCTTCTTCATCAGCTCCACGGCGGGGTTGTTCTTACGGCTATAGCGTCGCCGCTTGGCACGCACCGTCACCTCCTTGAGCGTCTTGGTATCAGGCTTCAGGCTGATGAGCAGCCAGTTGGTGGTCGACGTGACGCTCACCGTGCGGGGCTTGTAGCCTACGGCACTGAACGTCAGCTTGCCACCGACTATCTGACGGATGACAAAGCGGCCACGCTTATCGGAGACGGCAGCCATCTGGCGACCTTTGTACTGCACACTGGCAAAGCCGATGCTGTCGCCCGTCGCTGCGTCGACAATATGGCCGGTAATCATCTGCTGGGCCTGCAAGGGCAGGCAGAGCATTCCTGTCAGTAGCAGGAGTATGATGCTTAGTTTCTTCCTCACAACAATTCCTTTAATTCTTGAATAACACTGTCGGCGGCCGGTGTTGATGCCGGCACAGCCGACCACGGTTCTCCGCGCAGCCATACCGTATGGCAGCCAGCGGCATGGGCTGGTACGATGTCGTTGGCATAGCTGTCGCCCACCACGGTTACCTCGCCGGGGGACATTCCCAGCTGTTTCACGGCGATGGTGAAGATACGGGTGTCGGGCTTTCTCACCCCCACCGCCGCCGACTCCACCACACAGCTGAAGCAGTCGCTCAGTCCGAACTCGCGCAGCACCACCGGCAGGTTGCCGTAGAAGTTGCTGACCAGTCCCAGCGTGGCATGCTCCTTCAACGTCATGAGGATGCTGCGGCTATGGGCGGTATGCCGGCGGGTGCTTTCATAGAGCAGTTCCAGCAGACGGGCATGGTAGCCGATCGGCCCCAGCTGCTGCAGTTGCATGCGCAGCTTCACGTCAAGCGTCTGGCGGAAGGTGTCGTTGCTGCCGATGAGCGGCTCACTGCCCAAGGCACGCTCCGTAGCCACGTAGGCATCACGGTAGGCGGCCTCGTCTACGGGGATGTCCAGTTGCCGGTAGGCATGCCAGATGGTCTTGCCCCAGTGCTGTCCGCCCGTATCCAGCGTACCGCCATAGTCGAAAAGGTACGCGCGCGTTCTATTTGTATTACCACTCATCCGTTTTTTCTATTCTTTGTATCACCCGTTCGGCGATGGCCTGGGCGGCCTCGTCGCGACAGCGTGAGAAACTGGGCCAGTCGTTGAGGTCAATCAGCACAGGCTGTCCGTCAGGACGTATGATGCAGTCGCCGCCATAGACATCCAGACAGACCAGGCTTGCCACCCGTTCTGTCAGCTGCTGCAGGGCCTGCCGGTCGAAGGCATAATGGTGGGGCTTGCCGTTGTGTACCTCATGGCCCAACTTCCAGTCACCATCGTCGCCAGGATAGTAGCAGCGGAAGAATCCCGTGCCCCGTACTCCGTAGAACTTCACCAGGTCGCCCGTGATATGGGCGCGCACGTCAACCATCAGCACCCCTCGCTGTAGCATCTCCTCGCACAACCGGTCGGCCGTGGCACGGTCGGCAGCATACTGCACATCGGCAGCCGTCTCGGTGAAGGTGTCGCCACGCTTCACCCAGTAGCTGTCGCCACCGACAAGGGGAGGTACGGGGAAGTCGCCCTCCAGCAGCTTCATCAGCAGACAACGCTGCTTGCAAATCATAATGCCGGCCGTGGCGTTGACCACCGGCACCCATTGCCGTTCGTAGTCGCCCAGCCAGTTCAGGGTATCCTGCAGACGTCCCATCGACACGTAGGCATCGGCCTCGTCGATGTCGGCAGGACGGTCTTCCCACACGATGTCGGCACAGTCATAGCCGCGCCCCAGGAGCTGTCGGCGCACAGCAGCGAGAATGGCAGTGTCCTTGCCAACGCTGTTGGGGGAATAGCGGGCTGCCCTGCCGATAAATGCTATCTTCGCTCTGTGCATGTCATCGTACGATACATTAGTGTCGCGCCCTGTTCAGCCGACGGGCAGCTCCACCCAGAAGCAGGAGCCTTCACCCGGTACCGATGTCACCCCCACCCTGCCGCCAAGGCTCTGGGCCAGGCTGCGGCTGATGGCGAGTCCCAGTCCGGTGCCTGCCACAAACTCGTCTACCTTGACGAAACGCTCGAAGAGATGGTCGTTGCACTGGTCTTCAGGAATGCCCTTGCCCGTGTCGCGCACCCATATCCGCAGCATCTCGTCGTCCGTCGCCTCACCGCCCAGCGTGATGCTGCCCTGCTCCGTGAACTTCACGGCATTGCTCATCAGCTGGTTCAGTATCTCAGCCAACCGTTCACGGTCGGTATAGAGGTCAGGGGCATTCCCCTCGTCTTCCACCACAATGGCAAGTCCTTTCTTACGGGCTGCCACGGCATACTTGTCGGCCAGCTCGCGGAACAGGACCGACAGCGGGAAGCGTGTCTTCCTGACAGCCCCGCTACCGGCCTCTAGCCTCGACATGTTGGCCATATCGTCGAAGAGGCGCAGCAAGTGGTCGTTGTTCTCCTGTATCAGCCGCACCAGGTTTGCCCGTTCCGCTTCGTCCTGTACCTCCAGCAGCACCTCGCTGAACCCCACAATGGCATTGAGCGGCGTGCGGATCTCATGCGACATGTTGGTCAGGAAGGCAGACTTCAGACGGTCGCTCTCCTCGGCCTTGTTGCGCGCCTCTATCAGTTCCCGTTCTATCTCCTTCTGGTCGTCAATGCGCATCGAGGTGCCCACAATGGTCAGCGGTTTGCCGTCCATGCCGCGCTTGTCAATCGTAGCATAGCCTTCAGACCAGTAGGCGGCACTGCTGCCGGGAGGCTTTATCCGGTACTGCAGGTGTTGCTCGTCCAGACGACCGGCCATGAGGTCTTCCATACCCTTGGCAATTTTCCCGGCATCATCGGGCGACATCAGGGCACAGACATCCTCCAACTTGGTATCGGGCTGGGGACACAGACTGTTGGGCTTGTCGCGGTAGTCGGTCTCAAAGGTCACCAGATGGCTCTGTACGTCGAGATGCCACACGCAGAGCTTCATCGCCTTCAGCACCAGGTCGTACTCGATGCTGTGACGCTTCATCTTCTTCATCTGTTCCAGGTCGACAGCCAACTGCCGTGCCTGCCGTTGCTGGATGACCAGCAGCAGCAAACCGATGAGGAGCAGCGGAACACCCGCCACCCATATCAGGATGTCCAGTCGCAACAGCGAGCTAAGGGTAAAAAGCAGCAACATAAACGTGACAAAAGCTGTTAAAGATATGCTGAATACACAGATTCACGGGCAAAATTACAAAATAATTATCAATAATGAGGCAAAAATTATATTTTATTTGTATCTTTGCACCATATTTATTAAATATCGTAATGACACAACAGTTCGAACTAATCGCCAAGACCTTCATGGGACTGGAACCCGTCCTGGCGAAGGAATTGACGCAATTGGGCGCAAGCAACGTACAGGAAGGACGCCGCATGGTCTCCTTCACCGGTGATTTGGAAATGATGTACCGCGCCAATTTCCAGCTACACACCGCCATCCGCATCCTGAAACCCATCAAGCGCTTCCAAGCCTTGTCGGCAGACGATGTCTACGAGGGTGTCAAGGAGATAGACTGGACGGAGTACCTCACCCTCGACAGGACGTTTGCCGTCGACTCGGTGGTATTCTCCGAGGAATTCCGCCACTCCAAGTTCGTGGCCTACAAGGTGAAGGACGCCATCGTCGACCAGTTCCGTGAGAAGACGGGGCAACGGCCGAATATCAGCATCGCCAACCCCGACCTGCGGCTGCACATCCACATCGCCGACGTGGCTCCGGGCAAAAGCGAGTGTACGCTCTGCCTCGACTCCAGCGGCGAGTCGCTGCACCGCAGGGGCTACCGGCAGGAGTCGGTAGAGGCACCGCTCAACGAGGTGCTGGCCGCCGGTATGATCCTGATGACGGGATGGCAGGGAGAGTGCGACTTTATCGACCCCATGTGCGGCTCGGGCACCCTGCTCGTCGAGGCAGCCCTTATTGCCCACAACATGGCTCCCGGGCTGTTCCGCAAGGAGTATGCCTTCGAGAAGTGGCCCGACTTCGACCGCGAGCTGTTCGACTCCATCTACAACGACGACTCGATGGAACGTGAGTTCCACCACCACATCTACGGCTATGACATCAACATCAAGGCCGTCAACACGGCACGCCTCAATGTGAAGGCCGCCGGCCTGACCAGCGACATCACCGTGGCAGAGCAGGACTTCAAGAACTTCACCCAGCCTCAGCAGAAGAGCATCATGGTGACCAATCCGCCCTACGGCGAGCGCATCTCCACGCCCGACCTCCTAGGTACCTACAAGATGATTGGCGAACGCCTGAAGCACCAGTTTACGGGCAACGACGCCTGGATACTGTCCTACCGTGAAGAGTGCTTCGACCAGATAGGGCTGAAGCCCAGCATCAAGATTCCCGTATACAACGGCAGCCTGGAATGCGAGTTCCGCAAATACCAGATGTTCGACGGCAAGATGAAGGTGTTCCGCGAGGAAGGCGGCGCTGTCAAGACGGAGGAGGAGAAGCGCCAGATGGCCGAGAAGCGCCGCTTCAAGCAGAACCGCGAATTCAAGAAGCGCCTGGACGAACAGGAGGAGAACGAAGGTGCCGACATCCGCAACTTCAAGTTCCACTCCCTCGACCGCAAAGAACCCGTCAAGGTACGCGAACGCCGCGAAGACCGCGAAGACCGCAGAATTCCCAGAGATACTAGAAGTCCTAGAGACACTAGAACTCCCAGAGGAGCCAGAGGATTCAGAGGCCCAAGAGATTCCGGAAAACCCTTCAAGGGCAACCGCGATTTCGGCAAGAAAAACAACAGGAGGTTCCGCGATGAAGACGAGTAGACTACTGGCGGCACTCCTTGTCGCTATCCTAACCCTCCCGCTCCCCATGACAGCACAGGACAAGAAGCTCTTCACCCTTGAAGACCTGAATTTCGGCGGCAACAACTACCGCAACCTGCAACCCGAGAACAAATGGTTGACATGGTGGGGCGACCAGCTCATACGTACCGACGTTGAGGAGTGCTTCCTCATCGACAAGAAGTCGGGCAAGGAGACCCGTCTCTTTACGCTCGACGACATCAACCGCTGGGCAGAGAGCAACGAAGCGGAGAACCGCTACGTGCGCCACCTGATGAACGCCACCTTCCCCTACCCCGACCAGCCCATCGTGGCCGTAGGCAACAAGCAGGCCTTCGTACTCATTGACTTCAAGGCCAAGAAAATCGTCTGGCAGGACAGCATCTCCGGACAGGATGCCAACGACTGGAACAGCACGTCGCGGGCTACGGCCTACGTCGAGGACTACCAGCTCTTCATCGCCGACGCACAGGGGAAGAAGCACCAGCTCTCCACCGATGGCAGCCGCGAGGTGGTCTATGGCAAGAGCGTCCACCGCAACGAGTTCGGCATCGACAAAGGCACCTTCTGGAGTCCCGACGGACAGCGGCTGGCCTTCTACCGTATGGACCAGTCGATGGTGACCGACTATCCGCAAGTCGACATCTTCCCCCGCGAGGCCACCTACGACCCCGACAAGTACCCCATGGCCGGCATGAACGCCCATGTGGTGACGGTAGGTGTCTACGATATGACCTCCGGCAAGACCATCTATCTCGACACGCCCGTGTCAAAAGACTACAACCGTGCGGTCGAAGGTTCACCCTTCGACAACATCCCCATCTACTTCACCAACATCGCCTGGAGTCCCGATGCCAAGACCGTTTACCTGTTCGAACTGAACCGCGACCAGAACGACTGCCGCCTCGTCAGCTACGATGCCGTAACGGGTAAGCGCATCGCCGAGCTGTACCGCGAGACCAGCGACAAATACGTAGAGCCGCAGTACCCCATCCAGTTCCTGCCGTGGGATGCTGACAAGTTCATCCTCCAAAGCCAGCGCGACGGCTACAACCACCTCTATATATATAATAAGGTGGGACAGCTCATCCGCCAGCTCACCAGCGGGCCGTGGGTGGTACAGGAGGTGCTGGGCTTCAATGCCAAGCAGAAGAGCATCATCTTCGAAGGCAACCCATACCATCCGCTGCACCGTCAGATATACAGCGTCAATGTTGACAACGGCAAGATGACGCAGCTGACGGTCGATGATGGCGTGCATCACGGCGACCTGTCGGCATCGGGAGCTTTCTTCGTCGACCGCCACACATCGCCCACCCAGCCGCGCAACATCAGCGTAGCCCCTGCCTCCGGCGGTTTCCCCGTTGGAAAAGCCCCCGCCTCCAGCGGTTTCCCCGCTGGAAAAGCCACTCGCCTGCTGACGGCCTCCGACCCGTGGGCCGACTATCAGCAGCCCATCTTCGAGTGCGGCAGCATCAAGGCGGCCGACGGCACTACCGACCTCTACTACCGCATGGTGAAGCCCGCCGACTTCGACCCCAACAGGAAATATCCCACCGTGGTGTACGTCTATGGCGGTCCCCACGCCCATCTCGTCGAGGCCTCATGGCACTGGAACAGCCGTCCTTGGGAGACCTACATGGCGCAGAAGGGCTATATCACCTTCATTCTCGACAACCGGGGTTCAGAGTATCGTGGCCGTGACTTCGAGCAGGCCACCTTCCGACAGTTAGGACAGATAGAGATGCAGGACCAGATGCAGGGCGTGGCCTATCTGAAGAGCCTTCCCTACGTGGATGCCGACCGTTTAGGCGTTCACGGATGGTCGTTCGGTGGCTTTATGACCATCTCGCTCATGCTCAACTATCCCGACGTGTTCAAGGTGGGCGTGGCCGGTGGTCCCGTCATCGACTGGAAATACTATGAGGTGATGTATGGCGAACGCTATATGGACACCCCGCAGCAGAATCCTGAAGGCTATGAGAAGACCAGCCTCCTCGACAAGGCCAAGAACCTGAAGGGGCGGCTGCAGATCATCACCGGCTATAACGATCCTACCGTGGTGCCGCAGAACTGCCTGTCGTTCCTTGATGCCTGTGTCAAGGCGGGTACGCAACCCGACTTCTATGCCTACCCTGGCGAGGGACACAACATGCGAGGCCACGCCAGCGTACACCTGCACGAGCGCATCACCCGGTATTTCGAAGACTACCTGCGGTAGTTGCAACTACATTTTCGCGGAAAAATCTGTCAACCTGTCATCACAGATGTAACCTGCTGATAATGAACGCGATACGATATGACAGATGGTATGATAGAATGACAGATAGTATGGTGGAATGACAGATAGAATGACAGATAGAATGACAGATAGCATGATAGCAGTGTCAGATTATTTCTGCTGAATTGCGAGAAGTACCCGTTGAGAAATCATCGGTTTCTTCGCAAGAAACCAGTGGTTTCTCTATCAGAAACCGATGGTTTCCTTATGATAAATTCAGGAAAAAGACCGCGAGCGATTATCTGTCATTCTATCATACTATCTGTCATTACGCAACATGCTATTAATCTGCTTGTTGCGCAGTTTAATGACAGATTGACAGATTTTTTCGCGAAAACAAAATAATGTACACATCTTAAGAGTGCTGATTAGCTACCAGCAGTCCTTTAACTGTGAAAAAATCGTAAAAAACCGTTAAATTCGCTGCTTTGTTTTCTTTTTTTTCCTAAATTTGCAAAAATAATAAACCAAAAACTATCAATATGAACACAAAAATCCTTTCCATTGTCCTCACCATGCTGCTGTGCATGACGGGAATCAGCGCTTTTGCGCAAACCGAGTATTACAATTATAATCACATCAGGTATCTGTTGAACACCGAGATCCATGAAGCCACTGCAGTAGGTTTAGCGTATGATGATTATGAAGGGCTTACTTTTACTATTGCATCAACCTTTACAGTTGATGAAGTAGAATATACGGTGACTGCAATTGCAGATTATGCTTTCCACCGCAAGCGCATTTCGAGCATTTCCTTGCCAAACACGCTGTTGTCAATAGGTGACCTTGCCTTTTATGAATGTCATGACCTATCGTCTATTACCATTCCTAAGAGCGTTAATCATATCGGAGAAAATGTTTTCTTGGATTGCGAGAGTCTGAACCGCATTGAGGTGGATCCTGAAAACGAGACGTATGATTCCCGCAACAACTGTCATGCCATCATTGAGACGAAGACCAACAAAATTATTGCTGCTGCCAAGTACAGCACGATTCCGAATGGTGTGGAAATTATCGGTAAAGAGGCATTCAGAGGTATTGATAAACAGACGATTACCATCCCCGAGACAGTGAAGGCCATCGAAGCAAATGCTTTTCAAAATTGCTCAGTTACCTCCCTCACTATTCCGAGTAGCGTCAAGACCATTGATTACGGTGCTTTCACATGGTGTACCGAGATGGAAAGCATCACCCTGAATGAGGGGTTGGACAGCCTTGGTTATGGGGCCTTCTTTCAATGTTGGAATCTTAAGAATATCGTGTTACCCGAAAGTTTGAAGAAGATAGGCAAGCAGGCTTTCTATGGCTGCGAGTCCCTTGCGCATGCAACTTTGCCCACCACGATGACCAAGGTTCCATATGAAATGTTTGAAGGTTGTACCGCCCTTAAAAACATTGTTCTTCCCGATGGCTTGAAGATAATCGGCTCAAGCGCCTTCACGAACTGTGGCTTTGAGTCCTTCACCATTCCCGACGGAGTAACAAGGATAGAGGGGAATGCGTTCCGTGGTACCCGTTTGTTTTCACTCGTCATCCCCAACAGCGTACAGTATATAGGCTATGCAGCTTTCAGCGCTATCTCAAATCTTACCTCTGTTGTCATTGGCAGTGGCTTGACATTAGTTGACGGACATGTTTTCAATGAATGTAGGAATCTGACCACAGTCGTATCACTCAGCAGTAATCCTATCAACATCCCTGGTAAAGATAATCCTGAAGATATATGGCATTATTTTCCTTCATTCTATGAAGATGTTTTCGACGAGGCAACGCTGTTCGTTCCCGTCGGCACCATCGGACTTTATCAGGCACGCCAAGGATGGAGAGACTTTGCGAACATCTTCGAAGGCATTCCCGAAGATGCTACCAATGTCAACAGAGTCAAAAATTGTTACATCAGCGGCGAGACCAATTTCGAGTTTTCCTCAGAGATTACCATTACCTGTGAGACGGAAGGTGCCACGATTCTGTACTGCACCTCCGCTGATGGTGAAACCTATACCGACTACCAGCCCTACACAGGTCCCTTCACCATTACTTCGACAACTTACGTGAAGGCGAAAGCCTACAAGGATGGTATGCTCACGAGCAATATCATGAGCGAGACATTCGTCCAAAAAGACTTAGGTCCCGATGTTCCGACGATTCTTGCAACACGTGCAGCAGCAAATGGTTCTATGGTGACCACCAAGGGTATTGTCACCAGCTGTACCGTAAGTGGTACAAAGGCCACCGCTTTCATCCAGGATGCTACCGCTGCCATCTGTGTCTATGGTTCGAGTGATATAGCCGAACAGATGAAGCCCGGCAACCTCATCACTGTGACGGGAAAAACGACGATGTGGAAAAGCAACTATCGGATAGATTATCCAGAAATCACCGTTATCGGCACCGGATATACCATTCCCGAGCCCGAGGTGATGACCACTACCGAAATCCAGCAAGACTGGTTGAAGGGAATCGTCAACTGCAAACAGGGTAAGCTGATCATGATTGTGAAAGCCCAGGTCTCTTGGATGGCAGAACTTCCCAGCTGGATAAATATCGAAGTCAAGCAAGGCGACGATGTCATATTTGTTCAAGAGCTCCCGAAGGATCTCGGCATTGAAATCGGCGACTATGTTACGCTGGTTGGCAACTTAGCCGCTGACGGCAACCTGAAGATTTTCAATTCCACCGTGATGGCCATTCAGAAGGCTGGTACCGAATCCGGCGATGCCAACGGTGACGGCGAGACAGACGTGGCCGACGTTGTAGCCATCGTGAACTATATCCTTGAGAATCCTGACAAGGACTTCAATGCGGCGGCTGCCGATATTAACGGTGACGGCCAGGTTGACGTAGCCGACATCGTGGCACTGGTTAACATCATTCTCAACAAAAAGTAAGAGCGGCAGAGGCTGACGAGGTGATTGTCATGAAAGAAGAACAGATATTGGTTCGCATCACAGGCCAGGACCGGCCAGGACTGACTGCTGCCGTCATGGGCATCCTGGCCAAGTACGACGCACAGATACTCGACATCGGCCAAGCCGACATCCATAGCACGCTGTCGCTGGGCATCCTGATCCGCATGGACGACATGAAGTCGGGACTGGCCATGAAGGAACTGCTGTTCAAGGCCACCGAACTGGGCGTGAACATCGGCTTCTCGCCCATCACCGACGATGAGTACGAAGACTGGGTGGGCCATCAAGGCAAGAACCGCTACATCCTCATGGTGATGGGGCGACAGCTGGAAGCCAGCCAGATAGCTGCCGCCACCAGCATCATTGCCGACCAGGGGCTGAACATCGACAGCATCCTGCGCCTGACGGGGCGAAAGAGCATCAAGCAACTGGACAAGCACACGCGTGCCTGCATCCAGTTGTCGCTGCGCGGCGAGCCTGCCAACCGTCAGGAGATGCAGGAGAAGCTGATGCGGATGTCATCAGAACTGGGCATCGACTTCTCGTTCCAGCGCGATGACATGTTCCGGCGCATGCGCCGCCTCATCTGCTTCGATATGGACTCGACACTCATCCAGACGGAGTGCATCGACGAGCTGGCCGAGCGCAACGGCGTGGGTGCCGAGGTAAGGGCCATCACCGAGAGTGCCATGCGCGGCGAGATAGACTTCAAGGAGAGCTTTACCCGCCGTGTCAGCCTGCTCAAGGGTCTGGATGTCAGCGTCATGCAGGACATTGCCGAGCACCTGCCCATCACCGAGGGTGTCGACCGGCTGATGAACATCCTCAAGACCTGCGGCTACAAGATTGCCATCCTCAGCGGCGGCTTCACCTACTTTGGTGAGTACCTGCAGCGCAAGTACGGCATCGACTATGTCTATGCCAACGAGCTGGAGATTGGCGATGACGGCAAGCTGACGGGCCGCTACGTCGGCGAGATTGTCGACGGCCACCGCAAGGCCGAGCTGCTGAAGCTCATCGCACAGGTGGAGAAGGTAAACCTCGCACAGACCATCGCCGTGGGCGACGGTGCCAACGACCTGCCGATGATCTCGCAGGCCGGTCTGGGCATCGCCTTCCACGCCAAGCCGCGCGTCGTGGCCAATGCCAAGCAGAGCATCAACACCATCGGACTGGACGGCGTGCTCTACTTCCTGGGCTTCAAGGACTCTTATCTGGGAGAGCAGGGGAAGCTATAAACCCTACTTTTCATGGGTTTTTCCACACATGTTACATACGCAAAGAAATCAGGAACATGACAGAAAGCATGTTCCTGATTTCTTTTGTACCTTTGCAGCCAGAATTACACCAACAACCAATTATTATCACTATTCATTCTGTATGTCCCGAAGCACTCCCAACGAGGCTTCGGGGCTTCACAAGAGAAAGAAAAAGGGAGAAGTCATGAAAAAATCATTCATATTTGCAGCGGTTCTGTGTCTGGCCATGACGGCAAAGGCACAGAACCCCTTTGTACAGACCTGTTTCACTTCCGACCCGGCACCGATGGTGCATGACGGAACGATGTATGTATATACCGGACACGATGAGGACGCAGCAGACTTCTTCTGGATGCAGGAGTGGCGCGTCTACTCCACACAGGACATGGTGAACTGGACAGACCACGGCTCGCCATTGGCCTTAGAAGACTTTGCCTGGGCGGACGACCGTGCCTGGGCAGCACAGTGCATCGAGCGCGACGGCAGGTTCTACTGGTATATCTGCGCCCACTGCAAGGAGAGCGGGGGAATGGCCATCGGCGTTGCCGTGGGCGACACACCGACGGGACCGTTCCGCGATGCCCTGGGTGAACCGCTGTACACCAGCGGGTCGTGGGACCACATCGACCCCACGGTTATGATCGACGATGACGGACAGGCCTGGCTGATGTGGGGCAACCCACGGGTGTACTACCTGAAGCTGAACCGCGACATGGTGTCGTACGAAGGAGAGGTGGGCATGCTCCCCATGACGGAGCAGGCCTTCGGCGCGCCAGCGATGAACGAGCGCGAAGAGGGAAAGGTCTACAAGGACTGCTACACCGAAGGACCGTGGCTGATGAAGAACCGCATCGGAAAGAAAAAAGACAAGGGCTACCTCCTGCTGTATGCCGCCGGCGGTGTGCCAGAACATATCGCTTACTCGACGGCACCCCACCCCACAGGCCCCTGGACATACGCCGGAGAAATCATGCCGCTGAGCGACACGAAGTCGTTTACCAACCACTGCGGCGTGGCCGACTACAAGGGCCACTCCTACTTCTTCTACCACACCGGCAAGCTGCCACAGGGCGGCGGCTTCGGCCGTAGCGTGGCGGTAGAGGAGTTTGAATATACGGCCGACGGCGGATTCCCCCTTATCACTCCCACCGACAAGGGGGTGGCCCCCATTGGCACGTTAGACCCATATGGCCGTGTGGAGGCAGAGACCATGGCCTTCTCGAAGGGAGTGAAGACAGAACAGAACAACACCGTGGGTGTCTACGTGACCGATATCCACAACGGAGACTATATCAAGCTGCAGAGCGTGGACTTCAGTGGCGTACAGCCCCTCAGCTTTGAGGCCAGGGTGGCCACCGGCAGGCGCGGCGGAGAAATCGAGGTACACATCGACAGTATCGGCGGTCCGATGCTATGCCGTTTAGAGGTATCGGCCACAGGAGGCTGGGAAGAATGGGAGACACGTGCCGTGAGCATCGCCCCCGACCATTCCCTACCAGTGTTGCAAGAGCCGGTGCATGATGTCTATCTCGTCTTCACGGGTCGCAAAGGTCCGAAACTCTTCAACATTGACTGGTGGCAGTTCAGGAACTGATTACATTAGATAAAGAATTTGTTACTATAGAATAAGGAAAAAAAAGTTTTTTTTTCGTACCTTTGCAGCAGAATATGCTGCGAAACCTAAACCATTACATCCCGAACACCCTGTCGGTACGTCTGAGCCTTGTGGTGGTTTCACTGGTAGCCATCCTGTTTACGGCTGCCCTGCTTGTCATGCTCCACTATTCGTGGAGAGCCGTGAA
The DNA here is from genome assembly GCA_946415755.1 of uncultured Prevotella sp. Taxonomy (GTDB): domain Bacteria; phylum Bacteroidota; class Bacteroidia; order Bacteroidales; family Bacteroidaceae; genus Prevotella. The sequence goes on along the minus strand of CAMKTS010000002.1, from coordinate 67,591 downwards.
AGACGAGGGACTGCACAGTGCCGTACAGACCTTGAGCGGTACCATGCAGCACATCGACAACACCCTGCATGAGGTGGAGCTGGCTACCCGCCAGATGCAATGGAACGTAGAACACCACCTGGACGATCCCGACCGGATGTTCACCTTCAGCAGGAAGATGCTGGAGACCAATCCCAATATCACAGGATGCGCCATTGCCTTCGAGCCGTTCTTCTATCCGGAACGGGGAGAATATTTCATGGCCTATTCCTACCACCCGGCCTCCGACAGCCTTACGGCTGGAAACCGTCCTGTCATCCAGGCCAACGTCTTCGGCAACTCCCCCTACACCGAGCAAGACTGGTATACCACCCCCGTCAAGGCAGATGATGCCTACTGGACAGACCCCTTGAAAGACGATGACAGCAGCGGCGACCCCATTACCTCGTACTGTCTGCCCATCCACGACGGGAAGGGGAAAGTGGTAGGGGTTATCGGGGTAGACCTGTCGCTGAAATGGCTGTCGGCCACCATCCTCGCGGCGAAGTCGTCTCCCAACAGCTACTGCACGCTGCTGGGCAGAAACGGTACTTTCATCGTCCACCCCGACAGCACCAAGCTGTTCCACCAAGACGTATTCACCCAAATCAAGGAAGGAACCACCGACCCCACCGTCAAGGAAGCCGCACAGGCCATGGTGAACGGAGAGAGCGACTACAAATTCTTCCGCATGAAGGGAAAGGACTACTCCGTATTCTACAAGCCCTTCAAGAAACAGGGCTGGAGCGCAGGCATCATCCTTCCCAAGGACGACATCTCCGGCGACTACGACCGGCTGTTGGCCTACGTGCTGGCCATAGCCATCGGCGGCTTCATCATCCTGCTGCTGCTCTGCTGGTTCTTTACCCGTCGGCAACTGATGCCCCTGCAACTGCTGACACAATCGGCCACACGCATTGCCGACGGGCACTACGACGAGATTGTTCCCGACAGCAGACAGCAGGACGAGATAGGCCGCCTGCAGGACAACTTCCGACAGATGCAGCAGTCGCTGGCTGCCTACGTCAGCGAGAATGCCCGACTGTCGGAAGCCCTGAAGAGACAGGGCGACATGCTGCACGCCACCTACGAGAAGACCAAGGAGGCCGACCATATCAAGGTGTCGTTCCTGCACTATATGACCGACCAGATGATAGCCCCCGTCAGCAACATCTGCGACGATGTGCGGCTGTTGCGCGAACAATGCCGCGACCTCAGTCCCGAAGAGTCCAAACGGCTGGTGGATGACATCCATTCTAACAGCGAGACGATGACAGGACTGCTCAGTCGTCTGCTGGAGCAGGCCCAGGGCAATGAAGAAGAGATGATTTACGAGATAGGAGACAGGGAATAGGAAGATGAAGGGTGTGATGAAACATATCAAGCAGTCGCTCGCCATGAAGCTGGGCCTCGGAATGCTGACGCTGGCCGTGGTCATCTTCATCGTGTCGTTAGGCATGCTGTTCATCGTGTCGCGACGCATGGTACATACCGATGCCGTACAACGTGCCACCAACACGCTGCATACTGCCTCGCTGCGCATCACCAGTTTTCTCGAGGAAATCGAGACAGCCACCGACAACATCGAATGGATCGTGCTGGAAAACCTACAGCCAGACTCCCTGCTGGCTTTCACCCACCGCATCGTGGAACTACACCCCAACGTGAACGGCTGCTCCATCACCATGGAACCCGACTTCTTCCCACAATGCGGAAAATACTTCTCGGCCTACTCCATCCGCGAGGGAGACCATGTCACCACCGTCAGGGAGGGCGAGTACGACTATTATAATAAGGTGTGGTACAAGACACCACGCACCCTCGGCAAGCCCTGTTGGGTAGACCCCTTCAACGACTACAATCCGGGAACGCTGTATACCCCGGAGATGATAGCCTCGTACTGCAAGCCGCTGGTGCTGCCCGACGGCCGCTTCGCGGGAGTCATCTCCACCGACCTCTCGCTGCGCCACCTCTCCAAGGCCATCACCGCCGAGAAGCCCTACCCCAACTCCTACTTCATCATGCTGGGACAGAAAGGCCACTACTTCGTACACCCCGATGCCAATAAGATTCTCCAACAGACCATCTTCACCGATGTGGCTCCCGACGACCATCCCGACATCATTGCCCTGGGCCATCTGATGACGGAGGGTACGAAAGGAAACATGAGGGTGACGGTGAACGGCCGGAAATGCCTCGTGTTCTACCAGCGGCAACCCAATACCGAATGGAGCATAGCCCTCATCTGTCCGGAGAGCGACATCTTCCGCAACTACCGGCACCTGGCATACATCGTCTGTCCGCTGCTCGTCATCGGTCTGCTGCTGATCCTGCTGCTCTGCCAGCGGGCCGTCAGACATGCCATCACGCCACTGTACCTGTTGGTGAAGCAGTCGCAGCGCATTGCCGCCGGCAACTTCGACCAACAGATAGCCCACAGCAGCCGCACCGACGAGGTGGGACGCCTGCAAAACAGTTTTGCCGTCATGCAGGAGTCGCTGGCACGCCATATCAGCCATATCCGCCAGGTGAATGCCGAGACGGCACAGCGCAACAAGGAGCTGGAAGAGGCCAACCGACTGGCCGAGCAAGCCAACGAGCGGAAGACCACCTTCATCCAGAACGTGACCCACCAGATACGCACCCCGCTGAACATCATCCTGGGATTCTCGCAGATACTGCGCGACGATGTTCACCTGCTGCCGGAAGAGGAGGTTGACAATATCACGGGTATGCTAGACCGGAACACCGTCACCCTGAACCGCATGATACTCATGCTGTTCGACAGCTCAGAGACGGGAAGCTACAAGCAGCTCACCCTTGACAGCGTCGTGTCGTGCAACGAGGCTGCCCGCGAGTGCATTGCCTATGTACAACGCCAATTCCCCGACATGCCTGTCAAGTTTGAAACGACCTTGGATGATGACTTCCGCATCAAGACCAACCACCTGTACCTGCTCCGCAGCCTGCGGGAAATCTTATACAACTCTGGGAAATACTCCGACAAGCAACACGTATCGCTGAAAGCAGAGAAGACGGCAACCACCGTTCGCTTCACATTCGAAGACACCGGCCCCGGCATCGCCGAGGACTACCGGGATATCATGTATGTGCCATTCACCAAGACCAACGACCTCTCCGAAGGGCTGGGGTTAGGGTTGCCGCTCATCAAGCGCCACTGTCAGAACCTGGGCGGCGACCTCACGCTTGACACGACGTACCACGAAGGCTGCAAAATGATCATCGAACTACCCATTTTGTAACCTGCACACCTCTTTTCTATCATCTTTCCACACGTTGGAACATGACATAAAGTCCGTGTTACATACGATAACGGCCGTTCCGTCAATTTAGTATAACTTTGCAAGCGAAAAACCAACAGGAGAACATGTGTAGATTTTTATTAGTTATATCATTAGTAGTTTCTTTCGTCACCGCAGTGGCTGCTGGAAAGCGTTCCAGCAGCCCGGACGGTGCTTTTATTGAGAATCCAATGCTGTGGGCCGATGTGCCCGATCCTGATATCCTACGCGTGGGCGATACCTATTATATGGTGAGTACAACGATGCACCTGATGCCCGGAGCACCCATCATGCGTTCCAAAGACCTGAAAAACTGGGAGACCGTCAACTACATCTTCGACCGTCTGACCGACTCGCCACGCTACGACCTGCAGCAGGGAACAGTGTACGGCAGAGGCCAGTGGGCTACCTCGCTGCAATATCACAAGGGAAAATTCTATGCGCTCTTCTCTGCCAACGAACAGGGAGCCATGGGCGACACATATATCTATACCACGGAAGACATCGAGGGGAAGTGGACGCTGCTCAACCGCATGCGCCACTTCCACGATGCCTCGCTATTCTTCGACGATGACGACCGCGTGTACGTCATCTACGCCACCGGGCAGATGGTAGAGCTGAAGGCCGACCTGAGCGATGTCAAGGAGGGTACGGAATGCAGGCTCTTCAAGCGCGGCCCCCAGGAGCAGGGACTGCTGGAAGGCTCGCGGATGGTGAAGCACCACGGCAGGTACTACCTGCTGATGATTGCCTGGCCCAAGGGCGGCCACCGTCTTGAAGTATGCTACCGCGCCGACCACATACGCGGCCCCTACGAACGGCGCATCATCCTTGACAGCGAGTTCGGAGGATTCGGAACAGTAGGACAAGGCACCATCGTGGACAGCGAATACGGCGACTGGTATGCCATCATCTTCCAAGACCGTAACGGCGTAGGCCGTGTACCGATGGTGATGCCGTGCCGGTGGATAGACGGCTGGCCGATGCTGGGCGACGAGCTGGGGCGCGTGCCTCAGAAGATGCGCCCGTTGGTCAGCAACCAGCCAGAGAAAGGCATCGTGTGCAGCGATGACTTCGCCGGAGAGCACCTCGGACTGCACTGGCAGTGGAACCATAACCCCGTGGACGGGGCATGGTCGCTGACAGAACGCGCGGGCTGGCTCCGACTGAAGACGGCACGCAAAGTGGGCAACCTGTTTGAAGCCCCCAACACCCTCACCCAGCGCATGGAGGGACCGGCCTGCAGTGCTGCCGTAAAGATGGACGTGTCGCACCTGAAGGACGGCGACTGTGCAGGCTTTGCAGCCTTCAACGACCACTCCGGCGTGCTGACCGTCAAGAAGACGGGCAAGCAGCTGGTACTGGAGATGAGCGAGCAGACCGTCAGCCTTACCGAAAAGGAGAAAGCCATAGAGAGCGTAGAGACAAAAGTGGTGGAGAGCATCCCCCTTACCGCCCTCCGCTCATCATCCACCCCCTATCTCTATCTGCGTATCGACGGCGACTTCACCGTAGGCCGCGACATAGCCACCTTCTATTACAGCACAGACGGGGAACAGTGGCAGCGGATAGGTTCCGACTTCAAGATGCGCTTCGACTGGCAACGCTTCTTCATGGGTACCAAGTACGCGCTGTTCTGCTATGCCACGAAACGCACTGGCGGCTGGGCTGACTTCGACGACTTCAACTATCAAAGACCAAAACCATAAACCATTAACCCTTAACCATTAACCATGAAAAGAATACTGACAGCCGTCTGTCTGACCGCAATGACAATGACCGCCGTGGCACAGGAAGCCCATTTCTCCTATTTCAAGTATGCGGGAAACGATGCCCGTTTCCAACAGCAGTACGATGCTGAGAAACAGTATCTCAACCCCATCTTGGCCGGCTTCTACCCCGACCCCAGCATCTGCCGTGTGGGAGATACCTACTACCTGGTCAACTCGTCGTTCGCCTTCTTCCCCGGTGTACCCATCTTTGAGTCGAAAGACCTGATGAACTGGAAGCAGACAGGCCACGTGCTTGACCGTCCCTCACAGCTGCCGTTAGACGGACAAGGCGTGTCGAGAGGCATCTTCGCCCCCGACATCAAGTACAATGCGAAGAACAAGACGTACTACATGATTACCACCAGCATGCGCATGGGCAACTTCTTCGTCAAGACGCAAGACCCGCACAAGGGCTGGAGCGAACCGATCCCTCTGCCGCAGATCGACGGCATCGACCCGTCGTTCTTCTTCGACAAGGACGGCTCGGCCTATATCGTACACAACGGCCCCGTAGACGGTGGTGCCGACTACGAGGGGCAGCGGGCCATCCGCATCTTCCGCTTCGACACCAAGGGCGACACCATCATCGGCAAGCACTCACAGATAGTCCGTGGAGGCACCCACGTCCAGGAACAGCCCATCTGGATTGAGGGGCCGCACCTCTACCGCATTGACAAATACTACTACCTGATGTGTGCCGAAGGCGGCACGGGCGACTGGCACTCGGAGGTCATCTTCCGCGCCCCCGTCAAGTCTGACATCACCGACCCCGCATCATGGGAGGAATGTCCGCACAACCCGATTCTGACACAGCGCGACCTGTATGACTATGTGACTGGCGGCCACTCACCGCTGCCGCAAGATGTGGTGACCAGTACCGGACATGCCGACCTGGTGCAGACACCGAAGGGCGACTGGTATGCCGTATTCCTCGGCTGCCGACCCTACGAGGGCCCCTTCTACAACACCGGCCGCGACACCTATCTGCTGCCCGTCACATGGAAAGACGGCTGGCCCACTATCCTGGAAAAGGGGAAGCCTGTTCCCACAGTAGTAACCATGGCCCATGCAGCAGCTGCCAAGACCGAACAGCCGTCACACTTCACGGGAAACTTCGAATATACCGACCGTTTTGACACGCCGCAACTGAACCTGCGGTGGATCTTCCTCCGCAATCCGGAAATGAACCGCTTCAGCTGGGGAGCCGGAAAGGGACTGACCATCCGTCCCTCACGAGCCGACATCAGCCAACGCGAACCGCTGTCGGCCATCTTCTGCCGTCAGCAGCACAACTGCTTCTCCGCAGAGACGGAAGTCAGCTTCACCCCCAAGGACGGCAAAGACCTGGCGGGACTGGCCCTGTTGCAAAACGAGCAATACAACTTTGTATTCGGCAAGACCCTCTTAGACGGCAAGGCAGCCATCGTGCTGCAACGCGCCGAAAAGGAATCCGCCATACTGGCAGGCTCTGCCTTCGTAGACACCGCCGCCCCCATCCGTCTGAAGATAGAAAGCCAGGGGCGCTACTACTCCTTCTACTATGCCATCGGCACCAACGGTAAGTGGCAGGCCGTCGCTACGGGCGTTGACGGCATCAACCTGAGTACATCGCGCAGCGGAGGGTTCATCGGAGCCTGTATAGGCCTCTATGCAACGGCTGCGCAATAGGCCGCAGAAAAGTTTGTCAAAAGTAACACGCATCTTGCGCCATGTAACTTTTCATGTTACGTGGCGTAAAATTCCGTACCAATTATTTGGTTACTGTAAAGAAAGTTGCTATCTTTGCAGCATGAAAAGTAAAGTTCTAACAACACTACTGCTAACCATGCTCTCCATAGGGAGCACGCAAGCCCAGACGGGCAAGTTGTTCAATGCCGACAAGCAACTGTCGAGCAGTTACACCACCCAGCTGTACGTCGACCACGACGGTTTTATGTGGGCAGCCACCCGTAACGGACTGAACCGCTACGACGGCTATCAGACCCGTGTCTTCAAGAAAGAGCAGGGCAAGGAGCTCGGCATGGCCAGCAACTACGTCAACTGCATGCTGCAAGACCGCCACGGTCTTTTCTATATAGGAATGTATGGTGCCTTCCAGACCTACGACGGTGAGACCTTCCGCGACATCAAGACCTACGACCTGGACGGCCACCACATGCCCAGCTATATCACCTGTCTGCTGGAACGTAAGAACGGCGACATCCTCGTGGGTACCTCCGGGCGCGGCCTGATGCGCATGACCGACAAGCATGAAGCCCGCCAGATGGGTGGTGCGCTGAAAGACCTGATTACCATCCACCACATGATAGAAGACAAGCAGCAGCACCTCTGGATAGCCACCGAGAGCAATGGTCTGCTGTGCTACGACGGCAAGGCGGTTCGCCACTACTTCGACCAGCAAGACCAGTTGGGCAATGTGCTTGATGTCTGCGAAGACCATCAGGGCGACATCTATGTAGGCACAGCGAACGACGGTCTGTTCCGCATCGAAGGCGACAAGCCCGTCCACATCGAGAGTACCGGCAACAAGCATATCTCCACACTCTACGTCAACCACGAAGGCAATATCATGCTGGGGTACGACGGTCAGGGGGTAGGCATCTACAATCCCAAGACCGGCGTGCTGAAGGACAATCCCTACTTCAGCCGCGAGGTAGACCTCAGCACCGCCAAGGTCTACTCCATCTGCGAAGACAACAACGGCAACACCTGGCTGGGCCTGCTGCAGAAGGGTGTCTACATGCAGCCTGCCAGGACTACCGGCTTCAAGTATATGGGCTACCGCCTGGGGGCACGCAACATCATCGGTACGGCCTCCGTGACCAGCGTGATAATCAGCAATAACGGCTACTCATGGATTGGCACCGACAAGGACGGCCTCTACTGCCTGGACAAGAGCTACAAGGTTGCCAAGCACTTCAAGGAGCACTTCCCCTCCACCATCCTGGGACTTGCCGAAGACTCGCTGGGGCGTGTCTGGATAGGCAGCTACAAGGAGGGCTGCGGATGGATTGACACCCGCTCGCTCACCTACCACTCCCACTCGCTGCCACAGGGCAACCGCCTGAGCATCTTCGACCTCGTCACCGATGCTCGCGGACGTATCTGGATGGCCACGATGGGACAGGGCCTGCTGCGCTATGACATCAAGACGGGCGACGTCAAGGCATACGTGATGGCAGAAAATGCCGCCGTCGACCGCAAGGTGAACAGCATCACCAACAACTATATCTCTCAGATATCCCTCTCCCCCGATGGCAAGCGAATCTACGTGGCCACCTCGATGGGTGTCTGTGCAATGGATATCGAGAAGGAGAACTGGCTCTCCACCTTCAAGGGCATCAACACGCCGAACTACGGCATCCCCGTGCGTATAGCCCGCGAATATGGCGGGAAAGTACGCATCGGCACCAACGACGGACTGTTCTGCTACGACCTGACGACCCACCAGATGGAGCATCACGGTATAGAGAGCGGCATGGCCGACAACGGCATCTCCAGCATCGAGGAAGACCATCAGGGCAATCTCTGGATAGCCACCGACCACGGTCTCTGCTGCGTGAACACCCGTACCAAGACGGTCAACAGCTATTACGTCGACAACGGGCTCCAGTCTAACGAGTTCAGCGACGGTGCTTCGTGGCTGGCCTCCAACGGCACGCTCATCTTCGGCGGTCTGGGAGGCGTTACCTGGTTCGACCCCAAGGAAATCAAGGAACGCGCGTGGAAAGCCGAAGTCAAGCTGACAGGCTTCTCCGTCAACGGCGAGGCCGCCACCCCCGCCACGATGTCGGGCTTTTGGAAGATCACCGACACCCCTGTCATCTCCTCCAACCGCTTCACCCTCAGCTCCGGCGACAACTCCTTTGCCATCCAGCTCTCCACGCTGACCTACGACAACCCCGAGCACATCGTCTACCACTACCGCATCAACAACGATGAGTGGGTTCGCCTGCAGCCCGGCATCAACGAGATCACGTTCGGTCACATGTCGCCCGGCAACTACGACTTCTGCGTCGTAGCCGAGCATAACGGCAGCGTCACGCCAGAACGCTGCTTTACAGTGGTCATCCACGCCCCGTGGTACCGCACTCCCCTGGCCTACTGCATCTACCTGCTGGCCGTGGCAGCCCTCTTCTGGTGGTATCGCCGCCAGCACCGTCGCAAGGAGCAAGACCGTCTGCGCCTGCAAGAGCACATCCATGCCGAGGAGATGGCCGATGCCAAGCTGAAGTTCTTTATGAACATCAGCCACGAGGTGCGCACACCTATGACGCTCATCGTCACCCCGCTGCTCTCGCTCATCAAGCAGGACACCGACCCCCACCGCCGCAGCGTCTACGAGACCATCCGCCGTAATGCCGAGCGCATCCTCGGCCTTATCAATCAGATGATGGACCTTCGCAAGATTGACAAGGGCCAGATGCAGATGCACATGTGCGAGACCGACCTTGTCAGCTTCGTGGGCAACATCCACACGCTGTTTGCCCAGCAGGCCAAGACCAAGAGCATCCGCTTCAGCTACGATCACGATGCCGACGAGCTGCCGATATGGATTGATCGCGACAATTTCGACAAGGTCATCGTCAACATCCTCTCCAACGCCTTCAAGTTCACCCCCAACGGTGGCGAGATACGCATCCGTATCACCCACGACCAGCAGCAGGCCAGCATCAGCATCTTCGACAATGGCGAACAGATTCCGGAAGACAAGCTGGAGAAGATCTTCGAGCGTTTCTACCAGACCCCCTCAAGTATCGGCGACCGCAACACGGGCACAGGCATCGGCCTCGACCTGACACGTTCACTCGTAGAGCTGCACCACGGCACCATCGCCGCCCACAACGCCGCCGACGGCAAGGGCTGCGAGTTCATCGTCACCCTCCCCTTGGGCAATGCCCACCTGAAGCCCGAAGAGATGATGACCGACGTGCAGGAAGTCCCCGCAGCCCCCCCCCTGATAGAAGCCGACGAAGAGCCTGCCCAGCAGCCCGAAGTGATGCAGCAGCTGCCCAAGACAGGCCATCGCCAGCAACTCGTGGTGGTAGAGGATGATGCCGAGATACGCGACTACCTTGCCTCCATGCTACAGGATGACTACGACGTCGTCACCTGCTGCAACGGCCGCGAAGGATTCACGCAGGTGCTTAAGGCCGTCCCCAACCTCGTCATCTCCGACGTGATGATGCCCGAGATGGATGGCCACGCCCTCTGTTCCAAGATCAAGTCGAACCCCGCCACCAGCCACGTTCCCGTCATCCTGCTCACCGCCAAGAGCCGTGAGGAAGACAAGCTGGAAGGCCTGGAGACGGGAGCCGATGCCTATATCGTCAAGCCCTTCAATATGGACATCCTGCGCCGCACCATCGTCAACCTCATCCACACCCATACCCTGCTGCAGTTCAAATACGGGCGCAACGACCAGCTGGAAGAGCAGGTGGACGACATCCAGATGAAGACCCCCGACGACAAGCTCCTGGAGCGCGTCATGAACGTCATCAACAAGAACCTGAACAACAGCGACCTCAACGTCGACAGCATCGCCCGCGAGGTAGGCATCAGCCGCGTCCACCTGCACCGCAAGATGAAAGAACTCACCGGCCAGACGCCCCACGACTTCATCCGCAACATCCGCCTGAAGCAGGCCGCCAACCTGCTCACCCGTCCGGGAATGAGCGTCACGGAGGTTGTCTACGCCTGCGGTTTCAACAATGCCGCCTCCTTCTCCACCATCTTCAAGAAGTTCTATGGCATGACACCCCGCGAATACATGCACGAGCATCAGGACAGGGAATAAACCATGTTTGGATGACTGCCTTAGAAGGCTTCTACCTTTATTCTTTACCAACATGTAATGTAACCTAAATAGCCGCAGCCCCTCTGTTTACTGGGGCTGCGGCCATTTTTCGCTAATGTAACGTTACATGAATGACACAGCGGAACCGACCCTACTGTGTACTTTTCAGAAGTAGAATGGCCCGTAGCCTGCGCACGACGTGGTGGTCAGTGCCGTGAGGAATGCCGTGAGGGCGGCTACTATCATCTTCACCGCAATCTCAATCACCCGCTTTTTCATAATCTTCAATCTTCAATGTTCAATCTTCAATGCCCAATGCTCATTTCCGCGCTTTCGCAAATCATAATTACTCATTACTCATTACTAATTACTAATTCTTAAGCCCCCAAGGTCTGGGGGCTTAAGGTTTAGGGTTCCGGCTGCTGGTTGCGGGGCGACTCATAGGTGTCATCCTCCTCCCAGGTCAGCTGCACACCTCCGGCTCGCGTCACGCCGATGGCCTTGCCCATGCCTTCGCCGGTAGGACGGCACTTCCAGCGCGAGGTGATGTCGGTCGAGGCGTTGAATTCCTTCGGGTCTTCCACGCCCTTCGACTTGGCACCCACCCAGAAGATGCCCAGGTTGTCGATCTTCACCGAGTTGCCACCGTAGGCCAGCTCGCGCACCAGTGCGGTCAGGTCGATCAGCAGTCCTCGCATCTCACCCTCCGAGTAGGTGGTGTTTCGGGCGGCCATACGCTTGGCCAGCTCCTCATTGCTGATGAGTCCCTGCGTGGTGCGCGATCCATAATACTTGCCGTAACCGGCCGACTTACGATTGTTGTTCTTCTTCAGACGATACTTACATCCCATAGTTCTAAATGTGTTTTTCTGGTTTATTAAATTATGTTAATTCCCTCCATCCTGCCTCGCTCCGTAAAGTGCCTCTTCAGCTCTGTAAAGTGCCACTTTATCCGGATAAAGTGCCTCTTCAGCGTCGTATGTGGCCACTTTAGCGTCGCCAACAGGCTCTTTATTTCCGTCAGTGAGGTTCTTGCCGTGAGCATCCTCAGGATTTTCAGTTGCGAAGGTACGAAATTTTCAGCATCCCTGCAAGCTTTTTCGCCGTGCGATATGACTTATGATGACTTATGATGACTTACGATGACTTATTGTCTGATTTTCTTGGTTATGTCAGATTTTTTTTGTACCTTTGCGGTATGGAAAACACCAATCGATCTTATGGTAGAATGGAGCTGGCGCAGGCCTATTTTCCTGCGCTGTGCCCGCGCGCGGCCTGGGCAAAGTTCAGGTTGCTGCTGATGGAGTATGACGAGCTGGCCCCGATGGCCACGATGAGCCGCCGCACGCTCACGCCGCGTGAGGCCGGGCAGTGCTTTGAGCTGCTGGGCGTGCCATGAACATGGGCATAGGTTACAGGTTACAGGTTACATTTGGTGTTTTTTCGGTTTTTTCACGAAAGTAATCAAAAATTTTTATATTATATATTATATTATAATATAATATATAATATAAGGTATTATATAACTTAAATGTTACCTTTGCCCCATTTACGCTAAATGTAACCTGTAACCTGTAACCTGTTTTTCAGATTGCCATCTCGTCGAAAAATATTCCGACATAATTTTTGTCGTTCCATTTATTTTTTGTACTTTTGCAGGGTGATGAAGATGACGGATACATACATGCAGGCCCCTGGCCGTCTTTCAGCAGTTTTGCAACGTACTGAAAGTCAGGCTCTTACATTGCTCATAGGGGGGGGTAAATCTTCATCCGCTCATGTAGCCCCCAGCACCCTTCAGCATTTCCACCGCACGTCGCAACGATCCTGCAGGCTGCTCCTGCCGCTCGTTACGCTGTTCTTTCTCTGTGCCTGTATGCTCACCTCCTGCGATAAGCAGGCAGCCCCTGAAAGTCCGCAGGACTATCTCACCCGCTTTGCCAACGACACCACCGGCATGGCGGGCGACAGCGGCAACGTGTCCGTCACCATCAACGGAACAGGATGGGATCATCCCGTCGACATACATTTTTGATATTTTTTTTTATCTTTTTAGTCTTGCCTCCTGTGAAGGCCGCAAGTTTTAATTTGTTGATAAATTTCCACCTGCTCCTAAGAGTAGGGCCAAAGCAGGTGGTTTTTTTCATATACATTTTTTGTTGTAAACACCCGCCTCCTGTGAAGGCTGCGAGAGTATTGTTTTGGAATCCGCCTGCTCCTGTGAGCAGGGCTAAAGCAGGTGGATTTTTTTGAAAATCAGAACATCGAACTTAAAACAAGCCTTCGGCATCGCCATCGGAGTCAGTCTGCAGCGTAAGGACAAGAGAACTACGACAAGATTTCTCAAGAGTTCGATGCCTTGAAACAAGCGATATTACGTCAAGTATTTGAATAGAATATACAGTAAAAGAAGTGTTCTTTGACATTGTGGCACAGAATTATGGAGAAAGATTTGGCAGTCTCAATCTTTTGTCGTATCTTTGCGGCATAAAAATGCGAGAGACGATGAAAGAAGGTAAACCATATCCAAAATTTGACGAAGAGGACGGCAGCTGTTTGACAGCACAGGAGCCGGCAGCCGATGTGGCATACGCATACGAGGAGGTGGTCTTGCCCGATGATATGGCCTATGCCCGCATCGAGAATGGAGTCTTGCATGTTACTCCCGACATAGAAGAGGAAATAGCCGAAGTGGATCGTGGTGAAACAGTATCAATGGCCGAATTCAAAACAATGTTTGCAAAATGGCTTTAAGCATTGAGTTCAGCCGCCGTAGCACTAACCAGCTAAAGAAAATCCTCACTTTTTACGACGAGCGAAACGGTAGTGACAGTTACAGCCACCGCTTGCTACGTTGTCTTTTAGAGGATTTACAGCGTCTTGCCCAGACACCAACTGCCAGTAGTCCGTCAACACGTCCTGACGTAAGGTTTTTCTACCTGATGGGCTTCACCGTCATCTTCCGCTATAACACTCGGAAGCTAACAGTTCTCAGCATCCGCTCTTCAGCACGCAAACCATTGAAAGTATATAAGAAGCCATAATCTTCCACTCCATATTTCTGTGCTATATTGTCAGTTAGGACAAAAGTAGAATAAAATAGTAAACAGAAATATGAACGAAGCGCAGACACAATTTAACAAGATGCTCACACGGGGACTGTCCCCCTGTGAGGTCAGAAATATAGCACACGTGGTGTTACCACAGTGCCGCTTATTTAATATGTAGTTTAAGCCCATTGGTTCGGGAGAATAGATGGGATTTTCGAAAAGGACAATAAACAAACAAGAGATATGGCAAAGAAGAACGAGAATACGACATCGATAGGTTTTGAGGAAACCATCTGGAGGGCTGCTGACAAGCTGCGCGGCAATTTGGATGCTGCGGAGTATAAGAGCGTGGTGCTTGGGCTGATATTCCTGAAGTATATCAGCGATAAGTTCGAGGCGAAGTTTGCAGAGCTGTCGGAGGATGAGTATGCAGACCCTGAGGACAAGGACGAATATGCAGCCGACAGCGTGTTCTTTGTTCCGGCAAAGGCACGATGGGCAGCCATCAGCGAGGCTGCACATACCCCGGAGATAGGGAAGGTGATAGATGCTGCGCTGGATGCCATCGAGGGCGAGAACCTGTCGCTGAAGGGCGTATTGCCAGGCAACTATTCCCGCCCGGAGCTTGACAAGCGACGCCTGGGCGATGTGGTCGACCTCTTCTCGAATATCAAGATGCTGGCATCGGCCGACGAGAAAGACCTGCTGGGGCGCGTCTATGAATACTGTTTGCAGAAGTTCGCCTCGTTGGAGGGAAAGAACGCAGGCGAATTCTATACGCCAAGCTGTATTGTGCGCACCATCGTAGAGGTAATCCAGCCCTACGAGGGACGTGTGTATGACCCCTGCTGCGGCAGCGGTGGCATGTTTGTGCAGAGCGCGAAGTTCCTGCAAAACCATCAGAAGGCCCTCTCTGGCATCAGCATCTATGGTCAGGAGCTGAACTCCACCACATGGAAGATGGCAAAGATGAACGTAGCCATCCGCGGCTTGGAAGCCAACCTGGGGCAGTCATACGCCGACACCTTCTTCGATGACCAGCACCCCACGCTAAAGGCCGACTTCATCATGGCCAATCCTCCCTTCAATCTCAGCGACTGGGGAGCCGACAAGCTACAGAACGACAAGCGCTGGCAGTATGGCACACCGCCCGCAGGCAATGCCAACTTTGCATGGATGCAGCACATGATTCATCACCTCTCGCCCATAGGACGTATCGGCTTGGTGCTTGCCAACGGAGCACTCAGCTCTCAGACAGGTGGTGAGGGGGCCATCCGTCAGAAGATCGTAGAGGCCGACTTGGTGGAAGGCATCGTAGCCCTGCCCTCGCAGCTATTCTATAATACGGGCATTCCTGTATCGCTATGGTTCCTCTCCCGTAACAAGTCGCAGTCAGGCAAGACGCTCTTCATCGATGCCCGCAATATGGGCGAGATGGTCACCCGTGCCGTCCGTGAGCTGAAGGAGCCTGATGTTCTCCGTATTGCCGAGACCTTCGACCGTTTCCGTGCCGGCACATTAGAGGATGAGAAGGGCTTCTGTGCTGTGCGCACCATCGAGGAGATCAAGGGGCAGGACTTCATACTCACTCCCGGCCGTTATGTGGGCATTGCCGAGCAGGAAGATGACGGCGAGCCCTTTGCCGAGAAGATGCAGCGGCTGACATCGGAACTCAGCGGCCTCTTCAAGGAAAGCCACCGCCTGGAGGAAGAGATCAAGAAACAGTTGGGGAGTATTGGATATAGCTTATGATAATGGATAATCTTGTAGAGTGGGCAACGATATTAAGCCCGATTATTGCGGTAGCGTTAGCATGGTACACCAGTAAGAGTGGTGCAAGAGATGCCCGAAAGACGATTAAAAGCATCAAAGAGCTGGCTGATATTCAAATCAGACTGTTGCAGATTCAATTAGAGAAGGAAGAAACAGAAGCTGCAATACGTCACCAACAGGCGAATGAAGAAGCTAATGATTCTTTTAGACGCATGACATCCATCGATGAGCCTTTCTATCACAAGATGGAAAGAGGCACCCAGATTGCCAATGAGCGTGATTTTCAACAAAAACGCCTCCGTTGGTTACAACAAGCAAAGGGGGAATTGAGAGAATTGAAGAACAGGTTGGCAAAGAAATAAATTCTCATTTATGGAAGAGTGGAAAGAATATAAACTAAAGGAAATCTGTCAGAAAATCACAGATGGATCTCATTCGAGCCCTAAAGCGCAGTGTGAGGGTTATCCAATGTTTTCTGTAAAAGATATGTTGGAATATGGTTTTGATTATTCAAAATGTAAATACATTTCTTTAGAAGATTTTCTTTCGTTGAAGCAGAATGACTGTATACCACAAAAAGGCGATATACTTGTTGCTAAAGACGGTAGTTATTTAAAGCAAATATTTGTTTGTAAAGAAACTAAAGATGAGGGAATATTATCATCTATTGCTATTTTCCGTCCAAATAAGCTTGTTGATTCATACTTTCTATGTTACTTACTGAAATCGCCAGAGGTTTTTAACTACATAACAAATAATTGCGTTTCTGGTTCAGCTTTACCGCGAATTGTCCTTAAGGATTTTAAAGAGGTTACTCTGAAAGTACCATCACGAAAAACTCAAGAGGGAATAGTATCTATCCTCAAATCTCTTGATGATAAAATCGAGTTAAACCGACGGATAAATGACAATTTAGAGCAGCAGGCACAGGCGTTGTTTAAGTCTTGGTTTGTGGACTTTGAGCCTTTCCGCGATGGTGAGTTTGTGGATAGTGAATTGGGAATGATTCCAAAATGTTTAAAAATTAAAAAAGTTTCCGAGATAAATCATATCCTTGAAACAGGTAGAAGACCAAAGGGAGGCGTTAGTGAAATCAACTCAGGAATCCCAAGTGTGGGTGCGGAACACGTAAAAGGAATTGGTAAATATGACTACTCTAAGACAAAATATATATCAGAAGATTATGCATCTTCTTTAAAGACTGGCAAAGTAAATGGCTATGAACTGCTAATCTATAAAGACGGAGGCAAACCTGGCTTTTTTATTCCTAATTTCTCTATATTTGGTGAAGGTTATCCTTTTGAAAAGTGTTATCTAAATGAGCATGTGTTTAAGCTTGATTTTGGGAAGAAAGGGTTTAACGCATTCTGTTATTTCTATTTTCAAACAGACTATGTTATGAATTATTTGAATGCACAAGGAGGTAAAGCTGCAATACCAGGTATAAATAGGCAAGATATTGAGAATATACTAATATTCACACCTGACAATGAAATAGTAATAAAATTCTCAGAGTATGTTTTGCCACTGATTAAACAGATTCTCTTTAATTGCAAAGAATCCCGTAACTTAGCAGAACTTCGCGACACTCTGCTTCCTCGCTTGATGTCTGGGGAGCTGAAAGTAAATGAAATAGAAACCAAACTATAGATATGGACGAGAACGAATACGAGCAGGCCCTGATAGAGCTGTTCAAGCGGTTAGGCTATCAATATGAATGTGGCTACGACGTGGAGCGTGATTACCGCCAGCCATGCTATATAGCAGAGTTGGAGGCTGCCCTGCAAAGGCTGAATCCTGGCATGACGGCAGCGGTGCTTAACGATGCAAAGCGGCTGGTGACCAACATCCATGAGGGCACACTGGAGCAGCGCAACGAACAACTGACAGACTACGTGCAGAACGGCGTAGAGGTGAAATATGTAGACAACGGGCGTAACCGGACGGCTCTGGTGAAGCTGATAGACTTCGACAGGGTGGAAAGGAACAGTTTCAAGATTACCAACCAGTGGTCGGTAGAGGAATACGGAAAGATACGCTGCGACATGGTGGTATTCGTGAATGGACTGCCACTGGTGGTGATAGAGCTGAAATCGCCCACGAACGAAAACGTGGAAGAGGATGATGCCTACCTGCAAATCAAACAATACCAGCAGAAATGCCCCAGCCTGTTTGTCTATAACGCCTTTAGCGTGATCAGCGACATGGTGACCACTAAGGCAGGCACCATCACGGCTCCTGAAAACCGCTTTATGGAATGGAAGTCGAAGAGCGGAGAATACAGCACGCAGAAGCTCATCCCCTACAACGTGTTCTTCGAGGGCATCTTCCCCAAGGAGCGGCTGTTGGATATCCTGCAGAACTACGTCTGTTTTGACCATAAGGAGGGAAAGGCCAAGAAGGTGATGGGAGCCTATCATCAGTATTTTGCCGTCAACAAGGCGTTGATGAGAGCACATGAGGCATACGTGAGGCAGGACGGAAAGGGTGGCGTGTTCTGGCATACACAGGGCAGCGGCAAGTCGTTCTCGATGGTGTTCTTCGTGCATAAGCTGATGATGAGCGTGCCAGGGCTGACGGTGGTAGTGGTGACCGACCGTAACGACCTGGACCAGCAGCTGTATGAGCAGTTTGCAGGATGCAGCAAGTTTATACGGCAGGAACCCCAGCGCGTGGGCTTTGAGCTGAACGCCAAGGGAAAAGAGACAAAGGCTGCCGACGGTGGAAGGGCTGACCTGAAAAGGAAACTGAAAGATCTGGAAACGGGTGGCATCATCTTTACCACCATACAGAAATTCGAGGAGGAAACAGGACTGCTGAGTGACAGACGGAATATCATCGTCATCACCGACGAGGCCCACCGCTCACAATACGGGGAAGAGAAATGGGACGGCAAGTCAGAGAAGATGAAGAAAGGCTTTGCCAAGCTGATGCGGGAGTCGCTGCCCAATGCCGTATTCGTAGGATTCACCGGTACGCCGATATCCGACAGAGACAGGGATACGCAGGAGGTGTTCGGCAACTACATCGACGTGTATGACATGACGCAAGCGGTAGCCGACGGTGCCACCAAGCCCGTGTACTACGAAAGCCGCGTCATCAAACTGAACCTTGACGAGGACAAGCTGCGGCAGCTGGACGATGCCTTTGACGAGCTGGCAGATGAAGGAGCCTCCCCGGAACAAACCAACAAGGCCAAGAACGACAACAGCGGCATCAAAGGTCTGCTGTGCAGCGATGCGACCATCAGGAGCCTGTGCGACGATATCCTGAAGCACTATGAAGAGAACCGGCAATATGAGCTGACGGGAAAGGCGATGATCGTGGCCTACAACAAGCTGGCTGCATTCAAGATATACAAACGGATATTGGAGCTGCGCCCGGAATGGACGGAAAAGGTGCATGTGGTGGCAAGCCCCGACAACAAGGACAAGGAGGAATGGCACCAGCTGATCAACGACCGCACGAACAAGGAATACGCCAAGCTGTTCAAAGACGATGAAAGCCCGATGAAGATAGCCATCGTGGTGGATATGTGGCTGACGGGATTCGACGTGCCGTCGCTGGCAACGATGTATGTCTACAAGCCCATGAAGGGGCATAACCTGATGCAGGCCATAGCAAGAGTGAACCGTGTGTTCCCCGACAAGGAAGGAGGACTGGTGGTAGACTACGTGGGCATAGCCAGTCCGCTGAAGAAAGCCATGCAGGACTATACGCAGCGTGACCGTAAGGCATTTGGAGATCCTGACATTGCAAAGACAGCCAAGGTGAAGTTCATAGAGAAGCTGGAGATATGCCGCGACCTGATGCATGGCTACGACTATACGTCCTTCTTTGACGGAAGCAATCAGGTACGCTCGATGACGATAACAGGAGGGGCCAACTTCATGCTTGACCCCCAAAACGAGAAGAGGCAGCAAGACTATATCAAGGAGAGCCAGCTGCTGCACAACGCCCTCACGCTGTGCCGTTCGCTGATAGACGAACGGGACAAGCAGGAGGTGGCCTTCATGGATGCCGTCAGGGTGATGCTCATCCGCTTTACAGGTACGCACAGAATCAGCAAGCACGAAATCACCGAGCGTATCAGTCAGCTGCTGGCACAGAGCATCAGAAGCGAGGGTGTTATCAGTCTGATAGGCGATGTGAAGTTCGACCTCTTCGACGAAGGATTCTTGAAAGAGGTACGCATGAGGAAGGAGAGAAACCTGGCCTTGCAACTGCTGAAGAAGCTGTTGGCTGAACGTATCCATCAATACCAAACGACGAGCGTGGTGCAAAGCCAGCGATTCAGCGATATGATGAACCGTGCGCTGAGTAACTATATGAAAGGCATGCTGACCAATGAAGAGGTGATAGAAGAACTCTTGAGGATAGCAGAGGAAATCAGGAAGGAAGAGGAGGAAGGCAATGAGCTGGGGCTTAATTGGGAGGAGAAAGCATTCTACGATGCACTCACCTCTCCAACAGGTATCCGGCAGGCATACTCTGACGAGCAGTTCCTGGCACTCACCAAAGAGCTGACCGAAGAGCTGCGCAAAAACCGCACCATCGACTGGAACAAGAAAGAGTCGGCACGTGCCAAGATGCGCGTCATGGTGAAGCGTCTGCTGAAGAAATACCACTATCCTCCCGAAGGACAGGAGCAGGCATTAGAGACGGTGATGGCTCAGTGTAACAAATGGGCAGACAATGAGGACAACTTTGTCATCAACATCACCATTGAGAACCACTTCCACGGTGAAATAGACCGATTGACTATCAATTCTGACTAATTGAAAAAATTAAACAGTAATATTATTTGTTGGAATGCGGAGAAAATGTTACCTTTGCATCCAAGTACAGAAACATTGTGGAAAATAGAGCTTAGACAGCTTTCTCGTTGCCATCAAACCCGCTAAGTTTGTAACTGAGTAACTAAACGAGTAGAATGCCTGCCTGCTCACGTCTTGGAGACGTGGGCATTTGGCAGATACGGCACATCGTTAGTTACTTTAGCGGGTATGATGGCGTGTTGTTCTGGTGACTGCCCCCCTCCTTTTTCACGAAAAGCAATAATACTATTAACTAAAACAATATTAAAAGAATGGAGAAAGAAGAATCACCACAGCATCATCGTGGTGGCATCTACAACTACTTTCAGGGTGCCACCATTCACAACATGGTTATTAACGGAAACATGAACAAGTCCGGAACAGATAGTTTTAATCATGAAGAACACATACCGAAAACGAACTATAGTGACGAACAGGTGGCTACGGCACTGACGAATATAGTGGGAAAAGGAAAACCTATAGACACCAAACGGAAATGGGCGGGAGCCATCTGGCTGTTGCAATGGGCTTGTAACTATCCGTCGAACACCCGCGAGGCTTGCGAACGCATCAACCAGCTGCCGCTTCCAGAAGACTTGGAATATGTATGCGACTACCGTAATGTAAGGGAACTGACTACGCTGTCGTTTCTGAGTGAAGATGCACGCCAGCTGGATAAAGTGAAATATAGCAAGAACGATGAGGGGGCCTTCCATGAGTTGAAGAAAGTGGTCATAGCCCTGGACGAAGAACTGCAAAAAACCATAGAATATAAGCCCTGCGTCAATATGTAATTGGCAAACCATTGGCAAACCATTGGCAAATGATTGGCAAAACGCTGCACCTCGTGTGCAGCTTTTTTTTTGTGCCTACATTTGCACTTGCAAACTTGAAACAACGCAAGGATTGCAAGTGATCTTTTACATCGTTGGCACAGAAAGGGTTTTTGAACATTGAACATTGAACATTGAA
The DNA here is from genome assembly GCA_946415755.1 of uncultured Prevotella sp. Classification (GTDB taxonomy): domain Bacteria; phylum Bacteroidota; class Bacteroidia; order Bacteroidales; family Bacteroidaceae; genus Prevotella. Next base: position 46,090 of record CAMKTS010000002.1, on the reverse strand, counting down.
GATAAGAATCAAGTTTCATTGCTAATAGTTTTTTTCATAGCGTTTTGAGTTTTTTACAGTGGCGGACAGCGGTCTGCCGAAACCAGCCCTGCTGCGACAGCACGGCTGTTATTCAAAACAACGGATTAAGAGAACATTGAACATTGAAGTCTGCGATTGAGCGAGGGCAGAGCCATGCTTGCATGAGCTATGCCGAGCGTGAGCAGACTCGCCCGAAAGGGCAACATTGAACATTAAACATTGAGGTATGAAAAAAGAACAGAAAATGATGGCCACTATGAGTGGTAACGGCGAGGAACAGCGGATGACATCGCTGGATATCGCAGAGGTGACGGGTAAGATGCATAAACATGTGCTTCAAGCCATCAGGACGATGGAGCCTGCATGGGAAAAAGTGCATGGGACGAAATTTCGGCTGATGCAAATTCGGAAGGAATTGCCCAACGGCGGATATCGCCTGGTGCCGGCATTCTCACTGACGAAAACGGAGTCGCTGTACGTGGCGACGAAATTCAACGACGAGGCGCGTGCCCGGCTGGTGCTGCGCTGGGAACAGCTGGAGAGGGAACGCCTGGGAGTGAGGATCCCGGAACAGCGGCTGCTGGTGACGGAGAAGGAAATCCTGATGAAGGGCGACGAGATCAGACGCAGCAGCATCGCATCGGAGAACGCGGACGCTGACGGGTGCTTCACCGTCAGGCAGATTGCGGAGATGATGCAGTCGACGGTGAAGGAACTGAACAAGCAGCTGGTGAAGGCGGGCATCCAGTTCTGGAACGGTGGACGCTACAAGCTGACGGAACAGTATGCCGACAGCGGACTGGCACAGGAGAGGTCGTTCCACTACTACTCGCTGGACGGGGAGAAGAAGGAACGGAAGTACCTGGTATGGACGAGGGAAGGAGCGGAGTTTATAAAATTAATGAGTAATGAGTAATGAGTAATTATGATTTGCGACAGCGCGGAAATGAGGCTTAAGAATGAGTAATGAGTAATGAGTAATGAATAATTATGGTGACAACGGAGATTTTATTGGAGAAACTGATGGAGTTTGAGGGGCTTCGACTGGAGGCCTACAGGGACTCGGCGGGGGTGCCGACGATAGGGTACGGACACACCCACAATGTGAAGATGGGCGACAGGATCAGCCCGTGGTACGCAAAGGATCTGCTGACGGAGGACATCGCCTACTTTGAAAACCAGGTGAAGGAACTCGGAGTGGCACGGACGGAAGGTCAGCTGGACGCGCTGACATCGTTTGCCTTCAACATGGGAATGGAGAGGCTGAAAGGCTCGACACTGCTGAAGGTGATACGGCGAGGCGGCAGCAGAAACGAGATCAAAAGGGAATTCAAACGCTGGACGTTCGCGGGCGGGAAAAGCCTGAAGGGGCTGGAACGGCGAAGGGAATGGGAAGCGAAGAGATTCTTTGAATAAGAAGAAATGAGAAAAGACGGTATGAAGAATGAATTGGAATATACGCAGAGACCAAGCGGACAGCCTTCGGAGAGAATCAAGGGCAGGCTGCTGCGCTGGAAGGATTCGGACTATATGGAGTTTCAGCCGCGACAGGCGAAGGATACGGCCACACGCACGATGCTCCGGGAATCGAAACAGCTGACCTACTACCGCAATGAGGGGCAGAAGGAGAACTCGTACTCGCTGCACATCAACGTGGCGGGCAACGAACAGGACCCTGCAGCCACCATCATCGAGAAGGTGCAGAAGGAACTGGCACCGCTGACGAAGAAGGAGGTGAAGCTGACGGCCGTGAACCACTACCTGACGGACACCGAGGAGCTGAAGGTGTGGCACCGCAAGAAGGACAAGAAGGTGTGCTGCTACATACAGCTGGACGCGTCGATGCCGGTGATGATGAGCGGGACGCTGATGCGGCTGGCGGCAGAGATCAACAAGATTATCAATTCGAACAAGTTTTGAACATTGAACATTGAACATTGAAGTCTGCGATTGAGCGAGGGCAGAGCCAAACTCGTTTGAGCTATGCCGAGCGTGAGCAGACTCGCCCGAAAGGGCAACATTGAACATTAAGAATTAGACGAGACAGGAGAAATACGATGAATTACAGGTTATTGGAAATGCTGATACCCATACTGATAAGGGTGCTGGAACTCATCCTGCAAAGGGAGGAGAAGAGTGACGACAAGAAGGTGGTGGCCGACAAGGAGCTGGCCGAGGCGGTGAGGAACAGTCCCTCATGCCTGGGAAAGAGTGACGAGCAGATCATCAGGGAGGCCTTTGCATGAGTGGATTTGCACTGGAAAGAGGATTCGGAGTGCCCACCGAACTGGTAACGCCGGAGCTGTTCAGCAACTTGCTGGACAGCACGGCAAGCCGGTGGTGCGTGGAGAAGGTCAGGCAGATCAAGGACAACCCCGACCGTCCGGAATGGATAGGCAAGGACTATGAGGAATGGCTGCGAAGGCAGCCGCTCGACGTCAGGAACAAGCTGAAGGGACTGCCCGCAAGGGAGCAGGCACTGGCATGGGCCGACGGCATGAAGAAGTCGCTGCCGGGCATCATCTTCACCGCCTACTTCGAGGAGGGATGGACGAAGGAGCGCAAGCGGAACGGCAAGACGGTTCCCGCCAAGTACGGACGCTACCGGGGCAAGGAACGCTGCACGCTGACGGGGCTGGTATGCATGGACGCAGACCACTGCGTGACAAGCCACAACGCCGACGACGTAAGGGCCTACTGGCAGCAGCTGACAGCGGGCAGAGACCTGCACGAGATGGGAATACTGCTGGCCTACATCTCCGTGAGCGGCGACGGCCTGAAAATCGTCTTCAAGGCACGCATGGAATGGGGAAACCTGATAGACAACCAGCTGATGATGGCCAGGGAGCTGGGCATCAAGATCGACGAGGTGTGCAAGGATGCCAGCCGCAACCAGTTCCTCACGACGAGAGAAGACATCTTATACATGAACGAGAAAGAACTGTTTACCTATGAGAACAAAGCATACAGTGAGAAGTACACTAAGGAATACCGCCTGGGGCATACGCAGCCAACGCAACCCTCTCCCATCCTCCCCGCAGGGGAGGAGCCTACCGGAGAGACCAGCGCCGCAATCTCCTCCCCTTCGGGGAGGCCGGGAGGGGCCTGGAAAGGCTATCCCATCCAGCGTCTGATTGACAAGCTCTATGAGGGACAGCTGCCCTGCAAGGCCGACAGCAACCGCCACAACGAGAGCCTGAAGCTGGCCAACGACCTGCTGGTGATGCTGGACGGCGACAAGGAGAAGGTGGAAAGCATCCTGCGGCAGCAGCCCTGGGTGAGGGAAATCGTAGAGGAGCGCAACGAGGACGTGAGGCAGACCGTGGAGTCGGCTGCCGACAACGTGGCGGCAAGGGAGAAGAAAACCCTGACGCTCTACCCCTCGAAGCGCATGCAGGCTGCCATAGAGGCCGTGACGGGAAACACGTACAGGGCCATGATGACTGGAGCCAACAAGGAAGATGGCAAAGTGGAACGGGGCGATGAGCTGCCTGTAAAGGAATGGGGAGCACAAATCAGGGAGCTGGGGAAGAACTTCCCCTGCATGGAGGAGATTGGCGACAAGTTGTCCGACGAGGCACTGCCAGCAGTGCTCTTCGCTGCTGCTGCCATGATGGGTACGCTCATGACGCGCACATGGTACCACTTCTACCATAAGCCCAACAAGGAGCGCAGGCTGAACTATGCCGTGTACGTCATCGGCGACCCAGGAAGCGGAAAGTCGGCTATCAGCGACCTCTACGACGTGCTGATGGCTCCTATCAACGATGCCGATGCGGTGGGCTATGACACCATGAACAACTACAAGCAGCAGCTGAAGGAGCGCGAGAGCAGCACGAAGGAGCAGAAGAAGGAAGCCCTGAAGCAGCCCGTGGTCATCATACGCAACCATCCGGCACGTACCGCCAACGGCGTGTTCATAGAGGATATGTGCAATGCCGTGGAGCTGGTAGGACAGAAGATGATGCACCTGCACATGTTTACCTTCGACTCGGAGCTGGATAACCAAACCAAGCTCGGAGGCAGCGGGGGCAGCGGCAACTCGTGGATAGACAAGGTGGTGATGGAACTCAAGGCGTTCCACAACGAGCAGGACGGACAGGCCTACAAGAACAGGGAATCGAAGATGGGCATGTTCAACGTGTACTGGAACTACGTCTATACGGGAACCATCCTCTCGCTGAAGCGCAAGATTACGGAAAGCAACTTCGGATCAGGTCTCTCTACGCGACTGGCACTGCTGCCCATGCCCGACGACTGGGAGATGATACAGATGGAAGCTCCTACGGAGGAAGATCCCGCCACAGAGACGCTGCGCGACTGGGCATACAAGCTGGACAAGGTGAGCGGAGAGCTGCCACTATGGCCACTGGTAAAGGAATGCTGGGAATGGACGCGCGACCACATGGAGCTGGCCAAGATCAATGAGGACAAGGCCGACAAGATGCTCATCAAGCGAGTGGCATACTACGGCATCGCCGTCAGCGCACCGTTCATCCTCATGAGACACTGGAGGGAGTGGGAGGAGAAGAAAACCTTCGACATTGATGACACCGACCTGGAACTGTGCCGACTGGCGCTCAACATCCAGTACCGCACGCAGCACTACTACTTCGGAGAGTATGCCGTCAACTTCTTCGCCAACCAGGACAGCGACCCCGCAAGGGAGCGCAAACGCACAAAGAAGACACATGCCGCCTATAACATGCTGCCGGGAGAATTTACCATCGAGGACGTGATGAAGGCTTTTGAGCGGTCGAAAGATACGTCGAAGGTAATTCTGTGCAGATTGGCAAAGGACGGATATATCAGCGTTGCCAAGGATGGAAAGAAGGCAATTTATACAAAACTGAAAGAGAGCATATGAGGGATGTTCTTAAATGTAACGTTACATTTGCGAAAATGGCCGCAGCCCCAGTAAACAGAGGGGCTGCGGCTATTTAGGTTACATTACATACAGGTAAAGACTAAGGGTAGAGGCTACTGGGGCGTGACGGGAATCCAGAACCAGAAGGTGGAGCCTTGGTTCTCGCTGCTTTCTACACCAATCTGACCGTCGCACTTCTCGATGATGGCCTTGCAGATGCTCAAGCCAAGGCCGGTACCCTGGATATAGTCGTTGAGCTTCACGAAACGCTCGAAGACGCGCTGCAGCTGCTCGCTGGGGATGCCACTGCCGGTATCCTCGCAGTAGACGTAGAGCCCTGTGCGGCAGGCAGCGGGGTCGGCACCATCGGCAGCCACTGCGCCCGACGCATCGCGCAACTGGGTGTGGTAGCCCACGCGGATATGGCCCTGCTGCGTGTACTTGACGGCATTGGTGACAAAATTGGTGATGACCTGCTGGATGCGCCCAATGTCGATGCTGACCACCAGCGAGTCGTAGGGATTGTCTTTCTGGAACTCCACTGCTGGCTCGGTGACACGCTGTGCCAACGAGTGGCAGATGACATCAAACTCCTTGGCGAAGTCGACCTGCCCGGCATGAATCTGCATGGCATTGGCATCGACGTTGGAGAGTACGAGGATGTCGTTGACCAGACGAAGCAGCATGTCGCAGTTGTTATGGATGATGCGAATCATCTCGCGACGCTCGTCGGGCTGGTCGATGGCCTGCAACAGGTCGGAGAAGCCGACAATGGCATTCAGCGGCGTGCGGATCTCGTGGGTCATATTGGCCAGGAACACACTCTTCATCCTGCCGGAGTCGTTGGCACGCTCGGTCTCACGCTTCAGCTGTTCCTGCTTGCGCATCATTCCGGAGATGTTACGAATCAGTCCGAAGCCACCTATCAGGTTGCCCTCGTCATCATAGACGGGGATGCTGTTGATCTGATTCCACTGAATCTCGTCGCTGTCGTGGAAGATGGAACGCATACGTCCCATGTAGCTCATGGGCTGGGTGAAGTAAACAGCAGGGTTGGCGAAATGGAGTGCTACGGTCTGCGGGTCATCCTGGAAGTAGGTGGCCAGCTCCTTAAAGGTGATGATGCGCTCGATGGTGCTCAATCCTTTATAGAAGGTAATGGTGCCTTCGGTGAACGACGAACGCCAGGCACGCATCTCGACATTCTCCATCATGTAGCACAGTTCCGTCTCATAGACCTGAATGGCCTTGTTGACCTTCTGTATCTCCAAGTCGTTGAGTTTGGCCTGCAGATACAATTCCCGCTCCTCCGTGACATCACGGGCGGCAACGGCCAGATATATCAGGTTGCCGCCGGCATCGTAGATGGGGTGCAAGCGTATCTCAAGGTACAGGTACATGTCGCGCTCTGGTACCACACTGAGGGCGCATACCCAGAATTCTTCAATGTGATGGCGGTCTATCTCGTTGAAAGGCGGAACATCGAACAGGTTGACGCTGCCGAAGAAAGAGTCGCCCTCGTCGTTGTCGAAATGGCAGATCTTGCGCATCATGGCATTGGCATTGAGCAACCTGCCATCGGGAGAATAGAAGGAGAGGCCTACGATAGAGTGCTCGAAAATGAGCTTGTACTTCTGGGTCAGCTCACGCTCCTCCTCCTGCTGGCGATACAGTTCCGTCTCATCGGTGAGCGTGCTGATGATGCTGATGGGGCGTGACATGCCCGGCAGAAACTCGGCAACGCTACGATTGTGCATATATCCCCAACGGGGGCGGCCGCCACTGTAGTCCATATTCCACCGGTAGTTGAAGTCGGCCTCCTTCAGCTTGCCGTCAATCATCTGGTGGAACCAGTCGAGCACATCCGGCAGGTCGGCAGGATGTACATGCGACTTCCACCCCTCGACATCAATGCCCTCTTCGGGAAACAGGTGACCGCTAATCCTATTGATGTAATTGACACGCAGGTCGTAAACCACCACATTGTTGGCACTGAGCTTAAGGGCCTTCTGCATGAGGGCATTGGTGACAAGCGTCTCCTCGGTGGCAGCATGCACGCGGCGCTTCTGGACACGGATGGACACATTGACAACGACGAAGGCCGCCAATACCATCAGGCAGACGAAAATGGTCAATGACTGCAGCGGAAACTGGATCGGCGCAAACGGATAGGTGGCATACAGAATGATCATAGCAGCAGACTGGGTTCTTGGGAGTTTAACATCATGTCACGGCGACGCTCCATGGACTTTGCCTCACAGGGAATGGTAATCCATACGGTGGTGCCTTTGCCCTTTTCCGACTCTATATCTATGGAACCGCCCATCTGCTGTACCTGAAGCTGGATGATGGGCAGGTCGAGACCCGTACCGCAGAGCCGTTCCTGACTGTCGCGCACGAAACGCTCGAAGATATGGGGCAACGTGTCGGCATCAATACCCATACCCGTATCTTCCACACAGATGATCAGGCTGCCGCGACGATATTCGTACCTGGCATGAATGACACCCTCTTCAGTGAATCGGCTGGCAATGCTGCATATCTTCTCGATAACCTGTCCGAGATTGGCATGGTCAATGCTGACCACCAGGCTCGTATAAGGATTCTCCACTACGGTCTTCACCGTAGGACGCACGCTGCTCCATCCCATCTGGCAATGGCTCTCGAACAACATGGCAAAGTCGATGTCGCCCGGCGTATGGTCAATCATATTGGCATCCAGACGGGAGATGAAAAGGATGTCGTTGACCAACCGCAACAGCATGTTGGAGTTTTTCTTGATTTCCTCGACGAAGAGCGGTTCATCCTCTGGGTCGTGCTCCGACTCAAAGAGTTCGGCAAAGCCCACCACCGTATTGAGCGGGGTACGTATCTCATAGCTCATATTGGTGAGGAACGACTGCTTCAGAAGCTCCGTCTCCTGGGCTTTCTTCGTCTCCACAGCCAGACGTTGCTCTGTCTCCACCATCTCCGTCATGTTACGGCAGATACCGAAATAGCGCTCTACCTTGCCTTCTTCGTCAAGCAGTGGCACCATATTGAACAACAGCCATATCTGACGGCCCTTGCTGTCGCGGATCTCCGTCTCGATAGTGTCGGTCACATTATGACGCGTCAGATGATCCATGCGGTTGAGCATACTGGAGACATTACGGCGGAAGCGCGGTGATGCCAGACGGATGCAGCGCAGCTGTGAGAGCCGCATCTGAGTACGGTTGACATTGTCGGAAAGTTCCAGCGTATAGGATGCCGGATAGTAGTTGACCAGCCGTACATCACTGATGCGTAACGCATAGTTGATGTTGCTGATGTAATCCTCGATGTTACGAGTGGCCTGGCGCAACCGCTTGGCTCCCTCCTGCTGACGATGGAAGGACTCTACCATCTCCGTCACGTCGCGGCCTGCCATATAGATTCCCTCCAAGACACCTTGTGCATTGCGGATGGCATTGATGGTTGACTCGAAATACATCTTTTCACGCTCTCCCGGCTCACCGCCCTCCTTGTCAAAATAGACAACGCTGGTGGTACGGGTGCTATCCATGTGCTCATAATCCAGCGTGTCAAACAACGGAGAGTCTGCCAGCATGCTATGGCCATTCAGCACCTGCTCACGATCGGTGATACGGAAGGTGTGACAGGCCTTCTCGTTGATGTCGCGCAAAACGCCCTGGCTGTCATAGAATGCCATATCCATCAGCGATGAGTTGAACACGGTATGGTAGCGAATCAGCAATTGCTTCACCGCCTCTTTCTTCTCATATTCATCCGTCACGTCACGCTGCATACCCAGCAGGCGGGTAATCTTACCCTTTCCGTCGCGACTGGCAACAGAGACATTCACCTCGTAGCGACGCTGGAAGCCCAGGGCATCGGCACAACCCCGAATATGGACTGTAGACGTCAGGCGCTTACCGTCGCATACATCGAAAACGGCACTGCGCAACACCTCGAAATCGTCGCGGTCGAACAGCTTTGAGAATTCCACAGGATTGTACTCCTGCGCATACTCTCCCCTGTCAGACAGCGTGACATAGTGACGGTTGTCGGGATGATAGAGCCACAGACTCAGATTACCGCTCTTCAACACCAGGGCAAGACGGGCGTTCTGACTCAGGCCATTGCTCTTCGTCTCCTGTTCTTTATAGTAAAACAGACGATTCCAGAAAACCAGCACGAAAAGGGCTATCAGTATGCCTGCCACCAGATATGCCAGCAGGTGATCCGTATCGAAGACATGACCTACCGTAAACACTTGAGCCGACAGGGTCAATGGCATCATCAGCAACGCGGTCAACGCTGCCATTCTTGCCCTTGTCTTTCTCATAGCACCCTGCATGATGTCTCTTGATTTGTTGTCGGTGTAGTTGTAGATTAGGTTTATAGACCGCAAAGATAAGGTTTTTCAGTCAGTCAGCAAAATTTTTCTTATGTTTTTTTACCAACAAGTCGGACTTTTCTAAAAAAGACCGAAAAAAAATACTCACGGAGCCAGTTAACCGGCTCCGTGAGTAAGGTACATGACAAAGGAGTTCTACTCTTTATCAAGCAGAATCTTCATCATCTCAACGGCGGCCTTGGCCACAGAAGTACCAGGACCGAAGATGGCGGCGACACCTGCCTTGTAGAGGAAGTCGTAGTCCTGGGCGGGAATCACACCACCGGCAATCACCATGATATCTTCGCGACCCAGCTTCTTCAGCTCCTCAATAAGCTGCGGGATGAGCGTCTTATGACCAGCAGCCAGCGACGAGGCACCCACGATGTGGACATCGTTTTCGACAGCCTCACGAGCGGCCTCGGCAGGAGTCTGGAACAGCGGTCCCATATCTACGTCGAAGCCACAGTCGGCATAACCCGTAGCCACTACCTTTGCACCACGGTCGTGGCCGTCCTGACCCATCTTGGCTACGAAGATACGAGGACGGCGACCTTCCTTCTGTGCGAACTCATCGGTCAGCTTGCAAGCCAACTCGAAGTCGCTATCATTCTTTGATTCTGAACTATACACGCCTGAAATTGTTCTGATTACTGCCTTATAACGGCCCACGATTTCCTCGCAGGCATCTGAAATCTCACCAAGAGTACAGCGCAACTGAGCGGCCTTCACAGCAAGATCCAGCAGGTTGTTCTCGCTCTTACGACCCTCGTTGAAGTCGCGCACGCAATCGGTAATAGCCTTCAGGGCGGCCTGGCATGCAGCCTCATCGCGACTGCCGCGAACCTCCTTCAGACTCTCCTCCTGCTGCTTGCGCACGGCGGTGTTATCAACCTCGAGGATATCGATAGGATCCTCATGCTCAAGGCGATACTTATTGGTACCTACGATGGTCTGAACGCCACTATCGATACGAGCCTGCGTGCGGGCTGCAGCCTCCTCGATACGCATCTTTGGCAGACCGGTCTCGATAGCCTTAGCCATACCGCCCAGCTTCTCAATCTCCTGAATGTGCTCCCAAGCCTTGTGAACCAGCTCGTTGGTCAGGGTCTCTACGTAGTAAGAACCAGCCCATGGGTCAATCTGCTTGCACACCTTCGTCTCGTTCTGGATGTAGATCTGCGTGTTACGAGCGATACGGGCAGAGAAGTCGGTAGGCAGAGCGATAGCCTCATCAAGGGCATTGGTATGGAGCGACTGGGTGTGGCCCAGCACGGCAGCCATAGCCTCGATACAGGTACGACCTACGTTGTTGAAGGGATCCTGCTCGGTGAGCGACCAACCAGAGGTCTGAGAGTGCGTACGCAGCGCCAGCGACTTAGGATTCTTAGCGCCAAAGCTCTTCACAATCTTAGCCCACAGCAGACGGCCAGCACGCATCTTGGCTATTTCCATGAAGTGGTTCATACCGATAGCCCAGAAGAAGCTGAGTCGAGGTGCAAAAGCATCGACATCGATACCTGCATTCACACCAGTACGCAGGTAGTCCATACCATCGGCCAGGGTGTAAGCCAACTCGATATCGGCAGTAGCGCCAGCCTCCTGCATGTGGTAACCAGAGATAGAGATAGAGTTGAACTTAGGCATCTTCTGCGAGGTGTACTCGAAGATATCGGCAATGATCTTCATGGAGAATGCAGGTGGGTAGATATAGGTGTTACGCACCATGAACTCCTTCAGGATATCGTTCTGGATGGTACCTGCCATCTCCTCCAACTGAGCGCCCTGCTCCAGACCTGCCACGATGTAGAATGCCAGGATAGGCAGTACGGCACCGTTCATGGTCATTGACACAGACATCTTGTTCAAGGGGATACCAGAGAAGAGCACCTTCATGTTCTCCTCGTTACAGATAGATACACCAGCCTTACCCACATCGCCCACCACACGGGCGTTATCAGGGTCGTAACCACGGTGAGTAGGAAGGTCGAAGGCTACAGAAAGTCCCTTCTGACCAGAAGCCAGGTTACGGCGATAGAAAGCGTTTGACTCTTCAGCTGTAGAGAATCCGGCATACTGACGGATGGTCCAAGGCTTGAAGGGGTACATCATAGAGTAAGGACCACGCAGATAAGGAGGAATACCAGCTGTAAAGTCCAGGTGTTCCATTCCTTCGAGGTCTTCCTTAGTATAAACCGGGCGAACCTCAATGTGCTCTGGGGTCTTCCAGTTAGCCTCAATATGATTATCGGCAATCCACTTGGCACCATCTTGAGCCTTGATGCCTGCATAGATATCAATATCTTTAAACTGTTTACGCATAATTCAAGTCTCCTATTCTTTAAATACCAAGTTTCTGATTATATTCTTTCAAAGTCTCGAGCACGTTGCACTTCACATGAACGAAGTTCTCGATGCCAGCAGCCTTCAGATCCTCCATGCAAGCAGGAGCACCAGCTACAACAAACATAGCACGACCATTCAGATACTTGAAGGCAGGGATGGCATACTCAGCATACTCATCGTCGCTAGAGCAGATCACCACGATATCGGCCTTCGCCTCGAGCGCAGCATCAACACCCTCCTCTACGGTCTTGAAGCCGAGGTTATCAATCACCTTGTAACCAGCACAAGCCAGGAAGTTGCAAGAGAACTGGGCACGAGCCTGGCGCATGGCCAGATTACCAATAGTGAGCATGAAGGCTACGGGCACTTTCTTTTCTTCAGTGTGGATGCGCAGATCCTCGAAGTCAGCAGCCAGACGGGTGGTCTCAAGCTTCTTGAAGGGAGCATCTTCCTTACTTGTGGCACAACCGCAAGTCACCGAACAAGCACGCTTGCCCTCGCTCTTCTCGGTGAAGTTGGGGAACTGGTTGGTACCCAGCAGGAACTCCTTACGCTTGGCAGCATCGCCATGACGCTTCACGTTCGTGGCATTGATGTCGTCCTGAACGATGCCCTTCTTGACAGCCTCCAGGAAACCACCCTCGTCCTCGATCTTCAGGAACAGCTTCCAGCCTTCCTGAGCCAAAGCATCCGTCAGGTGCTCAATATAGTAAGAACCTGCCGATGCATCGACGATACGGTCGAAATGGGCTTCCTCCTTAATCAGCAACTGCTGGTTACGGGCAATGCGCTCGCTGAAGTCAGTAGCCTTCTCGTATGGTGCATCAAACGGGGTAACCACCATCGAATGGACACCACCCAGAGCAGCACTCATGGCCTCTGTCTGTGAACGGAGCAGGTTGACATAACTGTCGAACAGCGTCTGATTGTACGTCGATGTCGTGGCATTGATGGTCATCTTGCAGGCGCAGTCGCACTTAGGCTCGTACTGCTTTACAATCTGAGCCCACAACAGGCGGGCGGCACGGAACTTGGCGATTTCCATGAAGTAGTTCTCGCTGACACCCATGTAGAACTTCATCTGACGGGCAGCCAGATCGACATCGATACCGGCATCCACCAACTGCTGCAGGTACTCATTACCCCAGGCGAGGGCGTAACCCAGTTCCTGTACGATGTAGGCACCGGCATTGTTCAGTGTTTCCGTGTGAACCGTCATCACGTGAGCCTTCGGATAGTCCTTCAAAGCCTCAACGATCTTCGGACCCTCGGCCAGCAATGCTGTCACATCCTTACCTTTTGTGAGCATAGCCTCGATGGGGTCGAAGCCAACAGTGAATGACAGTTTCTCCTTGTCGAAACCCTTCTTGGTGAAGTAGGCGTCGACAATCTGCGCCAGCTCCAGCGCATGACGCGGACAAGTACGGAAGTTCAGGTCGACAATCTCGCAGAAGATGCCGTCGAGCAAGGTCTCGACGAACGCTGCACTCACGTCGCTGCCTTTGATGCGGAAGCCCAGCGAGTCAATACCTTTGTTGAGAATGTCGAGGGCCTTTGCATTAGCCTCTTTCGGGTCTTCAACGGCAATGTTCTGACGGATATACCACTCGTTGTTGTCCTTCTTGTTGCCGCGTACAAACGGGAACTCACCCGGCAGTGCATCGGGAGTCTTCAGATCCTTCAGATCTTCCCGGCGGTAAAAGGGCTGCACATTGAACCCTTCGTTTGTTCTCCATACGAGTCGTTTCTGGAAATCGGCCCCTTTCAGGTCTACTTCAATCTTGTCCAACCACTCTTGAGTGGTAGGAGCTTGGAACTCGCTGAAGAGTTTTTCTTTGTTTGCCATACTCTTTAGTCTTGATTGTGTATTATTATATAAAATGTGTTGTTTCAAGTTTCGGCCTACAAAGATACTAACAAATTTCCTAACTGACGAACTTTTTAATAAATATTTTATCTTTATGCAAGAAAAGTTTGGAAAAGTTCGGACATGAAGTGTGAAAGAAATTAAAACCATCAGTTATAAGCAAAAATTATTGCACAAAACTGCTTGTGTTGCGCAAGAATTTTGTACCTTTGCAAAAATTTTTGCGAGGGGCAGCTTTGCCGCCCTTGCCATTCAGAACATCGATAGTATTGTTATGGAATCATTTCAATGGCTAACTAATTTGTTTACCACCACTGATTCGGTGGCACACATTGCCCTGCTATATGCCGTGGTGATAGCAGTGGGTGTGTATCTGGGGAAAATCAAGGTCTTCGGCATCTCCTTGGGCGTGACCTTCGTGTTGTTCGCTGGCATCGTGGCAGGCCACATAGGCTTTACCGCACCAACAGACATCCTGACGTTTGTACAAGACTTTGGCCTGATTCTCTTCGTATTCATGATTGGCATGCAGGTGGGACCAGGTTTCTTCGAGAGTTTTGGTACGCAGGGCATCAAGCTGAATGGGTTGGCAGCATCAGGCATTCTGCTGAATATCCTGGTGATGTTTGCCTGCTACTACATCTTTTTCGACACGTCGGACAAGTCGACACTGCCAATGATGGTGGGTACCCTGTATGGTGCTGTGACGAACACGCCAGGTCTTGGTGCCGCCAACGAGGCATTGGGTACGGTGTTCGGAGATAACGCACCGCAGATTGCATCGGCATATGCCTGCGCTTACCCCCTCGGTGTGCTGGGCATTATCGGAGCTACTATATTAATAAGGTATATCTGCAAGGTAAAGTTGGAGAAAGAGGAGGCTCGCCTGAAAGCCATGGAGGAGACGGCAGCCAACAAGAAGCCATACAAGATGCACCTTGAGGTAACAAATAAATATCTGGAGGGCAGGACGCTGTTGCAGGTCCACGACTTCCTGAACCGTGACTTTGTGGTATCGCGCATCGTCCACAACGGTGAGCTGTCAATACCCAACCGCAACACAATCTTCCACTTAGGCGACCAGATGCTCATCGTCTGTGCCGAGGCCGACCAGGAGGCCATCACGGCCTTCATCGGCCCGAAGCTTGACATCGACTTCGAGCAACAAGACCAGCCGCTGGTATCGAAGCGCATCCTGATTACGAATCCTGCCATTAACGGTAAGACCCTGGCCTCGCAGCACTTTTCGAGTGTCCACGGTGTCAACGTCACCCGTGTCACCCGTCACGGCATCGATCTCTTTGCATCGGCAGGACTGCCCCTACAGGTTGGTGACAAGATCATGGTGGTTGGTCCGGAGGATGCCGTAGAACGTGTAGCCAGCAAGATGGGCAATTCTATTCGGAAGTTGAACGCACCAAACATTGCCACCATCTTCGTAGGTATCTTCCTCGGCCTCATCTTCGGCTCATTGCCCATAGCCATTCCGGGAATGCCAGTGCCTGTCAAGCTCGGCCTGGCCGGCGGTCCGCTGATCATTGCCATCCTCATCGGCCGCTACGGCTACAAGATACATCTGGTGACCTATACCTCGACTTCAGCAAACATGATGCTACGTGAGATAGGACTGGTACTGTTCTTGGCAAGCGTGGGCATCAAGGCGGGAGCATCATTCTTCTCTACAGTCATCGAGGGTGACGGTTTGCTCTACGTATTGACGGGCTTCTTCATTACAGTGATACCCATCCTGATTGTAGGCCCTATCGCCCGATTGCGCTACCGCTTTAACTATTTCACCATCATGGGTATGATTGCTGGTACATATACCGACCCGCCGGCATTGGCCTACGCCAACAGTGTATGTTCCAAGGAAGCACCGGCACTGGGCTACTCGACGGTCTATCCGCTGGCCATGTTCCTCCGTATCTTTACGGCACAAATCGTGGTATTGTTCTTCTGCGGATAGGACTATCCAGAACATCATCTATACTGAAACAGAATTACTAAGATATAATAATACACAATTAAAAAAATGAAGAAAATCCGATTGTTATTAGGCTCACTCCTTGCCTTCTCCTCGCTGCCGATGCTGGCACAGATGGATGCCAGCATCAAGCTGAACGAGGTGATGACACAGAATGAGACGAGCTTGATTGACGAATACGGAGCAAGGAACGCATGGGTAGAGATTGCCAACATCTCACACTCGACGTACAACATCCGTGGCATGTACCTGACCACCGACCGCTCCGTACTCGACCGCAAAATGAGTGTGCCAGAGCGTGTGAGCCGCATGAGCCAGATCCCCAATGGTGATGTGCGTACCAACCTCAGCGGTCAGCAGCTTGTTGTGTTCCTGCTGAACAGTCAACCTGAACGGGGAGCGTTACACCTGACCGTCAAGATGGATGCCGAGAAGCCCACATGGATTGCCCTATACAATGGCAATGCCACGCAACTGATTGACTCCGTCACGGTTCCCGTACTACAAGCAGACCAGTCGTATGCACGCATCGCAAACAACGGCACGTACAAGGACTGGGAAGTGAAGAGTGCCGACCGTGTCACCCTCGGCATCCAAAATGTCACGACCGTCAGCGAGTCGAAGATCGAGAAGTTCAAGCGTGAGGATCCTCACGGTTTCGGCATGGCGCTGATGGCCATGGGTATTGTATTTTTCTGCCTTGCCTTACTGTTGATTACCTTCACGGTGTTCGGCATTGTGATGCGCCATATCGACACCGCCAAGAAGATGGCTCATCAGCAACCCATCAAGCCCATCACCAAGACGGTGGAAAAGACGATGGAGGTTGGGCATAAGACGGGGGTCATCTTGAAAGAAGGTCTTAACACCAAGGGAATCGACCGCGAAGTCTACATGGCTGTCATCGGCATGGCACTGCGCCAGTACGAAGACGACATCCACGATGTGGAGAGCGGCATCATCACCATCAAACCGAAAGAAACCGACTGGGATGACGAGTACAGCCAAATGACGCAGTTGCATGAGGCTTTCATTCCCGCCAGACACAATTCCCCAAACATTCCAACAACGCCACAACTACACTAAGAAGTGAAAAGTGAATCATTTGCTACCGCATTTAATTAATTGAACAGAAAAACAATGAAAACATATAAGTATAAAGTACAAGGCATAGACTACGAGGTAGAGATCCTCAACGTTGAAGGCAAAATAGCCAATGTAAACGTAAATGGCATCCCCTTTGAAATTGAGATGCAGAAACCCATCAATGCAGCCAAACACCCAGAATTGGCAGCTACCAAAAGGACGGCATCTGCCTCTGCCGCACCTGTAGCACCAGTAGCCCCCGCCGCTATCCCCGTTCAACCTGTTGCCGCCCCAGCTCCCGCAGCAGCTCCTGCCGGAACAGGCAATTACGTCAAGGCTCCCCTACCAGGCACTATCAACGCCATCAACGTCAAGGTGGGTGATACCGTGGCTGTAGGCGATGTGGTCATTATCCTCGAAGCCATGAAGATGCAGAACAACATCGAATCAGAATATGCCGGTACCGTCACCAGCATTAACGTCAGTCAGGGCGACTCCGTCATGGAGGGTGCCGTCATGCTAACCATCGGGTAATATTAATGATTAATTAGCAATGAGTAATGATGATTGCCAGACAAGCGGAAAAACAAATCACAATTACTAATTTCTAATTCCTAATTAAAACAATTATGTGGCAATTTATAGTCGAAAACTTCAATGAGTTCCTGACCTATACAGGCTTTGCCAACGTGACGACAGGCAACCTCATCATGATAGCTGTGGGGGCCTTCTTCATCTGGCTTGCCATCAAAAAGGACTTTGAACCTCTGTTGCTCGTACCTATCGGACTGGGTATCATCCTTGGTAACATTCCTTTCCGTGCCGATGCGGGACTGGAGATAGGACTTTACGAAGACAACTCCGTATTGAATATCTTCTATCAAGGTGTGCGTCAGGGCTGGTATCCCCCGCTCATCTTCCTTGGCATCGGTGCAATGACCGACTTCTCGGCTCTATTGGCCAACCCAAAACTGATGCTCATCGGTGCTGCGGCTCAATTCGGCATCTTCGGTGCCTATATGTTCGCACTGGCTCTCGGCTTTGAACCTAACCAGGCAGCAGGTATTGCCATCATCGGTGGTGCCGACGGTCCTACGGCCATCTTCCTAAGCAGCAAACTGTCCCCCAACCTGATGGGAGCCATCGCCGTATGTGCCTACTCGTACATGGCTCTGGTACCGCTGATTCAGCCACCATTGATGCGCCTATTGACCACCAAGAAGGAACGTCTCATCAAGATGAAGCCCGCCCGCGAAGTTTCGCAGACAGAGCGCATTCTGTTTCCCATCATTGGACTGCTGCTCACGACATTCATCGTACCATCTGGTCTGCCCCTGCTGGGTATGCTGTTCTTCGGCAATCTGCTGAAGGAGAGTGGTAAGACTACCCGCCTGGCCAAGACGGCTGGCGCAGCTCTGAACGACATTGTGGTCATGCTATTAGGACTGACTGTCGGCTGCTCCACTCAGGCCAGCGAGTTCCTGACCATGAATACCATTTTTATTTTCATCATCGGTGCCGGTGCCTTCATCATCGCTACCATGAGTGGTGTGCTGTTTGTGAAACTGATGAATGTCTTCTTGCCAAAAGACAAGAAGCTGAACCCACTGATTGGCAATGCAGGCGTAAGTGCCGTACCGATGGCTGCCCGCATTTCCAATAACCTCGGTTTGGAATATGACCGCCACAACTTCCTGCTCATGCACGCCATGGGACCCAATGTGGCAGGTGTCATCGGCTCTGCTGTCGCAGCAGGTGCCCTGCTTGGTTTCTTGTCGTAAGAAGCATGTAAGAAGTGAAAAGGAGTGTTTCGATTGCGAAACACTCCTTTTTTCAGATATTGAACATCAATCCCTTCACTCCGCTTTCTTCTCTGCCGCCTTCTTGGGAGCAGCTTTCTTGGGAGCAGCTGCTTTTTTAGGAGTTGCTGCTTTTTTAGGAGTTGCAGCCTTAGCCTTCACTTGCTCCTTGGGAGCCTCCTCCTGTTTGGGTTCCAGTTTCTCCAGACGAGCCTTCAGACGGGTAATCTCCGCATCCTTCATCTCAATCTCGTCACCCTGGTTACGGATGGTGGTAAGCAGGGCATTGAGTTCGTCATTCTCTATCTCAGGCGGATAGAGGGCATTGACCCTGTTGATAAAGTCGCCGAGGATGTTCATATAGTTAGTAAAGGCATCGAACGGTCCACTGTAGATGCCACGGTCCAGACCTACGTTCGAGGGCTTGGTGGTCATAAAGCGGAAGTTGTTGCTAGCCTGAAGGTAATCCCAGTCCTGATTGATTCGCGGATCATCGGCAATGCGCAGACGGTCGGCTACGCTATAGAGTTTGTTGAAGGCCTCACGCTGCATGGCGTTACCCAGCCAGCAGGAGCAGTCGCGCTCTTCGTCAACCCAACTCAGCGTGTCAGGAACGTCGAGGTTGCCCACACTCTTCACCTTCATGCATATCTCCGTAGGCGTAGAGAAGGTGATGCCCTTCTCCTTGGCACATGCGGGTAGCGCCTTCAGGAAGTCGAGGATATTAGAACTCAGTGGCTGTGCAATTCCCAGAGCCGACAGTTCCATGAAGATATTGATAATCTGCTCTTCCTCAGGGAAGCGGGCAATGCGGTCGATGTAAGCATCTGCGAAGAGAGGATAGCCCTCCCAGTCGGCATTATTGAAGCGCAGCGAGATATCGTCAGACAGTTCCACATCACGCAGCAGAAGCTTCAGGTTCGGAGCAATGTTACAGTTGTACACGTAGTGCGGCGACTTCCATCCAAGCACGTGTTTGGCGCCCTCGGTAAGCATACCCTTGAAGCCCAAGGCAGCAATCTGACCTCCGATGTCATCACTATAGATGAGTGATGAGTTACGAGCCACCGTTGGTTTCTTACCAAACAGCTCCTCAATCTTCGCAGCCTGCTTCTTCACGTCAAGGGCGAAGGTCTCCTCGTTGGCCAGCGAACTCAGGCCGTGGCTGTACGGCTCTGCGAGAAATTCCACGCACCCCGTCTGGTTCAGTTCCTGCAACTTCTCAATGACCTGCGGAGCATGAAACTCCAACTGTTCAATACCTGTACCTGAGAGGCTGAAGGCCACCTTGAAATACTGGCCATGCTCACGAATCATATCACCGATGGCGGTGAGTGCCGGCATATAGCTGCGGTTAGCGATGTCGGTAATGCTGCGCTCGTTCTCGTAGTCATCATAGTAGTAATGATCGGTACCGATATCGAAGAAACGATAGCGCTTCAGATGGATAATCTGATGTATCTCGAAATATAAACAAATTGTTTTCATAACTATTTCTCTTAATTCTTAACTCTTAATTCTTAATTAGTTTACTGTTCCCAGCCCAGGGTGCGTTTATAGAGTGTTGCTATCCAGGCACCAACCTTCTCCCACGTAATCTGGTCTACCTCGTTCTTTCCTTCTTCCTTGAGATACTGGAAGAGCGAGTCGTTGGCACAGATGGAGTAGATGGCATCTGCCAGGGCGTGGATGTCCCAATAGTCAACCTTGATACAGTTTGTCAAGATCTCAGCACATCCCGACTGCTTCGAAATAATCGATGGCGTTCCACACTGCATAGCCTCCAGAGGGGAGATACCAAACGGTTCAGAGACGGAAGGCATGACATAGACGTCAGAGTCCTTCAAGCACTCGTACACCTGCTTGCCGCGCATAAATCCCGGAAAGTGGAAGCGGTCGGCAATGCCGCGCTCTGCAGCCAAGTGTATCATGGCGTCCATCATATCACCCGAACCTGCCATACAGAAGCGCACGTTACGGGTGCGGCGAATGACCATATTGGCGGCTTCAACGAAATACTCCGGTCCTTTCTGCATGGTGATACGACCGAGGAACGTCACTACCTTGTCCTTACCCGTATGGTCAGGACGTGGAATGGCCTGATACTCTTCGGGCAGCGGATACACGGCATTATGCACCGTGAAGCACTTGCGCGGGTCTTGGTGATACTGGTTGATGACCGTCTGACGCGTCAGTTCCGACACACACATGATGCAGTCGGCATTGTCCATACCATTCTTCTCTATCGAATAGACAGTGGGATTCACCTTGCCACGGCTGCGGTCGAAGTCGGTGGCATGCACGTGGATGCACAACGGTTTACCACTCACCTGCTTGGCATGGATGCCAGCGGGATAGGTCAGCCAGTCGTGGGCATGGATGATGTCGTAGTCGAGGGTACGAGCCACGACACCAGCAATAATCGAGTAGTTGTTGATTTCCTCATGCAGGTTGCCCGGATAGCCGCCAGCAAACTCCATGGCACCCAGGTCGTTGACGTGCATGTAGTTGAAGTCGGCATACAGGTGGTCGCGCAGACGGAAATATAGGTCGGGATCCATGATGTTGCCCACCCGTTCACGAACATAGTCAGCCGACACGTCACGATAGGCGATAGGCACGGCATTCATGGCCACTATCTGACAGGCCGAGCGGTCTTCGTCACCGAAGGGCTTGGGCAGACAGAGCGTGATATCCATGTCGCCCTGAGCATGCAGGCCCTGTGAGATACCATAGTTGGCGGTAGCCAGTCCACCGAATACGTGAGGAGGATACTCCCATCCAAACATTAAAACTTTCATAGCATCTCCTCCTTATTTATTTTTGATACGTGTATTTCTCCATCAACTTCAGTGAACGTAGGATTTCGGCCACATTCATGGCGAAGGCCATAGCTCCTCGTCCATGGAATGGTGGGTTACCATCGAACAACTCACTGATGGTTCCCAGAGCATGATAGTTCATCTCGTCCTCATAGCCCACCATGTGACGTTCAACGAACGACAGGCGGGTTCGCTTGTAGAGTTTCAGACAGGCCTCGATATAGAAGCCGCCAAGCCACGGCCATGCCGTACCCTGATGGTAGGCATAGTCACGCTGCGTCTGCGGACCGACGTACATAGGATTGTAGCCGCCGCTCTTCGGCGACAGCGAGCGCAGTCCCTTCGGCGTGAGCAGCTCACGGGTACATACGTCGAGCACGCTCTTCTTCTGATCCTGCGACAGAGGTGAATAGTCGAAGGCTACGGGGAAAATCATGTTAGGCCGTACGCTCCAGTCCATCATATTGCCATCCACATAGTCAAGCAGATAACCATATTCGTTGAGGAAGGTTTCTGTGAACGACTGCTTGGCAGTCTCAGCCTGTTTCTCAAGCTTCTCTGCGAATTTCTTGTCGCCCATTTCAGCCTCCAGTGATGCACAGAACTTAATGGCATTATACCACAAGGCGTTAAACTCTACGATATATCCTGAGCGCGGCACCACCGGCCGTCCGTTGGCCGTGGAGTTCATCCACGTGATAGCCTTGTCGCGTCCGTTGGCATAGAGCAGGCCATTGTCATCAAGACGGAGGTTGGGATGACCACCGTCAGAAATATACTTCACGATGTCCTTCACCAGTTTGCCATACATCTTATATCCCTGCTCCCGTCCGGCATCCTTCACATACTGTTGGATGGCCCATACGGCCCACAGCGGCACATCGGGATGTTCCACCTCATAGATTTTCACGCTCAGCGGTTTGTCATCCATGAATTCGCGCAGTCCCTTCTCGGCGGTCTTCATCACCAGCTCGAAATAGTCCTGCTCTCCAATAGCCAGCGTCAAGCCAGGCAGAGCAATAAAGGTATCGCGCGCACGAGCCTTGAACCACGGATATCCTGCCAGCAGGTAGCGGTCGTCGTTAGGCTTGCGGTTGTGGAACTGATGAGCAGCGGCCACCAGACAATGGTAGAAACTGTCACGTCCAGGACGGAGGTCGATTTCCTTCTGGAATAGTCCCTTCAGCGTAGAAGTCCTGATGGAAGAGGTGGATGCCGAGAAAATGATGCTCTCGCCTTTCTTGATAGGCATCTCAAAGTAGCCAGGCACATACAAGTCCTCGTTCGATGCATAGCCACGTTCCTGTTCCTTGGGATACTCCACTCCCCTGTACCAGTCAGGCTGGAAGACGAACTGGTTCTTTTTGTTGAACTGCATGTAGAGGTCTGGATAGCCGGCATACATACAGGTCTTGATACCATTCTCCACCTCGTGATACTCCCGTGAGGCCGTTGCGTTCTCATGGGTAAACTGACGCACCGACCTGAATGCCAGGAACGGCCGGAAGCGGAGCGTCGTAGCCGAGTGGGCATCCTCGAGTGTGTAACGAATCAGGATGCGATCCTCATAGGCTTGGAAGATTGTCTCCCTCTTTAACAACACGCCACCTACGCGATAGAGCGTGGTAGGCACTACATCACAAGTAAACTCACGGATGTACTTGTGACCTTTGGGGCTGTAGTTATTTCCCTGATACTTGTGGAGTCCGAGATTGAACTCTGCACCATGCTGAACTACCGTACAGTCGAGCGACGACAACAACACATGGTTCTCGTCGTCAAGTTCGGGTACGGGAACAACGAGCAATCCGTGGTACTTTCGCGTATTACAGTCTACCAGGGTAGATGCGCTGTAGGCACCGGAGCGGTTTGTTCGAAGCAGTTCACGACGCAAGGACTCCTCCAAGTTGGTCATTACAGCTTTCTCAAAACGTAAATAACTCATAGTTCCTATTTTAAGGTTTTGTCTTAGAATTTCGTAATCATCCTCAAAAGTACGCATTTTTAATGGTACTACAAAATAAATTGCGTTATTTTTTTCGAAATAGCGCAATTTTTCATGTTTTTCTCGGTTTTGGAGGGTCAATCGGGTATCAAGAAGTTGATTACCTCCTGCTCTACCGTCATTCTGAAGCTTCCCACCGGTTTGCCGATTAGTCGTCCGTCAACCCCCACCAATGCGTGCTGGGCTTCCTCTACCACCACCTCACGGGTACGGTAGGGATGTACGCTACGATGATTCAGGAACCGCCCCGTCACCAGCAGCCACAATCCTGCCAGCACCTGCAGCATCCCGGTATGATATACCAGCGATACGTCAATCATTCCGTTATAGGGTACGGCACTCGGCGTCTGTCCGTAACCTGGTCCGCTGCTGACGCACATTGTCATCACTTTGCGGTTGACGGTGTCGCTATTGATGCGCACCTTCATCTTATAGTCCATGCGATGGAATATCATCAGGAAGATGGAAACGACAAACGACAACTTGCGCGATCCCAACAGCGAGCGTGTCTGCCGTCGCAGGTTCATCACGTCGGCAATCAGTCCCACATTGACGCAGTTCAGGAAGTAGCGGTGCTGCTTCTCTCCATGCTTGTCGGTATAGCGAATGCACCCCAGGTCGATGGTACGCACACGATGTTTGACAAGCCAGTCGACGGTCTGCTCCACATTCCCCTCCTTGAACTCCCAATAGCGGGCAAAGTCGTTCAGCACACCATTAGGGATAACACCCAGGGCGATGCTCTCACGCACCTGTCGCTCCTCACGCATCAGACAGTTGACAGCATCATTCAATGCCGAGTCGCCTCCCACTACGACGATGGTCTTATAGCCATTGTGTATCAGCATCGTCACCAGCCTTTCCACGCTGCTGCTCGACTCGCTCTGTACAAAGTCGTACTGTATGCCACGCTCTTCCAGCACGCGCTGGATGCGTTCGCGCTGTTTCGTCCCTCGTCCTTTTGGACAAAACAGAATACCCCACCGGTCCTCTTGTTGATTGCTCATATATTTCGTTGTTTCTTCATTTCGTCATTCCGACACACTTCCAGAATCTGCATCACTTTCTCTTCCATCGGCAACAGAGCATCTATCCAGTGGATAGTGAAACCCCGGCGCTCCATGCCTCTGAACCACGTCATCTGCCTCTTGGCAAACTGGTGGATGGCTATCTCCAGCTGTCGGAACATCTCATCGTACGTCAGCCGTCCCACTACATATTCCGTCACATATCTATACTCCAGACCGTAGTATATCAGGTCTTCAGCCGCGATGCCCTCATCCAGCAAGCCGCGCACCTCTTCTGCCATTCCCTCTTCGAGACGAGCCTTGAGCCGACGAGTGATTTTTTCACGGCGCAACTCACGGTCGATATTGACACCGAAAATGACAGAGGGGATAGGCGGCAACTCGCGTAAAGGCATGGGATGTTCTAGGTTATAGGTCTCTATCTCGATGGCACGGATGGCGCGCTGAGAGGAGTCCACATCGGTGGTATTATGCATCACAGTACCACTTTTAGCCTTTATGGTGCGCAGCATATCGGTCAGTTCCTCCAGCGAACGCCCTTCAAGACTGTCGCGTAGAGACTGGTTCTGGGGCACTGGCGAGAGGTGATAGCCTTTCAGCACGGCTTCGATATAGAGGCCTGTGCCTCCGCAGAGGATGGGTTGTACGCCCCTACGGCAGATGTCCTCGTAAGCATCGAAGAAGTCCTGCTGATACTGGAAGAGGTTGTACTTCGTACCAGGCTCCACGATATCTATCAGATGATAGGGAATGTCGACGGATACACCATCGACATTGAGGCGGTAGTCTGCGAGGTCCTTGCCTGTTCCGATGTCCATACGCCGGTACACCTGGCGGGAGTCGGCAGAGATAATCTCTCCCCCGACCCTGCCGTCAATGCGAGGCAGTGCCTGTGCCAGTGCTGCGGCAATAGGTGTCTTGCCGCTGGCTGTCGGTCCGAGTATGGTAATCAGAGTCACTTGACAAGGATTTTAGTTCTGGAGTCTGTTATTTTAGGATAAGTTTTTTTCCGTTACAGATGTATACGCCCTTTTGTGCGGGCTGTCCTTCTATCCGCTGACCGTTAAGATTGAAGAACTGTTTGGAGTCGCCGTCAGTGGCCACTATCTTCGAGATGCCTGAAGGAATGGGATATTCCACCGTTTCTCCGGGCTTCACCTTCACCTCAAAGATGCGCTTGGTCTGTCCTACTTTAGTCAGCTCTTCGTCAATACTGAACGTGACGGCAGTAGTCATAAAAATGGTGGACTCCCCGCTTTTGAACGGTTTTTCCTCATCCTTTTTTATCGTCAAATGGACTGGTGCCGGTCCTCCCTCTCCAGTTTCGTCATACAAAGAGAATATGATATTGTCGGGCACTGAGGAGTATTTGGGCCAGTTGTTGTTGGCATCGACATTCTTCAACTTCACCCAATAAGCGATCTCCTGTTCGTCAAGGTCGTATTTGATTTTGTACGCTACAACCTCCAAGTCTACAAATTCAAACTCATAGTCCTTCTCATAGGCCACGGTGGCAGTATCGACGAGCACTTCTGTATTGCCCTCATATAGCAGGAACAGGTATTTCCCATTGTCTCCTAAATTCTTTGTTGCTACTACTATCTCCTCGGTGGCATCAACTCTGAAATAGCCGCCGACTTTTGCATTCAGTTTCATTGCTGATACCGGTGGCAGGTTCTCGCAGACCTCCTGCGATGTCTTGTCGCCCAGTGCCACTACACGAACGGTCAGTTCTCCAGTGTATTCCCGTCCCTTGTTGTGTACCACCAGTGCCACTTCATTTCTCTCTAACGCGATTTCCGAACCTCTCTTGATGTAGGCTTTTTCGATTTCCAGCTGCGGCACGTCACCCAGCGCGCACTGAATGCCGTCGGCAGTCACCTCGGCCACGACCGTCTTTTCCGGGTGCATGATCAGATGCCACGGTCCGTCGGTGGTCACGCAACGTGCCATCGCCCGCAGTTGGTGGGTACCTATGGGCAGGTTGTCTTTGGTCAGCGTGATGTCGATGTCCACATTCCTATGAGTTTCCATTTCGTACTGTTTCTCTGCCATCACCAGTGGTGTCAGTTTTCCGTCGTCTTCTGTTTTTCCCATCGCTACTTCGAAGGTGGCGAGGGGTGTCACCAGATTATCATAATGTCCTTCAAATTTCACGGTATTCTGTTCGAGGGCCATGTTACCGAAGGGCACCAGCTTCGATGAATAGTCGGCAACGGGCGTTTGTCCTGTCGGCGGCTGCACACCGATGATGGCTTCCTGGCACATGCCATATCCTGCTTCCTCCGAGACCGCTTGCGGCCCTAATCCGCGTGGGTTGAGCACCGACAGCGAGAAATAGCCATCGCACGATCCTGCCCATCCCCAGTTGATGTGGAAGAGTCCGTTGGTATCGTAGCCGTCGCACACGAAGGCATGTCCGTCGTCCGACCGTCCACAATAGGGCACCGGTCTTCCTGCTGCCAGTTCTCCATATATCAGTTGCTCCCACTCGTCGATGCCGTACTGGTTGCGCAAGGCATACGACACTCCCAGGTCATAGTCGAAGAAGAGTCTCAGGGCATCGGCCATATAGGCCCCGTCGGTAGCCGAGAGCCATTCTCCATACATCATCTTTACGCTCTGTCCGCAGT
Organism: uncultured Prevotella sp.; assembly: GCA_946415755.1. Taxonomy (GTDB): domain Bacteria; phylum Bacteroidota; class Bacteroidia; order Bacteroidales; family Bacteroidaceae; genus Prevotella. The sequence continues at coordinate 19,254 of CAMKTS010000002.1, read as the reverse complement.
AGCGCATCAGTTTTGCCACGGCGCTGCCCTGTTCCTCCGTATAGCTTCCGGTATAATCGTTCAGCATATTTTTCCAGTCGAAGGTGGTGGGGGGCAGTTCTTCCAGGTCGATGCTGCCCTCCAGGTATGGGATGGAATGTGCGGGAATGGACTGGCATTCCTCCTTCGGCCATTGGTGATAGTTCATCACCTGTGCCATGGCAGTGGCCACACATCCGGTCAATGCCCTTCCCATTGTCATAAAGGGACAGTCGTTCGAGTAAGGCGCCTCCTGCCACCATTGTGTTTTCAGCAGGGGTGCTATCGCCTGTCGGTTGCCCTGTGGCTGTTCTCCATAGCCCTGGGCGACATAGTCTGTCGTGGCATCACCCATCTGGCTGATGGCCTGTGCATAATCTCCGAGCCATGCCTTGACATTCTCCGGCAACCGTTGCCAGTCTATCCTGCCGCTGTCGCTATATCCCAGCACGGGTACTGCCCGCTCGTCAGCAGCAGCGATGACGAAACCTCCGTCCTCGCGGTTGAAGGCATAGATGCCGCTGACCTCCAGAGGTGCAGCCTTTAGCTGTGCTTTCCTGGCGGGTGCCCTCCTTCCTTGCTTCACGGCAGTTGTCTGGTTATTCAGAAACTGCAAGGCCCTTTCCTTGGCCTCCTGCTCGCCGATGCCCTGTGCGCAGAGCATCATATTGCAGCATAGGACGGCTGCCAGCGTCATAAGAATCTTTTTCATGCTTTTGTCTTTTTATTCACCTTATTTTCCTGCAAATTTACAACCTTTTTTCTTTATCGGCAAAAAAAGTGCTGAAAAAGTTGGCGTATATAAAAATAATGAGTACATTTGCAGTGGAATCTACTAACCAATACCCACATATCGATGCAGAAACTGTTTTTCGAACTCTTACAGGTTGCCGTGGGACAGCTGGACTGTCTGGAGCGCGGTCCATCGCCAGAAGAATGGCATGAGTTGTTTGCCTTGTCACAGCAACAGCGGCTGACCGGCATAGGTTATCATGGTGTAGAACGACTGTTTGAGTTCGGACTGCGCGGTCCTCAGGACTTGAGTATTGACTGGATGGCCGATGCCGAGACGACGAGGATGGGACATGTGCAGCAGTCAGAGCACCTGCAGTCCCTTCAAGAGAAGATGGGCGCCAAGGGCATCCGCACCACTCCCATCGGCAGCATCGGTGCCGAGCGTCACTACCCTGACATTTTGCAGGAGCTGTGCCAGCCGGAGGGTATCGAGGTTGTTACCGACAGCGGCAAGGAGCGCACGGCGAAGTTTGCCCGTCTTGCCGGAGAGCAGCAGCCTGTGGGTGGCCGTACTTTCTGGCAGTTGAAGGTATGGGACGATACGCCCGTTCGTCTGTACTACCGTGCTGCCGTCAGCCGTTTCCCGCTGGCCAACTACCAGATTGCCCGTTGGCTGAAACGCAACCAGCGCCTGTTGTTCCAGGAGCAGAATGGTACGACGGTCACCTCCCCCACGATGAGTGCCGTCTGTCTGCTGCTACGTCTGCAACAGCGTTTCCTTTACGACCGTGCCACCATGCGCCAGCTGCTCGACCTTTATTTCACGCTTCGTGCCACGGGAGGTACTTTCGACACCTTCAAGGACGGCGAGAGCATCCAAAAGGTCTTGAAGACCTTTGGTGTGAATCGGTTTGCACGCGGGGTGATGTGGATACTGCAGGAAGTGCTGCGCATGGACAGGCAGTACATGCCCTGCGAGCCTTTGGAGAGCGAGGGTCACTTCATCCTGAAAGAGCTGATGTCTGGCCGTCGCAATGTGTGGCATCTGTGGAAGCACTACCCCTTTGCCATCTCCACCAGCTGGATAGGCTGACTGACGAAGGTCGTGGCTCCGTGAGCCATCAGGAAGTCACGGTCGCGGAATCCCCATAACACGCTGACACACGGCAGTCCGCTATTGCGGGCGGTGGCGATGTCTACGTCACTGTCGCCTACGTATACAATTCCTCCCGGCATCCCTAAAGGAGAAATGATGCCGCCAGCTTTCTCCTCTTTTTCCAGAGGGACTCCCAGCTGTCTCAGTGCCTCGAAAACGGTATCGGGAGCTGGTTTCTTGCGGATGCCCTCTGCCTCATGCTCCCCGATGGCCACTTCTATCTCCGGGAAGAAGTGGGCGATGAGTTCCTGTGTGGCAGCCATCATCTTGTTGCTCACCACCGCCAGCTGACAGCCGCGTGCCTTCAGCTTCCTCAGCATTTCGGGAATGCCCGGATAAGGACGGGTATTGTCCAGCGAGTGTTGCATATAATGTCTTCGGAAGTCGGCAAACACTCCATCGAATTCCTCATTGCCTGCCCCATTGGGTACGGCACGCTCCATCAGCCGTCGGACCCCATTTCCCACAAATCGCCGGATGTCGTCTGTCGTATGCTCCGGCATGTGGTGCTGTCTGAGTGCATAGTTCACGCTGTTGGCCAAGTCCTGCAGGGTATCGAGCAGCGTGCCGTCGAGGTCAAAGATGAAGACTTTGTACATGAAAGATGAAAAGTGAAAATGAAAGATGAAAGTCTTATCGTTTGCTGCGTTGTATCATCGTGCGTACCTTATTATTATATTTCGTGGCCTCCATCAGCTGTTCGATGGTGAGGTGCATGCGGTATTGCCAGCGGTTGTAGGGGTCGCTGGGGGTATTGACGCGCTCCATGTCGGGCTTCTTGGCTCGCAGCTCACTGTCCATTGCCAGCCAGTCGGCCAGTGAGAGGATGCAGAGCATGGAGGGACAGTAGAGGTGACGTGCAATGATTTCCTCTGCCAGGTGTGCCGGCAGCTGTTCGGGTGCTCTTCCCTCTTTCTGCAGCATGGTGACGTAGTAGCGTTGTCTTCTCTCCGGACTCTCCTGCCACCATAGTCGCAGGGGAGCCATGTCGTGTGTAGAGATGGTACACACGCTACGGATGGGGTTTGCCTCCAGGTGTGCGAATTCAAAGCCCTGCTGTTTGGGCATCTGCTGCACCTCGAGGGTGAGTATGCGCAACTGGTCGAGCACGGGTTCCACACAGTCGGGCAACATGCCCAGGTCTTCCGCGCACACCAGCATCTGCGTATCCTCCATGACAGCCGTCAGCCGTTTGATGGCCTGCTGTCCCCAGAAGAAGGAGTGCCGCTGGTAGAAGTAGTTGTTGTATAGTCGCATGAAGGCATCCTTGTCCTCTGCTCCTAATGCCTCGAACACGGGTTCCGTCAGCACGCCGATGCGGGGATGGTACATCTCCGGCTGGTGCGGGTCTTCAAGGAACAGCACGTTGCACACCAGCCGCATCAGTCCGTCGCGTATCCACAGGCTGTTCTCGTCGCGTCTTTCTGCAAATGCCTCTGCCACTTTTCGCTGTGTGGCGTATTCCGGTTTCAGGGCGTACAGTCCGTAAGCCTTTCGTATCAGACAGTTGTCGCGCACGTACTGTGCATGGATGCCGAAGAGCCGTTCTATGAGTCGGTCGTTGATAAAGGGGGTGGTAAAGAGTTCCTTTCTGAATGGCAGTCCGAAGTATTCTATCTCGCTGACGGTGAGTGGCAGCGATGGCGAGAAGTGCCCCAGCAGTCCGTCGATGGCCTCTTCTGGAATCTCCCAGATGCGGAAGAATCCCAGCACGTGGTCGATGCGCAGGGCGTCGAAGTATTGCTGCATGTGGTGCAGTCGCTGCTGTAGGAATTGGGAGAGCGCGGTGTCCCATCTGTAGGTGGGGAATCCCCAGTTCTGTCCTCGCTGCGAGAAGGCATCCGGCGGTGCTCCCGCCTGCGAGTCTAGGTTGAAGAGTGCGGGATGTCTCTGTGCCTCCACGCTGTCACGGCTAATGCCGATGGGCAGGTCGCCTTTGAGCACCACACCTTTCTCGCGGGCATAGTCGGCAGCGGCTTTGAGCTGTCTGTGCAGCAGATACTGCACATAATATACAAACGGAGCCGACCCTGCATATTCCTCCAGCCACTCCTCGTTCTGGCCGACGAAGTCCTTGAAGTCCTGCGTAGCCATCACGCTCCTGCCTTGTTCTTCGAAGAGTTCGTGCAGGTATTCCGTCTTGACGCGCTCCACGGCCTCGTAGTCGCTGTAGGGCAGTGCGTTCAGTTCCTGTCTGCGCCGCAAGAACTGTGTCATGTGCTGTTTCGCCTGCAGTTCTCCGGCCTCTTCCAGGTCTATATAGTGGGGGTGCAGTGCCCTTGTGCTGACGATGTTGTACGGACACGAGTCGTGCCATCGTCCGTCGGTAGTAGTATCGTTGACGGGCAGCAGCTGTATGACCTTCATGCCGGTGGCCACCGCCCAGTCTACCAGTCGCCGTAGGTCGCCGAAGTCTCCCACACCGTAGCTGTGCTCACTGCGCAGTGCGAACACGGGCACCGCCACACCGGCCAGTCGCCACGTCTCTTCGCATATCCTCAGTTGTTCACCGTACAGTACGAGCACCTGTCCGTCGCCGATGTCCTCGCCAATCACGCGGTTGTCTCCTTCCTCCCATGCCACGAGGGAGTGGTTCTCCACGTCCACCACCACATATTTGTATTCTATGGGCATCAGCCATCCCAAGGCATTCACGCTGAGCACCCACTCGTTTCTGCCGGCATACTGCATCAGCAGGTATCTCGAAGTGCTCCACGAGCCGATGGCGGGATGACTGCCGCACACGGCCACTGCCTGTCCGGCTTTCAGCTGTGGTGCCGATACTCGGAAGATGATGGTACGTCGGAACAGTGGCAGCCTGACGGCCTCCACCTCTTCTCCCCGTCTTCCGTGTATGGTGGTGAGGTAGGCTGCCGAGTAGAGGTGCAGGGGCAGCGGTCTGTCGCGCCACTGGTCTGGAAACACGTAGTCCTTCGTGGTGTCGAAGTGGTAGATGCGTGGTATCATGCTCCACTCTCTTCTGATCACCAGTCCTTCTCCGTTTTCCACCTGGTAGTGGTAGACGATGTGCGACAGCGGGTGCTGTCGGCTCATCAGTGCCGATGTCTCCAGCGTCCATTCCTCTCCGTCTTCCGTTTGCATCAGCAAGTCTTGGTGCCTCACGTTGCCGTCCTGGCTGTGGAAGTCGATGCTCACATGCAGGCTTTCGCCCCATGCCGTATGGTAATGTATGATGAATTTCAGTTTCATGCTTGCAAAGATACGAAATTAGTGAGAGAAATGAAAGAAAAAAATGAATAATTCTTAATTTTTCATTTTTAATTTTTCATTTTTCATTTTTATTTTCCATTTTCACTACCTTTGCAGGCAAATAATCGACATGACGATGAAAAATTTCAATTCGCGCATATACCTCTATATTGCTGCCGCAGGCCTGCTGCTCATCCTCGGCCTGGTGGTCTTCTACACCTTTGCCCCTGTTGTCAAGGGCGACGGCACGCACTACGTCTATATCGACGATGACGACACACAGGACTCTGTCATCGCCAAGCTGCAGCCCTACAGCCATACCGCCGGTATGACGGGCCTGAACACGATGATCCGCCACAGCCAGTACGGCCGCCATATCCGCACAGGCCGCTATGCCCTCCATCCCGGCGAGGGAGCCTTCACCGTGTTCCGTCGGCTGAAGAACGGCCAGCAGACCAGTATGCGCCTCACCATCCCCGAGGTTCGCACGATGGACCGTCTGGCCTCCGTGCTGTCGCGCAAGCTGATGCTCGACTCTGCCGCGATTGCCGGTGCGCTGCTCAATGTCGACACCTGCCAGCGGCTGGGCTACGACACGTGTACCATCGCCGCCATGTTCGTTCCCAACACCTACGATGTCTACTGGAATGTCAGCATCGGCCAGCTGCTGGAGCGCATGCGCCGAGAGCACGACCGTTTCTGGCATGGCGAGCGCGAGGCCCTGGCTGCCGAGCTGCAGCTCACCCCCGTAGAGGTATGCACGCTGGCCAGCATCATCGACGAGGAGACCGCCAACATCGCCGAGAAGCCCCTGATAGCCGGTATGTACCTCAACCGTCTTCATGAGGGCATGCCCCTTCAGGCCGACCCCACCATCAAGTTTGCCCTTCGCCAGTTCGAGCTGAAGCGCATCTACAACAAGCTGCTCACCATCGACAGTCCCTACAACACCTACCGCTACGAGGGTCTTCCCCCCGGTCCCATCAAGATAGCCAGCATCAAGGGCATCGATGCCGTGCTGCATGCCGCGCGCCACGACTATCTGTACATGTGTGCCAAGGAAGACTTCTCCGGCACCCACAACTTTGCCCGCTCCTACCGCGAGCACCTGCAGAACGCCGCGCGCTACACCCGTGCCCTCAACGAGCGCGGCATCCGCTGACAAAACGGCATACAGGGAGGAGCAGAAAAAAAATGTCCTCTGCTTCCCAGCTGAGAACATTACATTCGGTATTAGCCTTTTTCTAAGGTCAAAATTTTAAATATTCAGGATAACGGGTGCAAAGGTAGTTGATTTAAATCAATCAGCCAAAAAAATTTTAAAAAAAATACATTTTTCTTTGTTTTTTCCCCACTTCTTTGTATCTTTGCACCCGCAAAGCCAAAGAACAGGCGCCTGTGGCGGAATTGGTAGACGCGTTAGACTTAGGATCTAATGTTTCACGGCGTGCAGGTTCGAGTCCTGTCAGGCGCACGTTTTTTCAGTATCTGTCGGCATAGCTCAGCTGGTTAGAGTATCACCTTGACATGGTGGGGGTCGTTGGTCCGAATCCAACTGTCGACACACATTTTTCCCCAACCTAAACGAATTTATCCAGGACATTATAACTAAAACAAATTTTTCCTATGCGACATTTTTCTACCCTTTTGCTCCTGCTCTGCGCTTTCGTGGCACAGGCTCAGACAGATTTCAAGGAAGACTTCAGCACGCTCCCGAAGGGGAAGTACGGCGCTGGCGGTAGTGGTGCAGCAACCCTCTCGCTGCCATCAGGAGACTGGGAGGCTTTGAAGATGGAGATGAAGGAGAGCAGTGGCGTGAAGCAATTCACGTTCTCCAGCGGCACCAACTCCTATCTCATCACGCCGAAGCTTGACGACCCCGGCAAGATTTCCGTCGATTGGGGTTCTGGCGGCAGCAACAAGCTGGTCATCAGCTATTCCATCAACTACGGAGCCTGGCAGCAGCTTGCCGAGATATCCTCCGGCGGCTCTGGTGCCAAGTCTTACAGTGCCAAGACGGGTCTTGACGGAAATACCGGCGTGCGCTTCCGTTTCGTGGGCAGTTCCAGCAATACCTACGTGACGAATATCGCCATCAAGTCGGTCAATGCCGCGCCTGCAGAGCCTGACGATCCCACCTATGTCACCGAGGGCGCATGGGTTCCCACGAAGCCCTTCCCTGCCGCAACGAGGGAAATCTACATCTCCCCCGACGGCAACGACCAGACGGGCGACGGCACCATTGACAGGCCTTGGTTCGACTTAGGCAAGGCCGTCAGCACTGCCACTCCCGGTACACATATCATCTGCCGTGGCGGCACCTACAGGCAAAAAGTACAGAGCGACGGCAAGTTCACCGTGCGCCTCAAGGACAGCGGCACCGCCGAGCAGCCCATCATCATCCGCTGCTATGATGGCGAGCGCCCCGTCTTCGACTTTTCCGACGGTCTTACCGCCGAGCGTGTCGGCGAGCGCGGCATCACCATCACCGGCCACTACTGGTGGCTCTTCGGCCTGCACGTCACGCATGCCGCCGACAATGGCATCAAGCTCGAAGGCTCCCACTGCCGCATCGAGCGTTGCGAGTTCTCCTACAATCTCGACACCGGCCTGCAGCTCGGCTTCGGCCACAAGTTCAGCGACACCTTCCCCGGCATCTCCGAGAACGACGGCAGCTACTGTGCCTACAACGATGTCATCGACTGCGACTCCCACCACAACTGCGACTACGATGCCAACTACGGCTCCGATGCCGACGGCTTTGCCTGCAAGATGCACAATGGTGTGGGCAACCGCTTCATCCGCTGCCGTGCATGGCATAACAGCGACGATGCGTGGGATCTCTACGAGACCGACTACTCCGTCATCCTCGCCGAGTGCTGGGCATGGGAGTCGGGCAAGCCCGAAGACCACCTGTGGGTGAAGGACTATATCCAGAAGAGCAGCTCGATGTCGTTCTCCGGCAATGGCAACGGCATCAAGCTCGGCGGCAACGGCACCGGCGGCTCGTCGAAGGGCATCCACTATGCCTTCAACTGCATCTCGTGGGGGCACAACAAGAGCGGCAGCGTCAAGGGCTTCGACTGCAACAGCCATAAGGGCGGCCACGTGCTGGTGGGCTGTCTGGCCTTCGACAACGGCTACGACTATATGTTCGAGAGCGGCGGCTCCGATGCCAACACCAAGTATTACAACAATGTCTGCCTGGGCAAGCAGGAGATTGACGTAGGCTATGATGACTACAACGCCCTGGCCTCCCTCATGTCGAAGGACGGCTGGACCAACCATCTGGTGACGGGCGTGGGCAAGGACGACTACCTTTCGCTCGATGAAGACGATGCCCTGCTGCCCCGCGACATCTACGGCGGCATGCCCCGCCGCTTTGGCCGCCTGGCTTCCGACAGCAAGATGATTGATGCCGGCAATGCCGATCTTGACAATGTCAACGACGTATGGCAGCAGCTTGTCGATGACTTCCCCTTCCTGTCGCGCACCGTCAGCGGCACCTCGCGCGACCTCGGCCCCTACGAGCGTCCCGATGCCACTACCACCGCCATCAGCGCAGTCAGCACCATGCCCGTCGGCCAGCCCCTCAAGACCATGCTCCCCGGCGGCCGCCTCGTCATCCTGAAGGATGGCGTGCAGTACAACGTCCAGGGGCAAATGCTCCGCTAATTGTTCAGATATATATATATGAAAAAGACGAACGCCATCATCAGCAGACGGGCCACGATACAGTGGATGGTATGCGCCGCCCTGTGTACCAATCCCCTATTCATCAGCGAAGCCCACGCCCAGCTGTCGCCCTACGATGAGAACCAGCCCGTGGGCTGGGCATCCATAGGCATGGAGTGTACGGGCAGCAACAACCAGAACCCCGTTGTGGTGACCACCGAAGCCGAGCTGCGTGCCGCCCTTCAGGGCTGCAAGGGCGGCAAGGCCTCGAAAACCATCTACATCAGCGGCAACATCGAGGTAAAGGAGAAGCTGCGCTACGACGGTGTGAAGGATTGCACCATCTACGGTTTGCCTGGCTCGTCGCTGTATAACCGCGACCATAACGACAATGCCGACTATGCCGGCTTCTTCTACTGTCAGAAGTGGGAGAACTGCATCTTCCGCAACCTGACGCTGCTTGGTGCCGGAGCCTACGACATCTCAGCCTGCGACAACATCCAGCTGGTGGAGTCGAAGAACATCTGGATCGACCACTGCGACATTCAGGACGGCGTTGACGGCAACCTCGATGCCAAGACCAAGTCCGACCACATGACCATCTCGTGGTGCAAGTTCTCCTACCTCATCGCCCCCTGGCCGAAGAGCGGCGAGAGCGACGACCACCGCTGTTCCTCGATGTGGGGCAGCAGCGACAACCGTGGCGACGACGAGGGCTATCTCAATGCCACCTTCGTCAACTGCTGGTGGTACCACGGCTGCGGCCAGCGCTGCCCGCGCATCCGTTTCGGCAAGGTACATATCGCCAACTGCCTGTGGGAGAACGGCACCGACGACGATCCCGCCCAGTATTGCATCGGCATCGGCCACAGCTCCAAGATGTATATCGAGAACAGCGACTTCACCAAGACCGTATTGAAGCCCGGTCAGTCCAATATGAGAGGCCATAACAAGTATTTCCTGCAAGACAACAAGCTATACCACCTCACCATGACCGGCTGTCTCGGCGAGGACGATGCCGTAGAGGCAGGCAAGGGATATACGGGAGAAGTCTATCATCCCTACAGCGATGCCGCTTACAGCTGCCGCGTCTACGATGCCAGTCTTGTTGCCGACGTGCTGCGCAATCCCGACAACGGAGCCGGTGCCACCCTCGCCGAAGACCTGCTGACCACCCGTGGCAATGACCGTTACGGCGAGGGAGCGACAGCCATCAGGGGTGTCAGGGCTGCCGACGACGCACAGGTGGTGGCCATCCGCTACTACCGTCTGAACGGCACGCGGCTCACTGCTCCGCAGAAGGGAGTCAACATCCTGGAATTCCAGATGAGCGACGGAACCACGAAAGTCACGAAGATTACGAAATAAAACACAGATATCACGGTGCAACCCGAGGTTTGCGCTTTTTGCAGGGTTGGTGAAGACTGTCTGCGTATTTTAAATAATGTATAATTAGGGGATAATTAAAGAAAAATTCGTATCTTTGCATGCGATATGAAGGATTATTCTTATAAAGTTATAGATTTGTTTGCCGGTGCAGGTGGCTTGTCCTATGGTTTTGAAGCCAAAGGTTTTGACGTGGTACTTGCCTTAGAGAAAGACTCATGGGCTATTGAAACCTATAAGGCTAATCACCGCAACTTAAACTGTCTTGAAGCAGATATCACCAAAATTCCCGACGAAGCCTTTAAAGAGTATAATGGAAAGGTTGACATAGTTATGGGTGGGCCTCCCTGCCAAGGTTTCTCAATAGCGGCTAGTAATAGACGAAAAGAAGGAGACGAACGAAATTTTCTTTATCGTGAATTTCTTAGGGTAGTAGCTGTCGTAAAACCAAAAGTTGTACTTTTGGAGAATGTAAAAGAATTCGGGAAATATCACCTTCCTGACGGTCGATTACTCATTGATGACGTTGTTTCCACTCTTGACGGTTTAGGTTATAAGTGCAATTTCTCTGTAATCGATGTCAAAGACTATGGTATCCCCCAGGACAGGAGAAGGTTTTTCCTTATAGGTGTCAAAGACAAGTCTCTTGACGTAAACCTAATGGTTATGTTGAAAGACTATTATAGCACGGCTTGCAATTTGCGTGATGCCATATCCGATCTTCCAATTGTCATGCCTTATCAGTATAAAGAGGGTGATGTCATGCCTTATACCCAGGAACCTCAAAATGACTACCAGCGACTTATGCGAGGTAAATCAACGCAGGTAAACAATCACATTCCTATGCAGCACACCCCCAAGACTGTTGAGAAATTCCGCTTCCTCCTCAACAATGGCAGTAAGGATGACTTACCTGATAATCTTCGTTCAGTTGTAAGAGGTGATACCACACGCATCAGTGACTCAAAGTTTAGCCAGAATCACAGAGTGATGGATGCTGAAAAAATTGCCCCAACCATTACTGCGTCGTTCTATTCCAGTTTTATCCATCCCAGTCAGCCGCGCAATCTTACCGTCAGAGAAGCTGCACGCATACAGACGTTCCCAGACACTTTCGTCTTTCATGGCAAGCGCACGACTTTAAGTAAAAAGCTGTTGAGCAGAAAGGGCATTGTAGAGGACTTGCATCTTGACCAGTTTAATCAGGTAGGCAATGCTGTACCGCCAATGATGGCATCCATTATGGCTGATATCTGCAAAAAATTATTGGAGGGTATGAAATGATAACAACGCTGGATTTGTTTGCAGGTGCTGGTGGTCTGACTTTGGGATTTAAACGTGCAGGATTCCAGTCGATAGGTGCTGTTGAGATAGACCGGTTTGCCGCCGAAACTTTTCATCTGAACTTTCCTGAAATTCCCTTATATCATCGTGATATATACGACTTCAGTGATGACGAAGTGGTAGAAAAGTTTCATGGAGTCAATTTGATTATTGGCGGGCCTCCTTGTCAAGGATTTTCTGTCGCAGGCCCCTCTCAGTACGGAATAATCGACCAGCGTAACACTCTCATCATGGAGTTCTATCGCTTTATCAAGATTTTGCAGCCCGATGTCTGTGTACTTGAAAATGTGAAAGGTATTCTCAGCGGTAAGATGGATGACAACACCAAGGCTTTGTCTAAATACATGTCGGAGCTTATAACAATAGGTTATCATTCCAGTTATTTCGTTTTGCAGACAGCTGACTTTGGCGTTCCCCAGCATCGTGAACGAGTTATAGTCATTTCCTCAAAGAACCCCAATCTTATTCCTATAGGTATAAGGGGAAAGTTTGCAGGCAAAAGCAAAAGAGTAAAAGTGGCTGAAGCATTTGGCGACCTTCCTATTGTGGAAGCAGGTGAAGGCGTAGACGAGATGGTACCATACCTTTCTGAGCCATTGACGGACTATCAAAAATGGTTACGCGAAGGTAGCATGGGGGTTACCAACCATACAGCCATGAAACATACGCGGCGTTTGATAGAGCGTTTTGAGCATATACCACAGGGCGGCTCGCTCAAGGATGTTGCTGCTGAATATGGGCAAAGAGTACGTGGAGGCACAAGTCTTGACGTAAACAAAAGATATAAGACAAACAACCAACGCTTGAATCCCGATGATGTCAGTCCTGCCGTTACGGCTTCTTTCCAGTCATCATTCGTTCATCCGTATCTGAACAGGAATCTGACGGCAAGAGAGGGTGCCAGGTTGCAGAGCTTTCCTGACTCTTTTGTCTTTTGTGGGCCACGAACATTGATGAGCAAGAAGCTTCTGGTAAGAGAGAATCGTGAGGACGAAATAGGTCTGTCGCAATACAATCAAATTGGAAATTCAGTACCACCTCGTATGGCAGAGGCTATAGGTAATAGTGTCATGGAACTTTTAAAGCGTGAGGGATATGAAATCGTATGACGAACTTATATTGCAACTTGAGAAATATGATGCAAAATTGAAAGGAAGCAGCATTCCACCACATGGCTCCAACCTTATGCATCAACTGAACAAGCGAGAAAGTGAACATTTGGAACTGTTCAACAAGCTGTGTCCATGCTATTTTGCCATCAGGAAAATAGTACATGGAAAGAAAACAGATTTGAATAATTTTATAGAGAGCATTGTTGATGGTACCGACCGCTATATGGATTTGTTATCCGACAACAATCCCTTTGTTCACCAACAGGACTTTGCCTCAAGTATCATTCCTGAAATGTTTTTTCATATTTTTACACGTATCATTCAAGAGCATCATGTTAACTTATTCGTTCAAGCCCAGGACGACCTGCCTATTGAGTGCATATTTGATTTGTTCGACGAGGGACGTATAATATTTAAGAACAAACGGCTTGACCTGTCACTATGTAAGAAAACGGTCTTATCATTAGAAGGGCGAGATTACGATTTTATTATTCCAGTTCTAGCGATGGAAATAAAGACTAACCTTGACAAAAACATGCTTGCAGGTATTGAAAATTCCGTAGAATCTTTGAAGAAGACATTTCCAAGGTGTTTGTATTTCGTCGTTTCGGAACTTTCAGATTTTGCCGAGACAAAGTTAAACTATGCTTCGAGTGATATTGATGAAATATACATTCTCAGAAACCAGAAACGCAAAGACATACGAAAAGGAGTCTCAAAGAACAGAATTAACAAGCATCTTGTTTTTGAGTTGGCCCGAAAGGCAAACGAAACAATCTGTAACTTGCAGGAAACACTCCCTGATTTAGAAGAAAAAATGAAAGCTGGAAAACTGATATGAAAAAGACAAAGAGCGTCAAATCATTTTGCAATCACGAAACCAACCTCGCTAAGTATACAGCCAGACAGAAAAGCGAGGAAATGGTGGCCGCATTTGAAAAGGTAAATGATGAATATAAGAAATATCGTTCAGCATTTAACAGTCTGGATGATTTCACCGAAAAAGACATAGAATCTATTGTCGGTGCTTTGAATGACTATCGCAAAGTTGCCATCCCAGTTTTCGACAAGCTTAGTAACGCTGGCCAGAAAGCCTTAGGATATACCATTATGGAAGAGTTTTTCTATCTTCTCTTCCAGAAATACATGGCCTACAAAGGCATCTGTCATAAAAGCCTGTTTCTTGGGAAGGGCAATTCGTATGTCAGCCTGAGTTTTACCCCCAAGTCGTTTGAAGACGTGTTCCATTCCCTGTCACCTTATATCCATACCAAAGACCAGGATTTTGTTCTCGGAGTGCAAATGAAGATTGGAGTATCCTCAGAAGATTCTATTTCAAAGCCTGCGGATACGGTCTTGCCCATCGTTGCCATTGAATGCAAGACCTACCTGGAGCGGAATATGCTGGATTCTTGCGCCAACACTGCATTTCGTCTGAAACGAGCTATGCCATATTGCATATATCTGGTAGCAGCAGAATATATGAAGCTGGAAGAAGCCTCACCAGAATTGACGGATATCGATGAGGTATATATTCTCTGCAAAGCCAAAAACTCAGAGCGTGAAGCCAGGAAGAAGGCCGGATTGCCTCTGTTTGATGTAGACTACACCTTAATCATTGATTTACTCCATCGCGTAGAGGGTCATTTGAATGCTGTTTGGTGGAATCCGGATGATGCAGTCATGTGCGGAAAGATTATCAGAAGGCCAGACACCCTTCCGATGAGTAAACGATAGAGATTCATTTTAAAAACAAGCTATATGAGAAAGTTTTTTGCAATCGTGATGCTGTCTCTGATCATTCTGGGTGTCAATGCGCAGAATGCCAGCCAGCCGGGTCAAAAGCACAAGGTTTATTGTGAACTGATGATGGAATGGGGCACGGGTCATGTGAAGGTCATGCTTGACATGGGTCACAAGGCCGACAACAACAGATACAAGGGATATGCAACGATATTCCAGAATGGCAAGAGACGGAAGTTCGGCTCCAAGATAGAGGTAGTCAACTACATGTGCCATCATGGATGGACGCTACACTCTGTCAACGTCACCAATGCAGGCTCCCGTGTGGTAGACGCCATTCATTTTTATCTTTTTGAGAAAGAAGTAACCGATGACAGCCAAATAGAAGAGGGCCTTGAATTAGGTGAAGGGGATTAATCACATCGCTTTTTTCGGCTGTGCCAAGCATTAAAAAACGGCTACCCTACACTGCCTACACTGACCACTGAGTATCAACAGGTTACGAACAGGTTACCCTACACTGGAGGCTACACTGATGGCTACACTGAATGGCGGGGTGGTGAATGATGTTGCTATGCCCCAAACGTATCCAAGTTTTTGTCCCATAAACTGGGATTTTTGTGAGGAGGCTCTTCACGGAAATAAGTAGGCCACTCACGACTGTGAGGAGGCCACTCACGGAAATGAGGAGGCCACTCACAGTCGTGGGGAGGCTCTTCACGGAGATAAGTAGGCTACTCACCGAGGTGTTTGTTGAAGATTTTTCCAGTGTAGGCTCAGGTGTAGCCTCCAGTGTAGGGTACCCAGTATGTAAGTGCCTGATACTCAGTGGCCAGTGTAGGCAGTGCTACGTACACGGAAGAACGCCCCAGTACAGTTAAAAATGACTGGCACATTGAGACTATCAAATGGGAACCACGCTCCCCAAAGGTTACTTTTTGTTAATGTCTGAACAGATTATCGCAAAAAGATAAAAGGTGTAAGATTTTTTTATTACTTTTGCAGCCCAAATTAAGATAACAACAAATAATATGAAAAAAATAATCAGTTTCAGCATCAAAGCCTTTATGCTTTTGATGCTATGTATGGGTGCGGCAGTATCCAGTGCGACCACTACTTATCGCTTGCAACGGGTGACAGAAGTTGAAGCGGACGGCCTCTATGTTTTCGAGCAATGTGGATATGTAATGAATAATTCTGTAAATAGCTATTATCTACAAACCACTAACAGTTTTAAAACGACAGGATTAACTGGCGACGAAACATATGTATGGAGATTATACTCAGCAACAGGTGGATATAAAATGTACAACAGTAAGGCGAGCAACCATTATCTGAAAGCGGATAATTCTAACTTGAGCTTGGTTAATTCAGGCACTATAACTGTATGGAAGTTCTCTTTTCAAGACAGTGGAACTGTTATAATAAGCAATAATTATAATTATCACCTTGGATATGCCAATGAGGATAACTACAAATACAAAGCTTACGCAAAAGGAACCGTAAATGCCCATCCTCATTCCATCATAGTCTACAAGCTAATACCAGAAGAGGATGGAAAAAGCAGTTCTAATTTACAATTTAGCTCGAAATTCTTGAAATTTGTAAAAGGAAATGCCTATTCACTGCCAGTTTTGAGCAAAAGTGAAGGATATGACGGTGAAATAACTTATTCATCATCTAACACCTCTGTTGCCACAGTTAATGAGACAACTGGTTCGGTAGAGATTATCGGATTAGGACGCACACTAATTACAGCTACGGCAACATCGACAGCTTCTTTCGATGCCAGCGAAGCTGTCTATACTATTGTTGTTATGGGTGGAGACGGGACATCTGGATCTCCATTTGATGTCAGCGACTTTTTTAGTGGATATGCTAAAGACTATGGAACAGGCTATGTGAAAGGTTATATTGCCGGTTATTACTCCAATGAATCAACCGTGGACGCAGAAGCAACAGATGATACGAATCTGGCGCTTGCCAGTTCTTTAAGCGGATGCACGGCCGAAAACACCATACCAATAGTCATTAATGCCAGTCAACAAGGAACATTTGGCTTGAAATCTCATTCGGAATTATTGAGGCATGAGGTGGTGATAAATGGAAGCATGGGGACTTACTACGGAAAAGTGACTGTGAATAATGCTACTTCATTTACCGTCACGGCCTGCCCCGTTACCATTACCAGTGCGAAATATGCGACATACAGTTCGACTTATGCGATGGACTACGGCGGTACGGGAATCACGGCCTACACGGCAGAACTGAGTGACGGTTACGTGGTTCTGACACCTGTGGAAGACGGCATCATACCTGCTAACAAAGGCATTATCCTCTACAGCGAGGATGCCGGAACGACACCAGTACCCGTTACTGCCGAGAGCGGTACGGTGAGCGAAACGGGACTGAAGATCTCGGACGGAACGACAGCTGTAGGAGACAACATCTATGTACTTGGGAAGAAAAACGACAAAGTGGGATTCTATCGTTGGACAAGTGCATCGTCGCTCTCCAGCGGGCGCGTCTACTTGGATTCGTCTAGCAATGCCCATGAGTATCTATCGTTTGTACTGAACGATGGTATGACAACAGGCATTGACGCAGTTCAGGGTGAAGGCTTAAAGGCTAATGGTGAATACTACAACCTCAACGGCCAGCGCGTGGCTCATCCGACAAAAGGACTGTATATCGTGAACGGACGTAAAGTTATCATCAAATAGAAAAGATCATGAAAAAAGAACCATATACGACTCCAGTGCTGAGAGTAAGCATCTGCAGTCCAGCACGCATGCTGGCAGCATCGTCAAGGCGGCTAAAGGTAGAGGACGGCGAGATCTCTGACGAGGGCGAGCTGCTATGACAGAGCAAGAAGAAAGGGATTCCAGCTGTGGAATCCCTTCTTCTGTTTTGAGCCTCTTGTCGGATTCGAACCAACGACCCCGAGATTACAAATCACGTGCTCTGGCCAACTGAGCTAAAGAGGCGGGTGGGCAGCTATCTGCATCGCGCCGCTACAACCAAGTACCCTTGCTATGTTCCCATCCTGGGGGATTCCGAGGGAGCTGGCCGTACAGGACTGCCCATGATATTTGCTTTATTGAACATTGAACATTGAGCATTGAACAACGTCTGGTCAAAAAGCGGCTGCAAAGGTAAGAAAAAAAATGGGAAATGAAAAATTAAAAATGAAAAATTTGATGCCGCAGGCGATTTTTTTTGCCAAACAGGCTATATTTTCACTATTTATTCGTAATTTTGCATCCGACTTTGGTCATCGGCGACCTTGTCAACACGAAAAAAATGATGACACCAGAGGAATACGTACAGCTGAAGGCATTCGCACGGCAGGACGGCGCACTGATGGCCCTGCTGTGGATTGGCGCGCTGGTGTGCTACGTGCAGGGACTGACCAA
This sequence comes from uncultured Prevotella sp., assembly GCA_946415755.1. Taxonomy (GTDB): domain Bacteria; phylum Bacteroidota; class Bacteroidia; order Bacteroidales; family Bacteroidaceae; genus Prevotella. The sequence goes on along the minus strand of CAMKTS010000002.1, from coordinate 1,459 downwards.
CGCACTGATGGGATTGGCGGCAGTGGCGATGATAGTGGCAACGCCCTTCCTGGCAGCTAACAGGCTGCGACACTTCCGCGACGAGGCTCGCGGCGGCAGCATCTCGTTCGGCAGGGCTTACGCCTATACGGTGCTCGTCTTCTTCTACGGGGGACTGCTGCTGGCGGCGGCGATGTTCGTGTACTTCTACTTCATCGACGGGGGATACCTGATGGGGAAATACCAGGAGATGATGGGCACGGAGGAGAACAGAAGGCTGCTGGACGCCCTTGGCATGAGAAGGGAGATGGAGGAGGGGCTGAGACAGCTGGCGGACATGAGGGCCATCGACTATGCGCTGAACATGCTGACGGCGAACATCATGGCGGGAATGCTGATGGGAATCCCCATTGCGGCCCTGAAGATGAAACATGAAACTTGAAACATGAAATAATTGAAGATGGATATATCGGTAATCATACCTCTGTATAATGAGGACGAATCGCTGCCCGAACTCTACGGATGGATAGAACGGGTGATGAAAAGTGAAGGGTACGACTTTGAGGTGATCTTCGTGAACGACGGGTCGACAGACCACTCGTGGGACGTGATCAGGGAACTGGCCGCAAGGTCGGAAAGGGTGAAGGGCATCAAATTCCGCAGAAACTACGGGAAAAGCCCCGCTCTGTACTGCGGATTCAAGGCTGCGCAGGGCGACGTGGTGATCACCATGGATGCCGACCTGCAGGACTCGCCCGACGAGATTCCGGAGCTGTACCGCATGATCAGGGAACAGGGCTACGACCTGGTGAGCGGATATAAGCAGAAAAGACACGACCCGCTGTCGAAGACCATCCCCACCAAGCTATTCAACGCTACGGCACGCAAGGTGAGCGGCATCAGCAACCTGCACGACTTCAACTGCGGACTGAAGGCCTACCGACGAGACGTGGTGAAGAACATCGAGGTGTTCGGAGAGATGCACCGATTCATACCCTACCTGGCCAAGAACGCCGGATTCGACAAGATAGGAGAAAAGGTGGTGCATCACCAGAAAAGACAGTACGGCAAGTCGAAATTCATGGGGTGGAACCGATTCGTGAACGGATACCTGGACCTGCTGACGCTGTGGTTCCTGGGAACGTTCGGCAAGAAACCCATGCACGTGTTCGGATTCCTGGGCACCATCGTCTTCCTCGTGGGATTCCTGGCAGCCTTCTACCTGGGCGCAGAGAAGCTGTGGGCACTGTCGCAGGGCATCCCCATGCGGCTGGTGACGAACTCGCCGTTCTTCTACATAGCACTGACGATGATGATGATTGGCACGCAGCTGTTCCTGGCGGGATTCCTGGGCGACCTGATCAGCCGTAACAGTGCGGGGAGGAACGACTATCAGATTGAGGAAGAGTTGAGAGTTGAGAGTTAAGAGTTAAGAGTTAAGAGTTAAGAGTTAAGAGTTAAGAGTTAAGAGTTAAGAGTT
>CAMKTS010000001.1 GCA_946415755.1 uncultured Prevotella sp. | reverse complement strand
TTTATTTTATAAATTACCTATATAAAGCTTCCAATTCCTCCATTGAACTGACATAGATTCTGTCAACAAGTACAGTGCCATAAGAGTAATGGCACGGTATCCAACAGTTAAATATATACATAAGAGCAACGTGGCCTTTAACATAAACAATTTGTCCTTGCAATTCACGCTCTTCAAAGCCTTCTTGCAATAAAGAATCTTTTGTAATTTTCATTTTCTGCTTAACATTTCATTTATTATCCATCTTGTGCCATAAAGCAATGATGTTTCCCCATTGACCTGCTTGATATATTTTCTTTCTCGCTTGGTCCAATAACGGGTCAACTTCTATCACTTTTCTTAAGTCCACTTCATCTGGATATGCTTCTTTGTTTTTGATCACTTTACCATCCATAAAGTCTTCGAACTTTTCTCTTTCCAAATCCGACAAATAACATTTGTCCAAGATTTCCTTTAACTCAATTCCGTAACTCATAATGTATTTATTTAGCAATCATTATAGACTAAAACACAATTATTGTCTGGATGAATCCAAATACGTGCAGTAACGTTTTTTATTACATCATTGTCGCTCAATTCTACATTCCCCGAATAGCACGCCACTCCTTTTTCCATAGCATTTAGGTCTGTAGGAACAGAATGGCAGTTCGTGACATTATATGCCGTTTCTTCTGAAGCTCTTATCTTGAAAGATATAGTATCATTGTTATCTAATCTTTCTGTGACAAATCCCTTTATTCTTTTTTCCATACTCAACTGACGTTTATTCAATTATTTCAAGTTCATACAGATCTATTTCGTTATAATGGTATATATCAGTCAATGTTTCGACACTCTCAAAACTACCTACTAAATCAAGAAAAGATGAAAAGCCCATAGCATCATTAAACCGTTGGTGATTCAACACAGCCAACCTAAGATCTCTGGGAAGAATAAATTCGCCTTCATCATTGTGATTCGGTAATAATTCATTAACGGATATTCTACGAAATGGAGAATGCATGTATATTTTCAAACAAGCGATGTTTTCTCCTCTTACTTTATCAATGAACTTATCGATATCTTTTGTACAAGACATATATGCAGAATCGCAAATAATTCCAGCTATTATATTGACGTTTTCGACAGGTAGTAATCGAAACAATATGTTAGGAACATCTGCTTCTATAAAGAGTGAGTCAAAAAGATGCACATCTTCTGTAATGATTCCAGCTCTTAAGTTCTGATTTATTTCAGGTTCTGCTGACTCGACATAAGCCCTAATTAGATTCTCATTCATTTGATTATTCATCCATAAACTATTAACATTAATATAATGGTCGAATTGATATATTTTTTAGCTGAGATAACGAACTTGTCGAATAATATAGATCAAATTTCATTTCCTTCATCACTCTCCATATGTTTTCGTCATGGAAAAAATTAGCTTTTAGATAAGGATCTTTTTTATTATTCAAAAAATCAATGAAATAAGCATCTACGAGCCTCCCAGCATATTGTTCATAGCAAGCAGCATGTTTTTTTTGCTCCATATAGAATTCGCCTTTTTTATCCCATTTTTTTACATCAGGCCGTATAGAAGTTCCCAAATTGTCATAAATTTCGAAATTAAATCTCGATAAAACAATAAGCAACTGTAAATAGAGGCGTAGCTCGTCATAAGCATTTCTTAAGCAAATTGTTTTATGAGGTCTACCCAATCCATAACCATTATTACCAAATACTATTATTTTACCAATATCGCAATCATCGTCTAACTCTTTAGCCAAAGTAAGGGCATTGTCCGATGTATAGAATCCTATTTTTTGATAGTTCTTTTTTTCACTTTCTTTCATGTTAAGGCTACTTAAAGTATTGTCCACGATATCCCAAAATGCTTTCATATTTTCATTTGGAGTTGCTTTAACACGAATACCTACTTCTATCTCCTCCCCTGTACCATATGGTTCAGACACGTCTAATGAAAAGTCGAATACTCCTTTCAGAAAAATCAGCTTTATTTGTTCTAACATATGAATCATTGCTTTTATCTCATTTTCTTTATTCAATTTTGCCAAATCCCTATTTCTTAAAAACGTATTACCTGCTAACTCTGTTGAGGCACCATGGCTTTGCGCGAAAGAAACCAATTTGCCAATTGACACAACAGCTTTTACAGATACACTAAATTTCCCATCTTGTGTTTCTACGCAAGATATTTCTTCATATTTTTGAATATTACCCGATGATATTGAAACAATTTCATCTCTAGTAATCTCATCATTTACTAACTGCGTATTTGAGGACACAAATGTACCATATGCCTGTTCTATAGCACTTCTTAAAGCAATTTTTGTTGCTTCTTCTTTGTTTGCTCCAGTACCTGATGTGACTAAAGTAACATTATCACCATTGCCTTGTTCATTATTGGTTTGTTGTGCAATAGAATAAATACTAGAGAACAGCGACATAATAATTAAGAAAACAGAATATTTTTTTTCTTTGCAAATAGATTTCATATTTATTTAATTTAAATTGTTAGATACTTTCTCGCCAAACACTATGCTTCTTTTCCCTAATCAAGAACTAAAGAAAGAGAATTATTTCCAGATGTTACAATTATTTCATATCTAATTTACTTTTTTGTAAAATACAAATACGGCAGTTCCATTCTTGCTCTCAAAGTTGGTCAAGAGAGCCATCTGCTGCACAAAACCTGTGGAATTTGTACGGATCACTTCATAGGTCTCGGCCATTTCTGCTCCACCCTTTTCTTCGCTTTTCGGTGTACGAATCGTTATTTCGGAATAGCTTTGAGTTCCATTAAAGAATTCACCTGCATTGCGCTGGGATTTCACCTGGGCCACGCGGTTCAATACAGAACTGGTTTTGTACTTTGATTTGTCCAATTCCACCACAGATAACAGATAACTATTGTCGTAGTCATCCACAATGCGGCACCCCTCAAAGGGCGCATTGTTGAACATACGCTCAATAAACTTTGACAGGACGATACGCTCCTGATCAAAACTCTGCGCATACACCATAGCTGTGAAGCTGCAGAGTAAAGCAGACAAAAGGATTTTTCTCATAATTCAACTGTTTTAAAGTTATTACCATGCATAGATATTTTTTACATTATACGTAGGCGGCTGATAGTTTTTGGCAAAAGCCAGTCCAACTTGTCTACAAGCATCTATCAGCATGCGCCTGCGCTGGTCTCTTGCCACCTGTTCCTTTCTTCGATATTCATTATCTGCTGCTTGTTGGCGGTCTCTATAGGCAACATCTGCTTCTTGTTGTTGCTTTCTTAAAGCAAACTCCCGCTTTTGTCGAGCAATCTCATCATTATACTGCTGCATTTTGAATTTCCAATCACGTTTTTCATCTTCACGAAGTTTTTTGTTTATCTCTGCGACAAGCACATCAATATCTGGCTGTACCTTTGTACCAGCAGGAATCTGTGCTATCACGTCTGCGGCCATTGCTGCCCCATCTGCATTTGGCGCACTTGCCCATTTCGATTTTGCCTCATTTAACAATTCTACAGCAGTTGATTCCGTATAAGCATCGTAGTATATTATCATTAACGTTTGACACTTCTCAGCACAATCACAGATATTAGGTACTTGCATTAATTGATAGATTGCCTGCTGATAATCATGATTGGCAGCCAGCTGCTTAGCCTCGATTATAATCTGCTCACATCGAGATGCGTAGTATTGGATAATCTTTTCCTTTGCTTTTTCAACGAAAGACGTAAATTGAGGACTATTAGTCTTCAGTTTAATAATCGCATTGATAAAGGACTTGTTTTCGTTGATGCCAATTCCTATTGCAGAGATGGTATAACTCTCGAAGACTTTGTTCTCAATGATATCACCAATCATGAATGTAAAATCAATCTTTTGTGATACTCGCTGAGGTGCTCCTCCAATAACGTCTTTGGTGACAATAAAGCATTTAGCGGTTATCACAAATCGGCCATTGGGATCAGTATCCGCAATGCCATTAGCCGTTATCAGTTGATGCATCTTGTTCTCCAACTGCTTTGCTGCTTCTTGAGGAATTTCATTACGTTCCGGCTGTACAACAGAAATATAAATATCCCCCACAGAAGAATCCGCTATTGCCTTACATAGGTTTCCAAATAGAACAAGGAATACCAATAAAACATGCCTATACTTCATCATCATTTCTCACCTAATACAATAATTGCCTCACCCAATCCTCTTTGCATCACCTTTGCAGTAATATTATAGGGAGTTTTGGCTAAATACTTCCTTAATTTCGTAGCAAAAGCCCTTGCATCCATAGCATTGCCACGTTCGTCTAGCATAGGAATACGGACTTGCTCAAATTGTGCAAAAGACTCCGTGCCATCGCTAAGATTGAATACGCCACCTACGCAATTCTGTTTGAGCCAATTCTGAATACAATCAGTCAATTCTTCTCCTTCATACTCCGTTTCAAGATCATTCTCCCAACTATCCCAACAACGAACAGTTAGATTAATCTCGCGACCATTCTTCTTTTGGTCATCAAACCATTTATCCATCTGTTTGTCGAATGGTTTGGCGTTTTGCTGAACTGCTGCTGCCAACAAATCTGGCACAGAACCTTGACCATATGTTGATCCGGTTGATGTTGCAATACGTTTATTAGTGTAAGAATCAAAAGCTTCTAATGTAAATGTTGTAGAATTACCACCACTAGAACGAGACAAATCCCAGGATATCTGAATTAGGACATCACACTTGATACGCCTTTTCAGCATGTCTAATGGACTTTCTACCAATGACGCGCCACTTGATTTGCTCATAGTAGCATTATCTTCGGCAGTCTTAGTATTGATACTCTTTATTTCCTGTTCAGCATCCTTCAGACTATATCCCATGTTGGTCAACACCTGACCTATCTTGCTGATTACTGGGCCAATTTCAGTATCTTCAATAAAAGCCTGTTGATAGTTAGGGGTTTTTACTTTAGTACCTTGATTATCATAGGTTGTCATGAAATATCGCATCTCACACCAATGGTCACTGGGGAGAATCATGATTGTTGGTTTCTTTTGTGCCACTAATAGTAATGGTACGAATAACAATAGAATTGTTGTTTGAATCTTTCTAATTACCATAATCTTATATTTTAGGTTATACAAAGAGGTGCGAGCCTTGCAGTTATCCTACCGAAGGCTCTGGTAAAACCTGTACAAAGATAAAAGTAACAGCCCACACCCTTGGAGGATATTTGGGTGTGAGCCATTAATGACCCTACAAGAAATACTCCTACCAAGGAGGGAACGTGTTCACAATCACCTGTTGTACGTTGAAGTTTACCAGACTTTTCGGTACAGATGAAAGCTATACGCTTCCTTCATTGTTTGCCGCCCATTTCAGAACGACAGTGCAAATATAGGAATTATTTTGCAAAAACGTCCTCTGTGGGCTGTTAATTATTTTTAAAGCTGGCTTCTTGCTTATTTCAACCACCTCTTCTCGGTTTATCACTCATTATTCTTTCCTTTAATTCTCATTTCAAGTGGCGAAGTTAAGCAGAATTTACGAGAAATGGAAGAAACGTCGCAACCATTTCTTCCATTTAGTAATTTTTTATATAACACCCAACTGAACGGGTAGCAGACACATCAATAAAATATAACCTTTTCTATTTGCCACTTAGTGCAAAGGGGTCAAGCACTTCTGTGCCCTAAATCAGAGATTATCTTCTCAACAACTGGGATCATTGCAGGGATATCTTCTTCAAGTGTTCTAAACACCACATCAGAGTCTATTCAAAATAGTGGTGAGAAATCTTGTCACGCATACCCATTACACCTTTCCAATAAACTTCTGGATAATTCTTAAGTAACTGTCCACCTGTTACTTTATCCAAGCCTTTGACAGTCTCACCTAATGCAATCAGATTCATACAGATAGCATCAAGCCTCATCATACCTCCAGGAGAACATAAGAAATCATTAGGTGTCTCTACTACAGATGACCTTTCTGTAATGAGATCTAGCAAAGCCTTTATTTTCTGAAGACTATCAAGCGTGATTTCTATGTCAAACGTAGATTCCATCTCTTAAGATTCTCTGCCTGAGTAAACTGTTCATATTATCGCGAACACGAACCAAATCAACCTTACTGTCTAACAATTGTTCAAGTTCAGACTGAATCATGTCCAAAGTAAGAAAAGAGGGGGCCAAACCTTCGTAGCAGACATCGACATCACTATCTGGAGTTTGTTCACCACGAGCCACAGATCCAAAGATACCAAGTTTGGTAATACCATACTTCTTCTGAGCCGTTGGCTTGTAACGACTCAGCAAACTTATTATCTCAGTTCTTGACTTCATTTCTTTCTAACTATCTTTCACTTCGCAAAGATAAGAATAATTTGTCAAACGACAATCATTATAAGCCATTTTTTTTGCGAAACAAATAGTTTTTTGCCCGTTTTGATTCATTCTGATGATCTTTTACTATGATCCTCGCCGTTTGCCCGCATCTTATTGAAGACGTAAGAGACGAGCGACTGGAAGCGGCTTTCTGCTTCCTCACGGATGGTGCTCTCAGATATATTGGGATACTTCTTTGTTAGTTCGTCTCCAATCTGAACAATCTGATTGTGAAATTCTGTGGATGAATCAGCCCATGCCCTCCCTGTAGATGGTATTGGAGATGGAAAGACGGAATCACAGAAAGTTAAAATAGTGGAGCGATAGGCTTTATCTATCAATTGAGTCATTTCTTCCTTATACTGCGCCTGTTCATCTTTTGGGGATTTCGTGGATTCGCGATTCTGATGAACCAAATCACGAGAATTATCCGTCTCTTCCCCCTTTGACATAGTGATGGTGTCTTTATGCATCTGCGCCATAGAGTCATTTGCCAATGTCTGCATTACTGGAGCATCTTCCTGCTGATGAGGCAATAGGGCAATACAAATGACCAACGCCACGATTGCTGCTACAAACGCTGCCACATATCGATAATTCCGTTTCTGATGATTAATGTCGTTCAGGATTTCTTCTACCGACTGATAGCGATCTGCTTTGTCTGGAGCCGTACAATGGGCTATCACCTTATTATATAAATGGTGATTGGGCAGTAGTTCGAGAATCTTGCCAATCGCATAGATATCCGTACGAACATCTGGCTTTTCACCTGCTAACTGCTCTGGGGCAGCAAATCGATTGGTTCGACCCTGTGTATCTGTAAACGTGTCTGTATAGCAACAGCCGAGGTCTATCAATTTCACGTCGTTGTTGATACGGGTGAGCAGGATGTTGTCAGGCTTCAGGTCAAGATGAAGAACCTGATGACTATGCAGATAGCCGACGACATTCAGGAGCTGACGCAGGAATTTGTCTGCATTTTTCCGATTGCAGAAATAGTCAGGATGACAGGCAAGTCGCCGTGTGAGTGTTTCGCCATCGACATATTCCATTAAGATACCATCATCTGAAAGTGATATGTAGCGGACAAGATGAGGGTGCTCCAGTCGATAGCCCGTTTCAAACTCTTTACGAAAGGCCTCTTGGTATAGGATGTCATTGGTGTATTCTGCCTTCAGACGTTTCAGGAAATGTAGCTTACCATAGAGCTTGATGCGGAATGTGTCGCAGGTGGCTCCTTGTGATTCTGTCTGCTCAATGACATCAAAACGCGACTGGCTGTCCGAAAACTGAGATGAATCCATAATCTTATATCAATTTGATGGACGAAAGTCCTGAAACTCGGCCTGCCGTGAACTGCCCCATCGACTTACCCTTGCGCCATACATTAACCACCAGCAGCGGATGATGTAGGACAAAATGATGGATTTCCACTTCATCGCCCTCCTGCAACTTACTATTCTCGCTGCTATCCACACGATAGTGGCTGTCGCCAAGATATTCCAATACCAACTTGCGGTCAGGAAGATAGGTGATTTCAACCCTTGCGCCAGACTGCAAATCGGCAGAACGGACTTCATCGCCTGAGGAGTCAAAATCAGAATTGCCGCAGTCTTCTATTTTCGACAGCTCCTGCCAATGGGCATAACCCAGATAACGAGCTATCGCATCCAAGGTACTAGTATGGGGTGTACGCTCATCTTGAGCAAAACCAAGAAGGCGCTTCAGCGTTGTGGCTCCGATATGCACCCCAGTCTTGCTTTCAATGTCAAGAGACAAGAACTCGCAGTCAGAAGGCAGACGCAGGTCGGTACCTGACCTACCCTTCAGCAATTGGATAACATGAAATGGCAACTTCATTGTGAGCTGTATTTTTTGCAAAAGTAGTGTTTTTTTTCTTAATAATCGGCAAAAAAGAGGGAAAAAACTTGCTTTTATCAGAAAAAGTACTTATCTTTGCAGTGTCAAAGCAATGGTTTTGACTACGCCGCTGAGTGCGGGGAGTAAGACCTTATCGCCCCTGCTCCATTTAAAAGCCACCTCTAAAGGGCAGCAGAAAATGATAATTGGCAGAAACGACTAATTGATTTTCTCCACTTCTTTAATGATGTAGGCTTTCATCTCATCCCATAAATCTGGGGCATACATCTTTGGCATCATCTGTTTTTCAGCATCGTCAAAATATGAAAGGCTCATCAATGCTCTTAACAAACTATGCTCCGGATACTTTTCCTGATAAAAACCAAGAATCTCGGTTAATGAATAATGTTGTAACAGATAATAGATGTCTACAAAATCCTTACGTGTACCACGGCCTTCTATTGCATTTACCTTCATGGCTGCAATATCTTTAGGAGAAGCTAGTCGCAAACCATCTTCTTCAACAGCATCAGCTAACCAAGGATATCGAGAATAATCAACAAAATCAATCTTTACTCCATCGACATCATAGATTCTTATGGTCTTGGTCTCTTTAATGCAAGCGACGCGCCTCCTACTAATCGTGTTCCATATAACAACGGCATTGCCATTAGTTTTCTTAGGAGTTCCAGGGTGTGGGGTTCGATTGTCTGAAATGATAGCATCGGTAATCTTCGGGGTTTGTATGGGAAATGGCACAAATGTATGAAAGGCAAACAGGATCTAGCGTACGCAACTGCTTGCACTCTTCCACAATTTTAGGCAGGCCATAATAGGCACGCAGAAGTCGCCAGTCATCCATATTTCCATATTCAAGGACACGTTGAATGAAATGAGCAGGATACTTATCCATATCTGCTTCATCCTTGTCTATGTCCCAAAAAAGAATCTTAGACAATTGGGCTATGCACTCTCTGTTGCTCATATCATATCTGGTTTTGCGTTGGCAAAGATAAGAATAATTTAGCAAACGACGTTCATTAAGAGCATAAATTTTTGTTTTTTTATGTATCCCTGCATGATAGCCATCCCTTAGCAAGGGATTCTAAAATTCAAAAGTACGCTAAATTGACGCAGAACCGCCTGGCCCAAATACGAAGTCGCCAATCAGGCAGACAGAGCGAGGGAACTTTTCTCACAAATGATCGTAAGCCATCACAGATAAAATAAGTATAATATGAAATATCATTCTGCATTTTTAATGATTAGTTCCATCCATTTATCTATCCATCCTGCTAAGGGAGCAGGGCTGCTTAGCAATCCGCAGTTATACTGAAGGTTCAACATCGAGAAACGCATCCTGTAGTGTGGTGCATAGGTCTTGAAATAGACAGCGAGGCTGCTGCCGCTGATGTTGTCTTCCGCTTTCACCTCTATAGGAATTATTTCGTCGTCCCATTGTATCACGAACTCCACTTCTGCCGTTCCGGATGATGTCCAGTAATACGGCTTCTGATTATCCATGAGTGGCATCAACGACTGCAGAACGGCATTCTCCGCCATCGCCCCTTTAAACTCCGTATAGTTGGCAATAGGGTCAGTAACAATCGTTGCAGGCAGATGTGCCAATCGACGCAGCAGACCACAATCGCAGGCATAAACCTTAAACGCATCCGTCTCCTCGTAGGCCGAGATAGGCATCCCAGGCTTACTGATGCTAAAGATGCGATAAATCATCCCTGCATCCTCCAGCCACATCAGGGCATCTTCATAGTCCTTCGAACGGGCCCCACTCTTAATCACCTTATAGATAAACTTACGATTCTCTTTCGACAGTTGGGCAGGCAGCGAGTGCCAGATGGCATGAATACGGGGAATCTCCCGTGGTTCTGCATATTTTGCGAAGTCCAGTTCGTATAGGTCCAGAATGTCCTGTAATGCTGACTCCACCTCGCCAACGCCTTTGTTTTCCAACAATGCCACCACCGCTTCAGGCATACCGCCACAGACCTGATATCTTCTATACTCAGTCCGTAACTTGTTCAGTATGATCTCTGGCAGATGACGTATCTCGTCCAGCGATTCTATGTATTCGTAAGTCTGCTCATCGCTGGCACGGAGAAACTCCTTGAAGGTAACTGGATACATATCGATGATTTTTACCTGCCCAACGGGTACCGTCATCTTACGTTTCTTAACTGCCACGCCCAGTAGCGAACCAGCAGCAATGATATGATATTCAGGAGCCTCTTCACGGAAATACTTCAGACTGTTCAGCGCTTCTTCACACTCCTGTATCTCGTCGAAGATCATCAGTGTCTCACCAGCAATGATGGGCTGGTCGCAATATAGGGTCAGCTCCTTGATGAGCCGTTGGGGGTCTTTGGTAGCCTGGAATACAGACTTCAGTTCCTGCTGCTTGTCGAAATCAAACTTCACACTATACTTGAAACACTCCTTGCCGAATGTTTCCATAGCCCATGTCTTGCCAATCTGACGGGCACCTTTCAGCAGGATGGGCTTCCTGTCCGGAGCCTCTTTCCATGCTTTAAACTGGTTGATGACTTCTCTTTCAATCCTCATAATATGCGCTGCAAAGTTCGGTTTTGTGTATGCTTGCTACACTTTTTCTAACTTTCCGCTGCAAATTTAGCTATTATTCCTGAAATTACCAAATTATTTCAAACGAAATAAATGTCTTTGCTATTAGATTTCTCTGTTCTGATGTTTGGCTATTTTTGAAAGTCCTAAACATCAAATATAGTAGATAAAATTAAAATATTTGTGATTTTTGTCTTTTATAAAAGATAAAATTACTAACTTTGCGGTGAATTTCTTCTATAAAAGACAAAAACTGGCAATATGAGTGCGATTCTAAGACAAAGCTATCTCGAGAAGATTGAACGTTATCTCGGTAAGGATACCATCATCATCCTGACGGGCCAGCGACGTATTGGCAAGAGTTATATCCTGTGCCAGTTCAGGGACAAGGTGAGCCAGGATGCAGCAGCCAATGTCATCTTCATCGACAAGGAGAAACATGAGTTCGACGACATCAAGACCTATAAGGACTTGAATGCCTATATTGACGAACGACGCAACAAGTCAAAGACAAACTATATTCTCGTTGACGAGATTCAGGACATTGAGGAGTTCGAGAAGAGCGTGCGCAGCTATTATGAGGAACCCGACGTAGAGATTGTGGTCACTGGATCGAATTCAAAAATGCTGAGCAGCGACCTCAGTACCCTCATCGGTGGGCGTTATAAGGAAATCTATATCCAGGCACTGAGCTACGAAGAGTTTATGCTGTTCCATCAGTTGCCCGACTCTGACGACACACTGGCCAAGTATATCCAGTTCGGTGGTCTGCCAGGTTTGGTGAAGATGGGTCTCGACGAGCAGGATGCACGCGAGTATCAGTTGGATGTCTATCACACGGTGTTGCTGAAGGATGTCATCATGAGAAACAAGATTCGCAATGTGCCGTTCCTTGAGAACCTTGTGCGCTTTCTGGCCGACAATGCCGGTAAGATTATCTCTGCCAACAGCATTGCCAAATATATGAAGTCACAAGGCGAAAGTGTTACCTCGACAGCCATCATCAACTACACGAAGTTCCTCAGCGATGCCTACCTGATTCACAAAGTGAATCGCTACGACATTCACGGCAAGAAGCTGTTCGAGAGCAACGACAAGTTCTATTTCGAGGACAATGGTCTGCGCAACACCCTTGCTGGCGGTTCTCGTGAGGGTGACATCGAGAAGGTCATTGAGAACATCATCTACAACCACCTCATTCGTCTCGGCTATGAAGTAACCGTAGGTCAGCTTCAGGCAGGTGAGATTGACTTCGTATGCAATAAGCCCAAGGGCCAGCGTCTATATGTCCAGGCATCATACATCATTGCCGATGATGCTACACGTGAGCGTGAGTTCGGTAACCTGCGTGCCATCAAGGACAACTATCCCAAATACGTCATATCGATGACTCCATTGGTTGGCCGTCAGGATTCAGACGGCATCACCCACCTCCACCTGAGACGTTTCTTGACCGAAGGACTGGAGTAATTGTTTATATATAGCCATTCGCCAAAGAAGGCTTAGCGAACCTTTGAGTTCCCCTTATGGAGTTCAGGCGTCAGCAGTTTGGCAGTGGAGCTGGCAAAGAATACTGGCATTCCTGGGCAATTACATGACTATTCTTGTTCAAAAAAATTAGCGGGGAACCTTATGTGATAGTAAAAATATTTTTGCTGACAAGAATGACAAAAGGTAGGTCAAGCCTACATAAGTAGGCTTATCTTGCTTATTATCAATATGTTAACCTATGTAGGCTACCTGCATAAGCATACATGCAGCCTACATAAATCAGTATTTTTGACGAATATCATTCCACGGATTTGCATGTATCTTGCTGTTTATCAAGCTGTTCCATTACAGCAACTGTATAGGTTACGAACAGTAACCTGCATGGTTACTATCAGTAACCATGCAGGTTACCGTGATAAAGAGCCTACTTAGCGATGTGAATGTGCGCTTTATTTCAACAAACCAATGGTTGGCGAAGAGAGCGAAAAACCCTGTTTTTGCCCGTTTTATGTAGGCTGTATGTAGGCTTATGTAGGCAGCCTACATAGCTTAAATGCCGTTGTACAAAGGATTTTTAGCGATTTATGTAGGCTTAACCTATTTTTCAACAAATTTGTAGGGCGAAAAAAGTGATGCACATGTTGCAAAGCAACGAGTGATGATGGCAGGACTTGTGCGGAAGCATATATTATTACAGGCACAAGACTTGGTGAATGATAAAACTATGTTAAATATGGTGGAGTTAGGGGAAAAAGGACTAACTTTGCAGTATGAATTACAACATAGAGAAGATAGCAACGCTGATAGGAGCGCGCCGCATCGGTAAGGCCGATGCACGGATAAGCTGGCTGCTCACTGACAGCCGGTCGTTGTGTTTCCCGGAGGATACACTGTTCTTTGCCCTGAAGACACAGCGCAACGACGGACACCGGTACATCGAAGACCTGTATCGCAGGGGGGTGAGGAACTTTGTGGTGGAGAGTCATTTCTCATTACTCATTTCTCATTACTCATTTGAGGATGCCAACTTCCTGGTGGTGCCCTCACCATTGGCTGCCCTGCAACGGCTGGCCGAACGCCACCGCGACGAGTTCGACATCCCCATCGTGGGCATCACGGGGAGCAACGGAAAGACGATGGTGAAGGAGTGGCTCTACCAGCTGCTGTCACCGAAGATGACGGTGGTGCGCTCGCCCAAGAGCTATAACTCACAGATTGGCGTGCCGCTGAGCGTGTGGCTGCTGAACGAGCAGACGGAGGTGGGCATCTTCGAGGCGGGCATCAGCGAGCCTGGCGAGATGCAGCGACTGCACGACATCATACAGCCTACCATCGGCGTAATGACATCGCTGGGGGCTGCCCACCAGAAAAGCTTCCGCTCGATGGAGGAGAAATGCATGGAGAAACTGCTGCTGATGCAGGACGCGAAAGTGATTGTATACAATGCCGACGACGACCTGGTGAGCCGCTGCATACGTCGCTCGGGATTCAAGGGCAAGAGGATTGGCTGGCATCGCGACGAACTGCTGGCAAAGTATGAGCTGCCATTCCAGGACGAGGCATCCATCCAGTGTCTGTGTGCCTGTGCAGCAGTAGCCTTGCACCTGGGCATCACACCCGACGAGCTGGCCGAAGGCATGAAGCGGCTGGAACCCGTGGCCATGCGACTGGAGGTGAAGCAGGGACAGCACGGATGTACGCTCATCAACGACTCGTACAACTCGGACATCAACTCGCTTGACATCGCCCTCGACTTTATGAACAGAAGGGCTGAGAGCCGAGACGATGGCAAACCGGAAACCGTCAGAACGCTGGTATTGAGCGACATCTTCCAGAGCGGTATGACGCACGAGGAACTCTACACGGAGGTGGGGCGACTGTGCGAGCAACGAGGCATCAACCGTTTTATCGGCATCGGCAGGGCACTGCCCACACAGGCCGACAAGATTAGGGTGAAGGATAAATGGTTCTTCGCCGATGTCGACCAGTTTATCCATAGCGAGCTGTTCCACCAACTGCACGACGAGACGATACTCATCAAGGGGGCTCGAATCTTCGGATTCGACCGTATTACAGAACTGCTGGAGCAGAAGGTACACGAGACCATCCTGGAGGTAAACCTCAATGCCGTGGTAGACAACCTGAACTACTATCGCTCGATGCTGAAACCTGAAACCAAACTGGTATGTATGGTGAAGGCCGATGCCTACGGGGCAGGGGCCGTGGAGGTGGCCAAGACACTGCAGGAGCACCGCGTAGACTATCTGGCGGTGGCCGTGGCCGACGAGGGGGCTACACTGCGACGCAACGGCATCACGCAGAACATCATGGTGATGAACCCGGAGATGACGGCTTTCAAGACGCTGTTCGACTACGACCTGGAACCCGAAGTGTACAGCTTTCGACTGATGGATGCCCTCATCCACGCCGCTGAGAAGCAGGGCATCACGGGATGGCCCGTACATATCAAGCTCGACACGGGCATGCACCGGCTGGGCTTCGACCCAGAGAAGGACATCGACGAGGTGATCAGGCGACTCAAACAGCAGACAGCCATCATTCCGCGCTCCGTATTCAGCCACTTCGTGGGCAGCGACAGTGATGACTTCGACCGATTCTCGGCCATGCAGTTTGAGAAGTTCGACAAGGCCAGCCAACGGCTACAGGCTGCCTTCGGCCACAAGATACTGCGCCACATGGACAACTCGGCAGCCATCGAGCACTTCCCTGAACGACAGCTCGACATGTGTCGTCTTGGACTTGGTCTCTACGGAGTAGAGCCTCGCCAAACAAAAAATGAGAAAGGAGAAATGAGAAATGACGGCGACGCGGTTCATTCTCCTTTGAGGTGTGTCAGCACACTGAAGACAACCATCCTACAGCTGCGCCACGTGCCTAAAGACGAGACGGTGGGCTACAGCCGGAAGGGAGTGCTGACACGCGACAGCGTGATAGCCGCCATCCCCATCGGATATGCCGACGGACTGAACCGTCATCTGGGACGGGGAGCCTGCTACTGTCTGGTAAACGGACAGAAAGCACCCTACGTGGGGAATATATGTATGGATGTGGCGATGATTGATGTTACCGACATTCCCTGCCAGGAAGGCGACAGCGTAGTAATCTTCGGCGAGCACCTGCCCGTCACCGTACTCAGCGACGTGCTCGATACCATCCCATACGAGGTGCTTACCAGCGTGTCGGGGCGCGTCAAGAAGGTCTACTTCCAAGACTGATAACGGAGATTACTCCCTACCATATTTCGCCTGCAAGGCGGCAAGACGGTCAAGGGCATGCTGCCGGAACTGGCGATATTCCTCTGACTCGGCATTGAACGGACGATGGGCGAGTGCCTGCTTAACAGGTTGCCACTCGGCCAGGAACTGGCGTGCGCGGTCGCTGAGACATACAGCCGACAGCCGCTCCCACAGGTAGTCGACGGTCTGTTCCGAAGGGTGTAGCATGTCGGTGGCATAGAAGCGATAGTCGCGCAACTCGTCGTTGACAATCTCGTAGGCAGGGAAATAATGGACGAAGGGAAAGGCCTGCTGCAACCGGTCGGCAGCCAGCAGCAGCACAGCTTTCGACAGCTGACTGCCGTGATAGCCGTATTTGCGGTAGCGGATAGGACTGACGGTAACGACCACCTGCACCTGCGGCTGCCGAGCGGCCAACAAACTGACGGCACGCGACAGGTAGTCGAGGCATTCGTCGACGGAGAGCACCTCTTCGCTGAAGAGGGCGGCAGGACGTTTCTGACAGTTGTCGACAATCTCGCCCGTCTCTTTCAGCCGGTAGACGTGGTTGGTTCCTAAGGTGAGGAATACGATGCGGGGTACTTCCGCGCAGCGTTCAATGGTATGCAGGATGCTGGCGGGATTGTACATCACGCCGAAGGGGTTCACCGTAGCACGGAACTGCTCCTCGGCAAAACGGCGACCGATGTTCTCTGCAAAACAGGAACCGACGAAGAGTAACGGCTCCATCGGCTCTATCTGCAAGGGAAGCTCGCCAACGTCTACCCGTGTACGGAATTCCATTACTTCACTATTACTTCACTTGATAGAACTTGCGGTTCAAACCGACGGGAATCGTGCCGCCACTGCCCTTCCGGATGGGATTCATCACAATGCTGAAGTCGACGGGGTCCTTTACGGCCATGAGAATCAGCGTCTCTTCCATAGGCTCCTCGCCGAAGATGAAAGGCTCTGCCTTGAACGATACCGTACACATAGGGGGCACCAACAGGTGGGCACAGGTGCTGGCAGCATCCATCGGCAGCACCAGATATTTGTTGCCCTGACGGTCGATGTCGAGCAAGTTCATATAGAGCACCTCGGCAGTACGGTTGCTGACGCGCAGGTAGCAGCTGGTATTGGGGGCTATCTGACCATCGAGCACGCTGCCCGTGGCACAATCTATCAGGTCGAAGCGCACATCGAAATCGGTGGTCAGCGGCACGTTGGTATCGCAAAGCAGCTGCTCGATGGTCTCCGGACGGTTGGCAGGCAGCAGAGCGGCTATCTGGTTGAGCAGCAGCGAGTCGCTCGACGAGGAGCGATAAGCCGTGGCGGTGGCCTGCATGTAGGTGTCGGGGTGTGTCATCTCCTGGCTCTCCTTATTGAACAGCTGTTTGATGACATAGCTCATATACTGCTTCGAGAGACTCTTGGAGGTGCTCTTCGACGACTCCACCAACTGGCCGATGGTGTGGATGCCCGGTGTGGCGAACGAATACATCTTGGCATGCTGCTCGTCAATCACCGTCACGGCACTCTCCGGCTCTATCTGCACCTTGGTCTGGGTGGTTACCGCCTTGCGGGGAGTCAGTTGCAGCATGCTCTTGCCGTTCTGATACTTCACCGTTCCCACTATCGAGTAGACGGTGTATGTCTGTGCCACGACACAAAGCGGCAGGAAGGCCAATAGGATGGTCAACAACTTATTTCTCATAGGTAAAGATGTTAAAATGTTCTATTCCACTGGGATTCATAAAGACGGGAGTCTGCTTGTAGCCCGTTGTTCGCCTGACGGCATCATAGAGGTAGGCATCCAGAGCACGGGTGGAGAGTCCCTCGTCACCCTCCTGACGGGCGGCACCGTAGAAAGCCTCTACCAGTGCCTTTGTGAAGGCACCGTTGCCCCACTTGGGGTCTTCCTTCGACTTGGTATCGCCAGAGCTGGAAGCATAGAGAATCATACCATTCTTCGAACGGCGCAGCTGTTCCACGAAGTGCTCTGCCGATGCCGAGCGGTTGCCCTCCAACAGTCCTGCCGAATAGCAGGCATCTGCGAATACGATGAACTTCGAGTTGATCTTGTCGGCAGCATCCTTGAAGTCGGTGGCACTGAAACACTCATACGTACGGTTGGTGTTGCCACCGTATGGCATGAAGAAGAAACGGTCGCGCTCGTCGCGGTAGCCATGTCCCGCGAAGAAGAACATACAGAGGTCGTTGGGACGTGCCTCCTGGGCCATCCACTGCATGGCCTCGAAGATGTCGCCACGGGTAGCCTCCTGGTCACAGAGCACCTTCACCTGTACCTCGCTGAACGGGCATCCCTTCTTCGACTGTACTGCCGTGGCGAAGTCCTGTGCATCCTTGACGGTCATCTTCAGCGGTGGCAGCTTGTCATCGGTATATTGTCCTACGCCCACGCAAACGGCAAAGAGCTTCGGCATGTCAAGTTGGGTGACGTTCTCACGAATCAGACGGATGATGGCCGGTATGCTGTTGCCGCGCTCGTTCTGTGCAAAGAGGGTGATGGTACAGTCGCGGCTGGGCACTTCCACCTCGATGGTGTTGGCCTGATTGACAGCCCTGTTCTCCGGCTGCCGCACGCCGTCAACCATCACGGTGACTTTCGTGGTGGCTTCCAACCCCTGTGCCAGCAGCTGGTATTTCAGCTTGACGACATCGGTATGGAACAACGACTGGTCTTCCGGGAAGAGTATCCTGACAACGGGGGCACCGTTGGCCTGCGTCACCTCCTCTTCTATCTTCTGCTGACTGTTTGAAGTGGTGGAAGGCGTTGGCGCAGTGCTTGCCGGCGTGTTGCGGTCGCGCATGGCCAGCGTCGACATGGGGATGTCGTATTCATTGTCGGCAGGTGCCGACGGGTCTTCCAGTTCCGACTCCTCCGGCATCACGTCGAGTGACTTCGGTCCCAATGCCAATTCCAGCATTTTCTTTTTGAGGGCATTGATTTCTGCCGAGTCGACACGTGCCGTGTCAGCAGGGACTATGTCGCCCACCTGTGCAGAAGCCGGAGAGGGAGCTGCCGATGATGCTGTGGCAACGGCCGATGTGGAAACAACGGTGTGGGCGGCAGAGGTAAGAACCACTTTTTTGTTCTGTACTTTTGATGACTTGGCAGTTGCTGCTGTTGCAGCCGAATCTGTTGCAGCAGGTGCCGTGGCAGGCTGCGGGGGAGCCACCAGTTTGGTGACACGCTCCACCTCTGGAGCGATATCCACATCTTCACCCTTCGACATTGCCAGCCAGCGTTTGCTCTCCACACTGTCAGCCTCTACGAGGATACCCTTTCCGTAGAGTTCTGCCAGTTTGCGCTGTGCCGGCACATATCCGCGCAGGGCAGAGGCCTTCATGTACATCAGTGCCTGCTCGTAGTTGATGGGGACACCGTTGCCGTTGATGTAGCAGCAGGCCAGGTTATACTCTGCCTTGGCATAGCGCTGTCGTGCAGCGCGCTTGAACCACATGGCTGCCGAGGTATAGTCTTTCGACACGGCCTCACCCTGATAGTACATCATGCCAAGGTTGAACTGTGCCTCGGCCAGTCCTTTCTCGGCAGCCTTGGTAAACAGTTCGAGCGCAGCGGCATACTGTTTCTCGGCATATTTTGCGTTGCCTTCGGCCAGCCACTGCTTCGCATCCTGGGCGAACATGGCGGTCATGGTCATTACCATGAATAGCAGAAGAGTAGTCCTTTTAGTCATTATCGTCAGATATATAGTTTGCGGTTTTCATCTTTGAAAGGCCCTGCGGCTCCACCGTCTGCGCCAGAACTTGAACAGGAAGATGTCGTCGGTATCGATGCCCTTAGCCTGCTCCAGATAGAGGGAGTGCTTCAGCAGTTTCCATTTGAACTTGCGATGCAGCAGGTTCACCAAATCAGAATAATAGGAGCGTCCCTTCTCGACGAAGGCGATGCCCAGCAACGGATAGAGCAGACTGATGTTGTAGCTCTGGTGGATGAAGCAGAGGAACGAGACCCATACCAGTGCTGCCGCCAGCACGAAGTAGAAGATACTGAGCACATAGCCGCCTGTGCGCTTGAAGAGCCTTGGTATCCAATAGCCTATCCATGCCGACAGGTAACAGAGCAGGAAGGCCAGCAGCAGACTCTGCGTATTGCTCATCTGGCGCAGGTCGCGGTTTTGGATATACGACAGCATGGAGTAAGCCTGCACTTTCATGCCAGCCATCTTACCGACGGGCGTGATATGGCTGTCTTCCTCGTCGCTGATCGTTCCCAGGACAACAATCTTGTCTTTCAAGAGTCGCGCATGTTCCTTTATATCCTTGCAATTGACTACGGGGAAGTCCGTATCGCCATAGACGATAAGGCGCTCGTTGACCGCATGCTTCTGGGGTTTCTCACCAGTGTAGAGGCAGGCCGTCTGATAGGCCAGCGACCATACTGGCTGGTCTTCCAGCTGTTGTGAAAGGGTGTACTGTCGGATGACACCGCCCACCTTCTGCTGCAGCACGTTGCCGTAGGCCCATGTGTAGTCGCCATATTGTGAGAAGAACGAGGTGATCCGCCGCTGGAAGGCACCGCTCTTCGGATCGTAGTCAACCAACTTGCTGGAAAACACCACCGGAACCTGCAGCTCATCGATGGCGCTGACCAGTGCAGCGTTGGCCATCACATCGTCGCCCTCCTTTGGGAACAGCAGGTCGACGCTCAGCACACGTGGCTGGCACTCACCAATCTGCTGAATGGCCAGCCCTATCTCACTACGGTCGCGCAGCTCCGTCATATCTACCAGAATGATGTCGTTGTTCAGCTCCGTAGCGCCACCGCGCTGCATCTCATAGTACACGTCGGTCATGGAGAAATCCTCGAAGGCACGCTGTACGGGGTTGAACATGGAGAGATTCAGCGACACCAACCCCAGGACGGCTGCCACCAGTGCTGCCATCAGGCTCACTCCGACATGGTCCCAGTGCAGGAAGTGAATCTTGCGTTTAGTTTGAGGTTTCTGTTCGTTATTGTTCTCCATCTGACGTTATTTTCCGTATCCCGCGGCAAAGATACGCATAATAATTCAAACTGCCAAACTTTCAGGCACCTTTTACTCAACTGCGGCTCACCTGCAGTCCGGTCTTCGAGAGCGTCATGTCTACAAAACGGGCATTGGCATTCGTCGGTGATGCCGACAGGACTTGCCTGATACGTGCGGCTGCATCAGGATCTTTGGCCACGATATAGAGGTAGCCTCCCCCACCAGCCCCCGGCAGTTTGTATCCCAGGGCATAGTCATCAATCAGACGGGTGATGCGCTGCACGCCTTCCGGATTCGTTCCACTGTCTATCAGCTGGTTCTGTTCCCACGTCTTGCCAATCAGTCGGCCTGACGTCTGGAAGTCCTGTCGCTGGATGGCCTCATACATATCCTGGGCATGGGCTTTCATGGCACGCAGCTGGTGTATCTCGTCGTGGTGGTTGAGGAACATGCGACGCACGATTTCCGCCAGGATCTTCTTGGCAGTACGGGTGATGCCCGTATAGTACAGCAGGTGACACGGTGCATACTCCGGACGGGTATAGATGTCATCGGGCAGCCAGCGCACCACGGGTGTCTGTTCAAAGCCTCGCTGGGTATCCAGCAGCTTCACACCGGCCAGCACGCCCCCAAACTGATCCTGCCAGCCGCCACCAGTGGTGAGCAGCTGTTCCAACACAAGGGTACGCTTGCCTATCTCGTTCTTGTCCCACGCCAGGGCGCAGAAATCGCTGACGGCTCCCAGCACCGTAGATGCCAGGATGGAACTGGTGCCCAGTCCGCTACCTGCGGGAACTGCCGAAAGCAGCGTCAGTTCGATGCCACTGCCGAAAGCCTCCAGTTGTGCCCGCAACGAGGGGTAGGACTGCTGGGAGAATGCCGGC
The DNA here is from genome assembly GCA_946415755.1 of uncultured Prevotella sp. GTDB lineage: Bacteria > Bacteroidota > Bacteroidia > Bacteroidales > Bacteroidaceae > Prevotella. The sequence goes on along the minus strand of CAMKTS010000001.1, from coordinate 183,820 downwards.
ATGAAACCGGCAAGTGCCAGTGCTGCCTTGGGAATGGAGAAGGGGGAACCCACTTTGTTGTAGTCGCCCAGCTGTTCGTAGGTCTCCACCAACTCGATGGCTCCGAGGTCGATGCTACGCAGCACGATATGTGGTTCTTTGCAGGGCTTGACGTATGCCTGCAAGGGCGGCTGTCCGTTCAGTTCAATGGCGATGTTCACCACACTGCCGCCCTCCATCAGACAGTAGGGTGGCGTATCCGTCCATCCACCGGCCAGGTCGATGCGTACCGGCGAGCGTCCCCATACAATCTGGTCGGGATAGACCGACAACTGTGGAGTCTGTTTCTCAGCCAGTGAATGTTCTGTCAGTCCCTCTCGCAGCAGGGCAAAAGCCTGGTTGCTGTCGCCACGGAACATCGCATCGTGAATGCGCGTCATCAGTGGGGCAGACGACTCGATGGGAGACGGCAGGGGTATCTGCATCTCCTTAAACTCCCGTGCGGCATCGTCTAAGTCTAACTGGTAGAACACGCTATGCTGCCAGTTTTTGGCCAGTGTACTCCAGTTCTGGGAACGATAGCGCCGACGCTGTGCTACCAACCGTCGGAGATTGGCCACGTTGGAGATGTCTTCGGCACTGAGGAGCTGGCGGTTTTCTGTTGTGCCATCAGCTTGGTTGTTTAGGATAATGTCTCCGATTGCTGCCATGCTGTCAACGACAGGAAACTGTTTGCGCTGCTGCTCGGCACCTGCGAAGCGGTCATCTATATGGTATTGGCGAACACAGTATTGCTGTTCACCGATGGGGATGATGTCGATGCACTGTCCGGGAGCTAGCTCTACGTGCCAGTCGTTTTCGGGTACACCAGTTACAATGTTGTCGTGTGTCAGCGTCCAATGCTCACCGACATAGCTGTTCTCAATCCACACATTGGTGTTCTGCTCAGTAAACCGACAGCATGTCACCGCATTCTGAGTAAAGATGCTGGGATGTGGCTTGCGGTCGTTGTGCATGATGTCGCGCTGGTCATGTACACGGTTTTGTATGGCCATCGTCGAGGAAATCATCTCACGGGAAGTGCCGAAGTGGTAGAACTCACCGCCCGGCAGTGGTACGATAGCCACCGACAACTCATGCAGTTCGGCATCGTCGATGGTAGGATGGGTGCCCAGCGTACAGCCGAATTCAGAATAAAGGTCATACTCCCCCTCGCTGCGTTTCATCAGCAGCCTGACAGCACGGTCGGAGAGCATCCAGATACCGATGTCGGTCAGGTAGAAATGGTCCTTCAGCAGCTCCGACAACCTTTCCGTCGACGGCTTCTGCAGCATCATCTTCAGCACATGGGGTGTACGGCGGTCGCTGACGAAGACACCATGATTCTTTGCTATCGAGGCATCGAGCCACAGACCGAAGCATACCACGTCGGCATCGGGAATCTGACCGATGCGCTCGGCAGCCCGGATATAGACATCGCCACTCACAATCATGGTGGTCAGTCGGCTGGGGGCTTCCTTCATGATACGTTCGTAGAGCGGCAACTGCAGGTCAAGCAGTGTCTGCGACAGTCGCTGGCCACGCTCCCAGCGGAATACGGGGATGGGGGTCAGAATCTTGCCGCTGGGGGCATACGCCGGCAACCGGCGGCTCTGCCCACCGGCATGCAGGATGATACACCGCTCACCGTTCAGCCATTCTTTGGCTTGTTGCAGCAGCCATGTGGTGCCTCCTCCCGATCCTAATTTATGCCCGATGGGGTCGTTGGTACAGAAAAACTCTTCGCGCGACAGTCCCGTGATGTCGTGAAAGCACCCTACAAGGTTGGGGGGCAACGATAGCAGCTTCTTCATGATCTTCTATTTTCGTTGTTCTATGTTCATCGTCTGCAAAGGTACGAAATATTTTTTAATTTGCAAATAAATTTGCATTTTTGCTCGCTTATTCGTACCTTTGCATCCTCAAAACCGACTATATGATAGTATGTATCGCAGAGAAGCCGAGTGTGGCAAGGGATATCGCCCGCATCATCGGGGCAACGAGTTCGCGCGACGGCTATATGGAGGGTAATGGTTTCCAGGTGACGTGGACGTTCGGTCACCTGTGTACGCTGAAGGAGCCTCACGACTACACGCCGATGTGGAAAGCATGGAGCCTCTCGTCGCTGCCCATGATTCCCGACCGTTTCGGCATCAAGCTCATTGACCAGGACCATATCAAGAAGCAGTTTGCCATCATTGAACAACTGATGCAACAGGCTGAGCGCATCGTCAACTGTGGCGACGCAGGCCAGGAGGGTGAGCTCATCCAGCGCTGGGTGATGCAGAAGGCGGGTGCCAAGTGTCCCGTCAGCCGCCTGTGGATCTCGTCGATGACCGACGAGGCCATCCGCGAGGGTTTCCAGAACCTGAAAGACCAGCAGGACTACCAGCCGCTGTATATGGCCGGGTTGTCACGTGCCATCGGCGACTGGCTGTTAGGCATGAACTGTACGCGCTTGTATACGCTGAAGTACGGTCAGAACCATCAGGTGCTCTCCATCGGTCGTGTGCAGACCCCTACCCTCGCCCTCATCGTCAACCGCCAGAAAGAGATTGACAATTTCAAGCCGGAGCCCTATTGGGTGCTGGCAACGGTCTACCGCGATACGACGTTTACGGCCACCAAGGGAAAGTTCACCTTGAAGGAAGAAGGCGAACAAGCCTTTGCACTTATCGAGGGTAAGCCCTTCACCGTGACGAAAGTAGAGAAGAAAGAGAGCAAGGAACAGCCGCCACAGCTCTACGACCTGACTTCGCTACAGGTTGACTGCAACCGCAAATTCGGATTCTCGGCAGAGATGACGCTCAACCTCATCCAGTCACTCTACGAAAAGAAGTTTACCACCTATCCGCGTGTGGATACACAATATCTCTCTGACGACATCTACCCCAAGTGCCCACAGACCATGAACGGCCTCTACCAGACCAAGTTCTATGGCAAGGCCGTCTATGCCGAGCTGATCAAGCCCATCGGCGGTAAGGCGCTGAAGAAGAGCAAGCGTGTCTTCGACACATCGAAGGTAACCGACCACCATGCCATCATCCCCACGGGAGTCATTCCCCAAGGGCTGAGCGATGCCGAGCAGAAGGTATTCGACCTTGTGGCACGCCGCTTCATCGGAGTTTTCCTGCCCGACTGCAAGTTCTCTACCACCACCGTATTGGGAGAGGTCTCTTCCGGAAATTCTGGAGATTCCGGAGGGACCATCGAATTCAAAGCAACCGGCAAGGAGATTCTTGACCAAGGGTGGCGCATAGTCAGGGCCAAAGCCCCAGACAATCCAGAAAATTCGGAAAACCCAGAAAATCCGGACAATCCGGAAAACCCGGAAAAAGCCACCGAAGAAGAGCGCACGCTGCCCACCTTCGTCAAGGGCGAAACGGGCGAGCACACTCCTACCCTCACGGAAAAGATGACCACGCCGCCGCCTTATTATAATGAAGCCTCCCTGCTCAGGGCGATGGAAACGGCAGGCAAGTTTGTGGAAGACGAGACGCTGCGTGCCGCCATGAAGGAAAACGGCATCGGCCGCCCATCCTCACGCGCCTCTATCATCGAGACCCTCTTCAAGCGCCACTATATCCGTCGCGAGCGCAAGCGACTGGTGGCCACCCCCACTGGCATCGAGCTGATCGACCTTATCCGCGAAGACCTGCTCAAGAGCTGTGAACTCACCGGCATCTGGGAAAAGAAGCTGCGCGACATCGAGCACCAGCAGTACGATGCCCTGCAATTCATCAACGAGCTGAAGCAGCAGGTTGCCGATATCATCCACGACGTGATGACCGACCCCACCAACCGCCGCATCACCGTCGTTGCCGACAGCGACAAGCCGAAGAAGGACAAGGCCAACAAGAAAGCATCTTAAAGCAATAAAACCCCTGCACTTGCGTTATAAATAAGGTATGCAGAAGAAAATACACCTCATAGTGTTATTAGCCGTTGCTGTGCTCCTCACGGGCTGTGGCGCAGAACAGGCCATGAAGAAGGGCGACAAGTTCTATGCGCTGGGCGAATACTTCGATGCGGCAGCCCAGTATCGAAAGGCCTACTCGCAGACTCCTGCCAAGGAGCGTGAACTGCGCGGCAAGCGGGCACTGAAGATGGCGGAATGCTACCGGCGCATCAACTACACGCAGAAAGCCATCGCCTCTTATAACAATGCCGTGCGCTATAAGCAGACCGACTCGCTGACCTACCTCTATCTGGGACAGCAGCTGATGAAAAACGGACAGTACAAGGAGGCCACCAAGGCCTTCCAGACATTCCTGGATGAGGGAAATGACGGCCCGGCGGCTTTGCTGGCACGGACAGGGCTGCGCTCGGCAGAGAAGGCACCACAGTGGAAGGCAGAGGGTTCGGCCTATACCGTAAAGCGTGAGAACTTCTTCAACTCACGGCGCGCCGACTATTCGCCAATGCTGTCGGGCACGGAGAACGACATGCTCTTCTTTACCTCGACGCGCAATCAGGCAAAGGGCGACGAGTATAGCGGCATTACGGGAACCAAGAACGGCGACATCTTCTTCTCACAGAAAGACGACAAGGGCAAGTGGCAGCGACCGGAGGCGATTGATACCGAGCTGAACTCCGACTTTGACGAGGGAGCCTGCTGCTTTACGCCCGACGGGCGCACGATGTACCTCACCCAGTGTAAGACCGACCCCGAATACCCCCGCTATGCCACCATCGTCACCTCCAGCCGCAGCGATGCAGCATGGAGCAAGACAGAAGAAGTGAAGCTGACGCGCGACACGCTGTCGGCATACGCCCATCCTGCCGTCTCGCCCGACGGCCAGTGGCTCTACTTCACCAGCAACATGCCGGGAGGATTGGGCGGCTACGATATCTGGCGCATCCGGCTGACCACCAGTGGCTTAGGTGGTGTGGAGAACCTGGGCACGCCCGTCAACACGCCCGGCGACGAGATGTTTCCCACGTTCCGTCCCAACGGCGACCTCTACTTCTCCAGCAATGGCCATGAGGGACTGGGCGGCCTCGACATCTATATCGCCAGACCCATCAGCAATGTGCAATCCATCCTGAATGACGAAGACAATCTGGCAAGTGCCGACAGCACGGCTGAAGGCAGTAAAAAGAGTACATTGCCTTATAACACCTATGCGATAGAACACCCCGGCTATCCGCTCAACTCACAGGGCGACGACTTCGGCATGACCTTCGAGGGGATGAAGAACCAGGGCTACTTCTCCAGCAACCGTGGCGACGGCAAGGGCTGGGACCATATCTTCTCGTTCTACAACCCGGAAGTCATACAGACCGTCAAGGGATGGGTGTATGAGCAGGAAGGCTATGAACTGCCGCAGGCGGTTGTATATATGGTGGGCAACGACGGCACCAACCTGAAACTGAGTGTGAAGGGCGATGGCTCGTTCACGCAGGAAATCAAACCCGGTGTCGACTACGTCTTCCTTGGCACCTGCAAGGGATTCCTCAACCACCAGGAACAGCTGCGTGTGGATTCTGTCAGCAAGTCGGAGGAGTATGTGCTGCAGTTCCCGCTGGCCAGCATCACGGCTCCTGTGATGATCGACAACATCTTCTATGACTTCGACAAGGCCACGCTGCGCCCGGAGTCTACCGAGGCCCTGGATAAGCTGGTGACGCTGCTGCAGGAGAACCCAAACGTAGCGATTGAGCTGTCGGCCCACTGCGACTACAAAGGTCCGGCAGAATACAACAAGCGACTGGCACAGCGTCGCGCCGAGGCCGTGGTGGCCTACCTCGTAGAGCACGGCATCGCCGCCGACCGCCTCACTCCCACAGGCTATGGCAAGGAGAAACCGAAGAAAATCCGCAAGAAACTCACGGAGAAATATCCCTTCCTCAAAGAGAACGATGTCTTGACCGAAGAGTTTATCAAAACTCTCAAGGACGACGAGCAGGAGCTGTGCAACCAGCTGAACCGCCGCACGGAGTTTATCGTGCTGCGCACTACCTACGGCTTGTCTCTGAAGCGATAACTTCTCCTGCCCCTACGAAGAGCAGGCCGAAGAGCACGGCAGCCATCATCGCCAGATTGATGCTGAACGACTGGACGGCCAGTGTGCGCAGCATCACCTCCAAACGGATGGCCAGCTGTCCGGCACCGTCGAAGGCCATAAACCACACGCCGAACGCTATCAGGCAGAAGAGCGTCCACAGTCGCGAGAGTCGCTGTACGCTGAATGCTGGTCGTTCGATGCCGGCAGATGCCACCTGCTGCATCACCTGCTCCGTAAAGCCGTCGTCGGCAATCTGTTGTGGGGCAGTCTCGTTGAAGAACTGCTGTAACAAGCGGTCATTATCTTCCTTCATATCCATTTTCCCTTAAATAATTAGCCATTTTCTCCTTACCCCTGGAGAGGTGCGACTTCACGGTGCCCTCCTTCATCTGCGTAATCTTCGCAATAGCGACGATGTCGTAGCCGTCGATGAGCTGCAGGGTAATACACGTGCGCTCCTCAGGCTTCAGCAGTGCCAGGGCTGAGTAGAGGTCTATCTTTAATGAGGAATGAGAAGTGAGCAATGAGGAATGGGCTGCGCTGCCATTTATCATTTTTTCATTTACATCTCTCATTACTAATTTCTCATTACTCATTTTCCGACAATAGTCGTAATAGACGTTATAGGCGATACGCATCAGCCACGTCTGAAACGATGCCAGCCCCCTGAACGAGGCGATGCTGGTATAGGCCTTGATGAACGTGTCCTGCGCCAGGTCGTCGCTCAACTGACTGTCTCCCAGTGTCTGGCTCAGAAAGAACCGGCGCACAGGCGACTGGTACTTGCGCACCAACTGGTCGAAAGCCTGTCGGTTGCCAGATACAGCTACCTGTGCCACGAGGGAGATGTCGGTGAGCGATGCCATCCTACTGTCGTATAATCTGATTCTTACCAGGGATGATGATCCATGCCACGATGTAGAATGGTATTCCAGCAAATGCCGTGAACAGCGTAAGTGCTGCATATCCCAGGCGCACGGCCACGGGGTCAAAATCCATATACTCTGCAAATCCTGCGCAGACACCGCCAATGACGCGGTCGTCGCTGCGCTCCAATCTCTTTGTCATAATCTATTGTTGTTAGGGTTATTATTATTCGACATTTTGGCTGCTACGATCTTGCCCAGACCAATGCAGAACACGAGGGCACCGACTCCGAAGCCTACCTCTCCGGCGGCATAACCGAGGAAAATCATCAGGCCCACGCCCACAAAGCACTGCCGCAGTCCCTTCTGGTAGTCGTCGCCGCCCAACAGGCGCTTGTCGTCCAGCAATTGGTCGGGTATGGGCTGTCCCTGCTGCACGGCCATCTGTGCCAGCCGCATCTTGTCCTTGCGGTTCTTGTTGATGAAATAGAACAGCGCGATGATAATCAGCACGGGAGCCAGTACGAAGAGAATGAACAGCACACACAGCACGAAGAGCATGCCTCCCAGATCCTTGCGGTCCATATTGCTGAACACGCTGTGAACAATGCTTCCGAAGTCATCATCGTCTACCTCGTAGGTTGTCGTCCTGCTGCTCCAGGGCGATGTCCTGGTGGTGACAGTGACTTTCCTCTTGTTCGATGTAGCCGTGTCTGTGCTTGTTGTATCTGAGAACACCTCTATGGCATCCTTGCTCGTAGAGTCTAACAATTCCTGTTGTGGGGTATGGCGATGCTTCTGCGCCATGGTCTGCATGCTCATGCTGAGTGTCATCAGCAATGCCCCTGTCAATAATACCTTTTTCATAGTCGTATTGTTTTGTATATCATTTATCATTAGTCATTTATCTTGTGCGCAACTCGTCCGTATCCATATCGCCTGAGCCTCGCACCTGGCTTCTGAAGTCTCTGACGATGCCCTTCAGCGTGATGTCGCCAGAGCCTACCAGCTTCGATTCCACCACACCACTGTCATCGAATTTGATCTTGATGTCGCCAGAACCCACCAGATTGACACCCGACCACTGTGTCTTCACGTTCTTGACCTCCACATCGCCTGAACCTACCAGATTCACATTCATTCGGTCACAGATAATGTTGTGGAACTCGATGTCACCCGATCCGTTCAATTCGATATTCAGCGTGTCGGTATCTACCAGACCCTCGCTGTCGAAATCGCCAGAGCCTCTTAGCACGATTCCCAGGAAGTCGGGCGATGTCACCCATACCGATACGTCGTCGCCATCGGACACGCCAAAGTTAATAATCGTATTCTCTCCTTTCATATTCACCACTAGTGTATGGTCCACCACACGTGTTTCTACCTTGTCAATCACCTCCTGGGGGGCTTTCACCACCACAGAGAACGAGTCGGCCTGCAGATACTTCACATCCAGCGAGCCCTGCAGCTCTATACGCTCAAAGCCCGTCAGTTGTCGGCTTTCCTCCACCAGATTTTCATGACTGCGTGACAAGCGGAAATTTCTCACGTGACACGAAGTCATCAAAGCCATCAGGGCTACTGCTGCAAAAAACATTTTCTTCATATCTTCTTCTCCTTTTTGGGTTTCTTTTTGTCTGTTAGACGCAATAAATCCCAATTTTGTTGCAAAGGTGAGATATTTTTTTTAATTTTGCAAGCAAATGACGCAATTACCTGCTGTTTTCACAGAAAGAACACGCCTGCTGATGGGCGATGAGCGCTTCGAACGATATCTGAAATCGTTCGAAGAGGAGGTGCCTGTCAGTATCCGATTGAATCCATCTAAGAGGTTAGAGGTTAGAGGTGAGAGGTTAGAGGTGAGAGACGGTGAGCAGGTGCCTTGGTGTCGCGAGGGCTATTACCTGAAGCAGCGCCCCAACTTCACCTTCGATCCTCTGTTCCATGCCGGCTGCTACTATGTGCAAGAGGCTGCCTCGATGTTTCTCGACGAAGTGCTACGGCAAATTGTTGGGGACTGTCCCTGCTGTGAAGAGCGCAGCGGATTACAGAGGGACAGTCCCCCAAGAGCTTTAGACTTGTGTGCTGCCCCTGGAGGCAAGTCTACCCTGCTCCGTGCTGCTTTGCCAGAAGACTGCATGCTCTACTCGAACGAGCCCATCCGCAATCGAGCCAGCATCTTGCTGGAGAACGTCACCAAGTGGGGATATCCCAACCACATCGTCACCAATGCCTATCCCAAGGATTATCGCAAGTCGAAGATGAAGTTTGACCTCATCGTGTGCGACGTGCCATGCTCTGGCGAAGGCATGTTCCGCAAAGACCCTGCCACCATCGGCGAGTGGAGTCCACAGCAGGTGGAGAAGTGCCGCCAGCTGCAGCGCGAGATTGTGAGCGATGCATGGGCCTGCCTCAGCGACGGTGGACTGCTGATATACAGTACGTGTACCTTTAATACAAAGGAGAACGAGGAGAACATCCGCTGGATATGCTCAGAATTCGATGCTGAGGTGGTGCCCGTCAGCACCAAGCCGGAGTGGAACATCACAGGGTCGCTGCTGGAGGGCTTCGACGAACCCGTCTGCCGCTTCATCCCCGGTATCTCGCGCGGCGAAGGACTGTTTCTTTGCGTGTTGCGCAAAGAAATGAGAAATGAGAAATTAGAAATGAGAAATGGCCGCGCGGCAAAGGGAAATCATGGGGACTGTCCCCGCTGTGAGAAGCGAAGCGGATTACAGGGGGACTGTCCCCGTGATTTGCATCTGCCGAAGGCAGAAACACTCTACGAAAATCTGCCCCAAGTCGAGCTTTCGTATCAAGAGGCAATGAAGTTTCTGCGTGGCGAGGCTCTCATGCTGCCTGCCGACTCCCCTTGCGGCATCGTCGAAGTCTGTTTCTGGGGGCATCCCCTCGGGCAGGTCAAGAACATCGGTTCGCGCGCCAACAACCTCTATCCCAAACCCTGGCGAATCAAAACCACACATATACCCACTGATTATGAAGCAATACTTAGACATACTTGACCGTATCCTCAAGGAAGGAACGGTGAAAGGTGACCGTACAGGAACGGGCACCATCAGCATTTTCGGCACACAGAGCCGCTATCCACTCAGCGAGGGCTTTCCGCTGCTGACCACCAAGAAGCTGCATCTGAAGTCTATCATCTACGAACTGCTGTGGTTCCTTAATGGCGACACCAACGTGAAATACCTGCAGGAACACGGTGTGCGTATCTGGAACGAGTGGGCTGACGAGAATGGCGAGCTGGGACCCGTCTATGGTCACCAGTGGCGTGCGTGGCCAGACTACAACGGGGGTGTCATCGACCAGATTCAGTATGTGGTCGACCAACTGAAGACCAATCCCAACTCACGCCGCATGATTGTCTCGGCATGGAATGTGGCCGAGGTCAACAAAATGGCACTGCCGCCCTGCCACACCATCTTCCAGTTCTATGTCGACTACCCCGACGGACAAGATGCGCAGGGGCGTCTGTCGCTGCAACTCTACCAGCGCTCTGCCGACACCTTCCTCGGCGTACCTTTCAACATCGCCTCCTATGCCCTGCTGCTGCAGATGATGGCGCAGGTGACTGGTTTCCGTGCTGGCGACTTCATCCACACCACAGGCGACACCCACCTCTATCTGAACCATCTGGAGCAGGCCCGTCTGCAACTCACCCGAGAGCCACGACCCCTGCCCACTATGAAGATCAACCCTGATATCAAGAACATCTTCGACTTCCACTACGAAGACTTTGTGCTGGAAGGCTACGACCCACACCCGCATATCAAGGCAGAGGTTAGTGTTTGAACGCACATCATGTATTAACTTTGTGTTCTAAACGGTATTTTTCAGGAAGTGTCAATGCTAATTAAATATTTTTATGTATCTTTGCAGCATAAAGTGTGTCATAAAATATGAAGAAGAAAACATATAAGACTCCTGCCTTGATGATTGTCGCAGTGGAGCCCCGCGTGCTACAGCAAACAAGCCCAGACCAGCAAGTGCCAGTTGACCCTAGAGAATCGGGCGACGGCACTGTGCTGTAACGCAGGCAAAGCTTTGGCTTTAACAAGGAGGAGAGAGAAATAACAAAAACGAACACAAACTACGACGAAGTATGAAGACAAAGGCGATAAGGACATTCTGGCTGTCGGTTGCCATGCTCATGGCGACTACCATCAGTCGGGCACAGGGCTTCGACCTGTATTTCTCGAACAACGTGACCGATGTGGACAACCTGAACGAGGAGACCGTCGAAGAAGAAGACAATGGACTGACGTGGACCAAGATAGAACGTGGGACGGCGAACGTCTATGGCAACTATGTGGAGATGAACGAAATCAGAAAGATGTTCGCCTCCACCCGCATGAAGACGCGAGCTGACCAGCAGCAGTTCTGGCGCATGCGCGACCATTCGCTGCTCTGTTTCCGCATCAACGACGGCGGCGGCACGACGGGCGAATACGGCGTAGAAGCCGACGATGGCTACGGCACGGTACTGTCGCTGACGGTGTCGAAGTTCTTTTTCTCGAACATCCCCTTGCAGGATAAACCCATCCAGTTCAAGGTATGGAAAATCGGCGAGGTGGGCGACACGCTGCGCTTCAAGTATGAAAGCGACAACTGGGACGACGACAACCTCTACATCTTCCAGCTCGACTCCAAGCGACAAGTGAACGGCGAGAGCTACACGCTGGAATATGACCTGAGCTATGCCGACGAGGACGGCGACCTGGTGGAGGAGAAACACTATCTGGACCTGAAGGACAAGAATTTCCAGAGCTTCTACGTCGAGGAGGGCAAGACGCTGGCCGACATCTTCCTGATGGCAGGCAGTACAACGGCGCCCAAGGAGGGCCAGAAAAAATTGCGCCTGAACCTGAAAAACGTCATTACGGGTGTCACGCCCTATAACAAATACTACGACCTGACGCTGACAACACGCTTCGAGCACGACAAACACGAGAACCGCGAGTTGGTGAACTTCAACTGGATAGGCTCGGGACTCTACGAACGTTTCGACACGCTGTACGTAAAACTGAAGAAACCCAACGGCGACGATATCCGCTCGGCCCGCATGAATGTGGTACAGGTGGATGAGGATGGAAACGAGGTGCTGGGAGGCTCCCCCGTGAAGTACGAAGGCTGGGACGAGAGCCGCAAGGTGCACAAGGTGCTCACCAACGGCAATCCTGCCTACATCGAGATACTGCCGCCAGCCAGGAACAACACTTTCTACCCGCTCGTGCTGAAGTACCGTGGTGCCACAGACCCCCTGACGAACATTGTCGACGAGGAACGCTGCGTGGCTGAGGTGATGGCCGTCATGGGTAATGTCAACTATGCCGACTTCGCCATCAGCAGCCAGCTGTTCCGAGGCCTGCACGACGAGAAGAAGATCATCATGTATCGTGGCCAGGAGCATGCCCTGGTGACCTTGGAGGAATATAACCTGACAGGCCGTGCCATTACGGACCAGGTGAGATTCTCGTCCGACGGCTGTCAGGAGGGTCTGAAACTGTTTAAGGGCAATCTGATAGAGAAGTATGGCGAACTGCTGCTCACCTTCTCGACAGCGAAGAACGGTGCGAAGGCCTTGCGCCGCGCCATGGCCAGCACCCCGGAATTGAAGGTTTACGATGTTGATAACGGCAATGCCCTGCTTCAGACCATCCAGCCGCAGGTGGGAGCCTCGGGTGTCAGCCTGTCGAAGTTTGAACGTGACTATTACGAGGTAGGCTACGACCTGACTGAGCTGACGGTTGACAAGACATGCCGCCTAAAGCTGATGTCTGCTGGGAAGACCTACGACAAGCTGCCCTATTTCAACCGCTTTATCTATAACCGTGATGATGGCGAGAACGATGCGAAGGCGGCTGGCACTGAACTCTGTCGCGGCATCATCGACGGTGACAAGCCAAAGGCTGGTGATGCAGATACTGAGGCGAAGGCAGAATGGGCCATTCCCATTAACTTCAGATGGGAGTCACCCGTCAAGGGACTATATATTAATACGTCGATCTATTATAGCATTTCCAGAAAATGTCTGGATTACAAGATTTGTGCTGAATACAAGAACAAGAGCAAAGACACCGATGATCAGGGCAATCCCGACGGCAGCAAGGTATCGAAGATGCGCGAGGACTTTGATACCTATCGCAAATGGGACAAGTTTGGCTCCTACTGGAACGAGGAAGAGAGAAAACACGACTTTAGCAAATATAACGAATGGAAGTCGGACCAGGATAATGACAGGGGCTTCAGTGGCAGTCTGGTCAGCGAACCGGGTCAGCAGAAGCTTGAGAACTGGGTGTTCTCGGAGTTCGACGACATCTTCTCGCTGCCCGTACCGGGATTAAGCGCCACTGGCGGCCTCAAGATAGCCGGTTCCATTACCAAGCTGGGCAAGGACAAAGACAAGAATGGTAATGCCGTGGAAGGTGCCAATGCCATACCGACCATCTCCGACGTGACGTTGTATTTCAAACTGGCCTATGGTGCATTTATAAGCAACCCCTTGAAGGCCATTGGCGGGAAATACTTAGGAGCCGTGGGCGGTTTTCTCGAAAAATATGCCAATTTCCTGACCATCAGCGCGCTGGCTGAAGCATCACTTGAGATTACCGCTGGTTATAAGAACTGGCAAGCCAATGATCTGGGATACAGCAGCAAAAGTGCCCACTCAATCCTGGTACAGGCCATGTTGAAAGCACGTGGCGGCGTCTGCGCCGAAGTGCATACGCCACCCAATCCCGTACTCCATCTGGGTGCTGGAGTGCGTGCCGGTGCTAAGTTGGGACTGGGTTACGGATTCTGTACTAACTTCGACCATTTTGACCTCGGCGGCGTCTTCATCGGACTGCTGGGTGTCGAGGCCTTTGCCTACGTACGCTCGTTAGCAGGTACGGCCCAAGCTGCTGCTGAGGCACATGTGGGGGATAGAATATTATTCCCGAACAACGACAACACAAACCCTTTCCACCCAAAGTATCCATGGTGGGCGGCGGTGGTAGAACCCGCAAGTGCTCCACAATACAGTGACTTCTGGCAATCACCCAGTCTGACGGCTACGTCAAATACGGCAGCTGCATCAGCGACAGACAACAACACTGATGGCGACAAGGACAAGAGGTACGGACATGTCATCGTCGACAATGTGCCCTCAACGGCCAACCCGCACTTCCTCGACGAGCACACCATCGTCTATGACGCGCCAGCCACTGGCGACGACATCAACAGTGCACATATCGCCCTGCTGGACACTAAGACGAACACCGTGCAGCGACTCTCGAAGGAGGGTGTGAAGGCCTCGGGACACATGCGCTCGAAGAACTCCACACACGAGGTGGTGGTCTACGAGGAGATGACACGCCCCATCACCGCCGACGATCTGAAAGCCGGCGATGCCAGTGTCACTGAGCTGGCCCGCGAACAGAGCATCGTGGCGCAGGTCCGCGACAACGACACCGATTTCATCGAATATCAGCCTGGCTACGAAGCCTGGCACCGCTCCGTGGTGTGTGCCGCCACGGGTGACGTCGTGAACTGCAAGCCTGTGGTCACACAGCAGGAGGACGGACGAGCCGCCTGCATCTGGCAGCAGGGACACATCCTGCCCATCAGCAGCAAGTCGCAAAAGCTCTTCGCTCCCCGCATGAAGGCAGAAGGCACTGAGGACGATACCGATGCGATGTTTGATGCCGCCTACACGTCGGCCATGAACGGACACCTGATGCTGTCGGTCTTTGATGGTGGCAAGTGGAGTGACCCCGTCAAGCTCTTCGAACTGAACGAGACGAACGTCGCCAAGCAGTACGACCTCGTCATGCGTGACGACACCGTCCTCGTGGGTATGAACATGACCCACAACTTCTATGACGACGAGAAGCGTAGCAACCAGTTCACCTACGCCTCAATCCCCTTCGAGACCATGGAGCCCACCTATGTCGAGGAGCACCTGCACCCCATGCGCTTCTTCATGAACCGCGTAGGCGACCACGCTCTCATTGCCCTGCTCTACGAGAAGAATGACACCCTGTCGGACATCTACGTGAAGGCGCTCAATATGAACGGCAAGGCCAGCGGTGTCGGTGGTAACGACCTGGGTGCCAACTTCTGCTCGCCCAACCTGGTAAAGATTATCTGCGACCGCGAGAGTGTGGTGCTTAGCGACTGTGCTATTCTATGGGCCGAAATGAGCAACACGGTGCATGGAGACCAAGGCACTGCCGAACATAATGGCGACGCCCGTATGATTCTTAATGCCTCGCGCATCTCGCTGGAACCGTCCATCTGCGTCACATCACCCATCACCATGGGAGCAGAGACAGAAGGAAGACTCATGCAGGACTTCGACGGTTTCCTGGACGACCAGCACATGAAGGTGGTCTATTCGCTGCGGGATCTGGAGGAGAAAAAAACCACGGTCATCATGGCCAATGAACGCTACTTCGACAATAGCTTCATCTTTGATGTCGACTATACCAAGGGGGCACTCATGGGCAGCAGTACCCTGCCTATCACCGTTTCTATCTGTAATACGGGTACGTCAGCCATCCGCAATGTCATACCCACCATCAACGGCCAGACATTCACCCTTGACGACTCGTGGGTGCAGCCGCTGAGCCAGCGTGACTTTGTTGTCGAGTACCCCATCGGCGAGGACTTCAACGGCTATTTGGAGGCATCGGTCGACGTGGAATACCAAAATGTGTTCCGTGCAGAGCAGCATGCCCTGAATCCCCGCCGCAGCCTGCGCAGGCAGAGCGCAAATGTTGTGAAAAGCGGACGTGCGTCATTAGAGGACATCGAGCTGCGTGTCCTCGGACAGGATATCGAGAACGGTGTCAACACCTTTGCCGTGGAACTCATCGACCACTCGCCCCGAGGACTGCGTGCCGACAATGTCATCCATGTGGGCATCTTCTCGCAGCCGTCACCCTCAAGCCTGATAAGCGACGAGGCAGAGACGCTGGTGCGTGCCTCCGACTTCGAGTTGTTTGGTGGCGTTCGCAAGGCATACGCCAAAGTGACATTACAAGGCATTGCCGAAACAACCAATGGCTTCCTGAACTGCCATATCCTCGACGAGTCGGTAACCGATCCCGATGCCAACAACTATGTGGAGAACCGCCGCTATTCAGAAAACGTCCACTACGTCTACCTGCAGCCCAGCAACAATCCCACCGACATCAACCCCGTCCGGTTCAACGAAAACAAGAACGCCCTTGATATCAAGGTCAGCCGTGAGGAAGGTGGTGTGCGCATCACTGGCCTGCCGGTCAGCGACGATCATAAGACATACCGCATCCGCGTGTTTGGCTCTGAGGGTATGCTCCGTTATGGCACCGTCAGCCAGAGCAGCACGCTTTTCGTGCCCCTCAGCAAGCACGATGTTTACCTGCTCAGCACGGGCAAGGACGTATTGAAGTTCAATTTCTAAGAAGTTAGAGAAGTTAGGAAAGTTAAAGAAGTCATGAAACGAGTATTGTCTATCATAGCCAGCCTGCTCCTGACACTTACGGTAGCATGGGCTGAACCGTCGGGCAACTGGACGGACTACTGTGCGGAGAACTATAAAAGCATAGAAACTGAAGGAAACTTAGTT
This sequence comes from uncultured Prevotella sp., assembly GCA_946415755.1. Classification (GTDB taxonomy): domain Bacteria; phylum Bacteroidota; class Bacteroidia; order Bacteroidales; family Bacteroidaceae; genus Prevotella. The sequence goes on along the minus strand of CAMKTS010000001.1, from coordinate 167,315 downwards.
ACTATCCATATAGAGACGGCAGAACAGCTGGCCAAGTTTGCGAAGGAATACCAATCTTTTTATTCTTCTCATCACTGCTATGTCTATCTAGAGGCCGACATTAACCTGAGTGCTCATTACTGGGTTCCCATTAATGACTTTAAAAACTTAGCTGATACATATGAGTTGGTCTTCATGGGTCAGGGACATAAGATTACCGGCATGATCATTCAAGGCCAGCCAACGTATGCCGGACTATTCGGACATGCTCTTTACCTGACTTTACAGGACCTGACCATCAGCAATGCGCAGATTGATGGCGGTGACGCAAAGTATGCAGGATTCGTTGCCGGCAGTATCGAGAACGGTCGCATGAGCAATTGTACGGTCGAGAACTCCATACTCACCATGGGCTCATCTGGCAATACAAACAATTCCTATGGTGGAGGATTAGTCGGCGAGCTTTACATAACAGCGTCATACTCCACTACGGGCTTTAGCAGAAATAAAGTGGTTGATACACAGCTGACGGAACAGTCAGGCCAGGGGGCAATAGGCGGGCTATTCGGCTCTGCGAAATGTTTGAAGATGGTGCCGGTGACCGACTGTCACGCCAACGTAGATATCGCCTGCCATCCAAGATCCGAAGGCAAGTCGGCTGTGGCTGGTGGACTGTTGGGCGACCTGCGGTCGGAGACTGGTACTGAAAAGGAGATGACGTTCAGCTATTGTTCGTCGTCGGGCACGATGACGACTTATGAGAGCAGTGGCGGACTGATAGGCCGAACCTCATCGATGGTGTCAATAGAATATTGTGTTTCCTCGGTATCCATCGAGTGTCAGTGCCAGCAAGACGTGAGTTGTGGCGGACTGGTGGGCAATACTTCCGCGAGTTCAAGCACTGAAATCAAAAACTCTTTCTCATCATCCTATCTGTATAGTTCCGGCAATGCCACACTCGGAGGCCTGGTAGGCAGCGCACGTGCAAGTACATGTAACCTGACTAACAGCACCTTTGCGGGTACTATCTTCGGAACTATGCGATTTGGCGGAGCTATTGTCGGATACATTCCGTCTGATGTTGCAGCACTCATCAAGAGCGAACATCGTTTTAACGATGTGGTCTATGACCGCTCGCTCTGTGGCCTACCGCCAGTAGGCACTGCCGACGGCTTTGCCGAGGATGAAATAACGAGCAAGAAGTCGAAGGAGCTGGCCAGCGACGAAGAGCCGTACAACAGCCTCCTGATGGCTCCCATCGATGTCAGGACAGAATATGAAAAGAACAACTCGGGGTTCTATCCCAAAATGTGCTACGAGGACAACATCATGCTGGCGGCCATTCCCTTCTATGTGAAGGATCCGCTACACTCCTACTTCTGTGCCTGGCAGGTGACGACGGTCTCGGAGCTGATACCCATCGCCTACAACCGTTCCACGAAGAAGGCCCTGGGCATGTACGACGTGGTGAAAGCGCCCAATGGCGCTGCCTACGAGACGTTCCTGAAACTGGAAGAGGATGCCGAGTCGGCCGAGAAGACCATCACGCCCTTTGATGCGGGAGAGGCCGACATCGTCGTGACATACTATAATGAAGAAACCAAGAATAGCTTGCAGCGCAAGGTACACCTCGTCGTCACTTATGGTGTGCCTTGGAACGACAATGAGCCTGCCGACTTCCCTGGTGGCAACGGTGCCATCAACGACCCCTACCTCATTCAGAATGCCACGCAGCTGCTCGCTGTTGCTGTCAACAAGGAGGTGTATAACCGCAGCGACATGTACTACCGGCTGACTAACGACATCTTCATCAATACCAACCTCATACAAACGGACGAGACGGTGAAGGACGGAGCCAAGGTGTGGACACCCGTGGAGTGGCACGCCAACCTCGACGGCAGCGGAAACAGCATCTACGGCGTGTATATCAACAGCTATATCGAAAATGTACGAATCGAGAAGCCGGGCACTTCTGCAACCCCCACAATTTATCATAAAGAGTACAATCTATCTGGTCTGTTCAGCATCCTTAGCGGCTATGTCCACGACCTGGGCATTGTCGATAGCTACCTATCGCTTAACAGCAGTGATGGTAACGCCATCTTTAGCGGTCTCCTGTGTGGCCTGATGACGGGCGATGCGAAGATTGAACGGTGTATGGCCCACGGCATTGTCGACAACAATAATTACAGTGCTGGTATTGTAGGTCATGCCACTGACATCGATGGATACGAGTCAACAAGATTGAATAGGAGTGCGACTAACCCTTACATGGTTGATTGCGGCACCGTCGAGGACTGCTTTGCCTGTGTCCATGTGGAATACGGATTGGAGTATTTCCACCAGACAGGAATTAAGAAAACAGTATTTCAAAATAGTTCCGGCAGCGGCATTGCAGGCAATGGCGTCAAGCAAATCAATCGCTGTGTCTTTACGGGTAAGGTCGAGAACTTTACTACCCGTCGAGGCATAGGTCCTCAGCTAGACGCTACCGTCTCGGACGTCAACACCTGGTATTTCGACAAGCAGCAGATGACAACAGCATCACAGACGACGAATGATCGCGGCGAGCATACCACAGCAGAGATGATTGGCGGCGACATCTTTGCAGGCAACAGCGTATGGCAGCACGAGAAGGGGCGCTACCCCATCCTCAAGCAGTTTGCCAACACACCCTACGGCGACATCCTCTCCATGCCTGTACACTTTGCCGATGGTGAGCGGGCAGGCAACGTGACGAAGGTCTTTGAGTTCCCCACGGATAATGTCACATGGACGGCAGTCAAGGGTGACGCTGTCGTCGATGTCATTAATGAGTGTGGCGGCGCGTCGCCCATGAGCACAGGTTCCGACTATATCTATGCCCGTACCAACGATGCTACCAGCCCGTGTACCAAGGCACTGCGCGTCATGCAGGTAGATTGCACGGTAACAGGCACCGTCGGCATCGACTTCAAGGATGCCAACTGCAAGGCCGCCTGGCTGGCAGCATTTGATAAGCAAAGCACTGACGTAGTGACATTGCGTAATGCCGTGACGCTCCGATCAGGCTACACCGATTCAGAGAGCGATGGTGACATCATCAGTACGTTCAACTCACAAGCTAAGACGCGGGGTATAACGGCCTTCCCCGAGATGCGATTCTTCACGGGTATCAAGGTGCTGAAGGAGGATATGCTCTCAGGCATCAGCACACTGACGGAGCTGGAACTGCCACGCCAGCTGACGGACATTGGCTCCGGAGTATTCAGCGGCTGCAGCAGCTTGGAGTCGGTAACCATCCCCGCCACCACTACGAAGATAGAACCTGGCGTGTTGGACGGCTCCAGCATCAAGGATATCTACGTCGATCCGATGAACACCAGCTTTGAGGTGCGCGACCACGCCCTCTTTACGACCGACGACGACCTGTGCCTACTGGCCTATCCACCAGCTCGTGGTGAGCAGAGCATTACCCTGCACGGCCCGTTCCATAATATCGCTACGCATGCTTTCTATCAGATACCCCAGCTCGACAAGATATACATCGACTATCCGAAGCCAGAGGGCAGTGTGGTACAGATGGACGATGATGCTATCGTACACTATAACTACGACACCAACGGCCAGCTGATGGATATTTACGTCAACGACGGAAGTTTCGACGGCACACAATGGACTGCTTCTCAGTATGCCACAGGTGGCAATCTGGACGGTGCCCTCATGAAAGAATATATGAAGAAGTCGTATTGGCAGACTTACGCCGATGCCGGCAAACTGCACCGTTACTTCCCGCTCACGGTGACTAGTGCCAAGTGGGCCACCATGTATATCGGCTTCTGTACGAAGTTGCCAGACGGTATGAAGACCTACGTTATGCCGGAGGAAATTGAATCCACTTCCACCTCCGTTACGCTGAAGCGCACCAGCAACAAGTTGCATCACACCGTCCCCGTCGTCATCTACTGTGAGACGCCAGGCACTTATCTCCTCAGTCCTGAACCTGGCATGTCGTCACAGGATAACGTGCCGATGACGGCAAACAAACTGCAAGGCACTGACATCGGACAGAACAATAAATACGGTCTGGCTGTCAACCAGAGCGCTATACAGAACGAGTACAGCATCCTGACGCTGAGCATCGGCAAGACGTCGGGAGAGGTGGGGTTCTACGGATTCCCCAGCACTTATATTCCACCCTATAAGGCCTATCTTACTTGTAACTGGGTGAATGGTAGTCCTTCGTTCAGCGTCATCATCGACGACACCGTCGACGAGGTGACAGGAGTGGATAACATCCCCACGAATCGTGAAGATACAGACCATCGTGTCTACGACCTTAGTGGTCGCCTCGTTGTCAACGGCACCTCGTCTGGCAGTCAATTGCAGCCTGGCCTGTATATCGTAAACGGCAAGAAGGTCGTGATTAAATAATTTGCTACCGCTATGAGGATTACCATTATTGCTGCTGTGGCCAAGAACAGGGCCATCGGCTATAAGAACAAATTGCTGTATTGGCTGCCCAACGACCTGAAACGGTTTAAGGCACTGACCACGGGGCACACCATCATCATGGGACGTAACACCTACGAGAGTCTGCCAAAGGGTGCACTGCCCAATCGTCGCAACGTGGTGCTGTCGAGCACGCTGAAGGAGCTGCCTGGCTGTGATGTCTACCCCGCCCTCGAAGCTGCCCTGAAGAGCTGCCGTCCCGACGAGGATATATATATCATTGGTGGAGCCCGCGTCTATCAGCAGGCGATGGCAGTGGCTGACCGTTTGTGTCTGACGGAAATCGACGATACACCACAGGAGGCCGATGCCTTCTTCCCCGACTATGGCGAGTGGCGCATCGTCTCAAAGGAAGAACATGCGAAAGATGACCGGCACGCCTTTAATTATGCTTTTGTCGATTATGTGAGACCGTAGCCGAGTAGTTGATACGCAGCGCACCGGCTTGTCGCAGGGCCTGCTTCACGTCACTGATTACGCCCATCTCGGTATCACGGTCGGCACGCAGGCTGACGATGAGGTTCTGGCGGTCATAGGCATTCATCTGGGCGCGCAGCCGGTTGATTTCTGCGGCCATCTCTTCGACGCTGACGTAACGGTCGTTCAGCTGGATGACGGGCTTGTCGGACACTACATTCCCCTGCTCGTCGACAGGCCGCCCGATGAAGATATACACCACGCCGCCCTTCTTCGATGCCTTCTCCACCTCACTGCCCTGAGGCACCTCATAGCGTACACGGGGCTGCACGTCGCGCATGTGGGTGACGATCATAAAGAAGAAGAGCACCGTGAAGATGAGGTCGGGCATGGCTGCCACGTTCAGACCTGGCACGCTACGACGGCGCGAGGGGCGGAAACGGCTCATTTCACCCCTCCCTTCTGAGGCTGTGCCTCGTGATATATGGCTATTCCCTCGCTGATGCGCTGCGGATAGCGCTCCATGATGGCTGCCCGCTCGTCGCTGTTGCAGCGTCGGAAGGGTTTTCCGTAACGGTTGCGAGCCAGCCGGTCGCGCAGCCGGGCATAGGCTGCCACCACGGCATTCTGCATCTCAAAGTAGGCTTGGTAGCTCGTCTGCCGGTCGGTCTCCACGGCAATGACATGTCGCGGCGACTGTCGTGAAGCCACGAACGACTCCACCTGTTGTTGCAGCTCTTCGGCCGTCACCGGCTGATTGTCGCAGTAGAGCGCATCGCTGCCGTCAATCCGCACCTGGAGCACGTCGCTACGACTGATGTCGCGCTGTTCCTGCTGCTGCTCGTCGGCTGGTGGCAGCTGTCGCCCCAGTCCCATGTCGGTATCCATCGACGAAGTGACGAGGAAGAACACCAGCAACATGAACGAGATGTCGGCGGTGGAGGTGGTGTTGAGTTCGGGCAATTCCCTTAACTTGCGGTGGAACAACATGATGATAATTACAATTTTACAATTTATTTGACAATTGATTTATCTATTTATTTATTCAACCAGAACGAGCGCACTGCCGACACGACTACCGCCACTACGGCCACTCCCACGGTGATGTACATCATCCACAGCATCACCTCTGCCAACAAAAGACTCCCTGCCTCTATCATTTCCCATCCCCTCCTTTCTCATTTCTCATTTTGTATTCAGTGACGGAGTCCATGAATACAATCGCACTCTCCTCCATGTGAGCCGTCAGCCGGTCTATCTTCGAGAGGATATAGCCGTAGAAGAACTGTAGCACGATGGCTACAATGATGCCGAAGATAGTGGTGATCAGTGCCACCTTCATGCCCTTTGCCACGATGGTGGGACTGATGTCACCTGCCGTCTGTATCTGGTCAAAGGCCATCACCATCCCGATCACCGTACCCAGGAATCCCAGCGAGGGAGCCACAGCGATAAACAGGCGTATCCACGAGCATCCCTTCTCCATATTCGACACCAGCAGCGCGCCGTAGTTGGTCAGCTGTCGGTCGATCTGTTCCAGCGACTCGCCGATGTGCAGCAGCCCCTGGTAGCAGATGGCGGCCACGGGGCCTCGCGTATTGCGGCACAGCGTCTTGGCACCCTCTACGTCATTCTTCTCCAGCCGTGCGTCAATCTCCTGCATCAGTTTCTTGGCATTCACCTCCGACAGGGTGAGGTAGATGATACGCTCGATACAGAATGCCAGTCCCAGTACCAGGGCGATAGCCACCAGCGACATAAAACCCGCCGAGCCCTCCATGAACTTACGCTTCAGCTGCTTGTGCAGCCCGCCGCCCTCACCGTCGGTCAGCTCTTCGGGGCCTTCCAGCTCTGCAGCTGTGGCTGCCATCGCCGAGTCGGCCGTCAGCGTGTCTGCCGTCAGCGTATCACCTGCCATCGTTTCCACGGCGGGTCTGTCTTGTTGTTGTACCGCTGCTGTCAGTCCGTCCGTCAGCAGCACAGCCATTGTCAATAGTGCAATCAGTCTTTTCATTATTGTCTTGTTGATATTGATTATTTTACACGGTTCAGATAGAAGCTGCGTACCGTCGTATTCTCAGCGTCTTCACCTCGTCCATCTGCCATTTCAATCTTGTCGCCAGCCTTGTTGATGCTTACGCCGAAAGTGTCTTTCCTCGTCGCCAGGGCCTTGTTCAGCTGTTCTGTCAACCGGCTCACCTGGAAGTAGGTGTTTACGAACGACTCCACCGAGTCGCGCATTTCCGCTCTATACGTGATGCCCCCTCGGTCTACCTCTGCCTTTCCCGTCTTGAACTCCAACAGTAGCGAGTCGCCGCTGAGATGCCATTTTCCTCCGTAATGGAAGGTGAGTACGATGTCGCCGCTGTAGAACGAGTTGCCGTAATGGTTGATCGACCTCATGCTGAAGGAGTCGCCCTTCATGAAGTCGTAATACCGTGTATCCTTGCCCGACAGCTTATGTTCCCACTGTCCGATGATATCGCTCTTGGCGACGGTTCTTCCGCTCCGCTGGCTCTTCCTGACATATTCTGCCAGTTCCTCATCGTCAATGTTCATGATGAACTTGTTGCGGTCGCTCAGGTCTTTCCACGATTGCGCATACTGTCTGAGCAGCCTTGCCCTGTAGGATGACAGGTCTACGTAGTGCCTTACCCTTGCATCCCCCAGTTTCTCCTTCAGCACGTCTGCGTAGCACTGCTGCAGCGACCGTCCGCTGGCCTTGGCCTTCACATCGATAGCGAAGACCTCCTCTTCCGTCATCGGATATTTCCACAGTGGCGACCGTGCCAGCATGTCCTGCAGAAACCTTCTCGACTGATAGAAGCTCTCCATATTGTCTACAAAGTGTACATCGTCCAGATTCTTCCACGTATCCTGGCTGCTGGTGAATATTTTCTCCTTCGAGTCGTCAAAGGTGTAGTCGTTCACGTATACGCTTCCCAGCATCGTCAGTGCCGTGTAGAGTGTCTCCACAGGCAGCCGTTCTATCCCGTCCAGATGGTCTATCACGTATTGGAATGCCTGCTTCTGCCGCTCCTCTCCGTCTGCCTGATATTCCAGCACGGCCACGCTGTTGTCGATGTCGTGAATCACCATCATGGCCGTTTGCCTCTGCCGCTGTTCTGCCTGGTGCTGTTCTATCAGGTGCGCTGTGCCGAATGTCAGCACAATCGATATGCTGGTGGCCAGTATGGTCAGCAGCAGCTCCCTGAGCATGCCTCCTCCCGTCAGTTTTCGCCCGAACTTGGGCATCTTGAATTTTACGTTCATCTTTACTTTTCCATTTGTTTGTTCCCGAATCCCGTTATCGCCGGTAGTATTCGTTCATCTTGTTGCCGAGGAAGTCCAGGTTGTAGAAGTCGGCATAGCCGAAAGCGTAGCCGTCGTTCGGGGCGATGCCTGTGTCGATGCCTAGAAAGTCTTTGGTGGTGGCACGGTCTCGATAGGTAGATACCATGTAGTGCTGTCCGTCGGCAGTCAGCATCACTTGGATGCAACAGGGGCCGCCTCCCGAGCGTTCGCCCATGATGGGGAATCCATAGTCCCTCATCACGCAGGGGAATATGTTGCCGCACGAGAAGGACACCTTGCTTGCCAGCACGGCGACGTTCATGCCGCTGCAGTCGAACTTGGGGTGCGTATCGTCTCGCTCGTCGAACACCCCGTCGAAGTTGCAGTCCACCACGTATGTGGCAATATTGTTCTTGCCCTCCAGCACATCCTGCGACCAGTATTCCACCCTTCTGTTCTTTCGCAGCAGTGCCACGTCGGCCGTCACGATATCGTCAGAGCCGCCACTGTTCTGCGATATGTCCAGTACGAGGTTCTTCACGCCGTCGGCCTTCGCCTGCCCCAGTGCGCAGAGAAAGGCTATGAAGTCATCATTCTTATAGTTCGTCATGAGTTCCTGCCAGTTGCTGTCGCCCTTGTCGCTGGCATAGTATCTGTCCCATGCGTCGTTGTCCTGATTGCCAAACGATTCCATGACGATCACCCCCAGCGTCTTGTCGCTGTTGGCCTTATAGATCGCGCCGCCGTAGGCCTGACTGCACAGTGCCGCCAGCTGGCTCTTGGCATCGTAGTATTCATTTCTCCACTCCGTCCATTTGTTATATAAGCTCACGGCCTCCGGATAGTTGGATGCAGCCGCCACCATGCGTTTCTCGTAATCGTCCCTCACGTTCTCTGGCATTCCCGCCATCGCATGGATGCTGGTATGCCCGCCGTCGTAGAGCAGGTATTGCAGTGCCATTCTGCCCCAAGCAAAATCCATGTTGTTGGCCGACTGCAGCAAACGCTTCACCACAGGGCCATTCTCTACCGACTCCAAGGTGGCATCGAATCCCTTTTCGCCCATGCCGTTCTGCTCCATGATGGTACGGCCTGGGTATCCGAACAAGTTGTCGAAAACGAAGCAGAGTTCCTGATAGCGGTAGTTGGCCATATCGGCAGCAACTTCCGCTTTTTGGTAAGGCTTGGCGGCATATTCAGGATTGATGATGTTCATGGTATAGGTATCCAGTTTGGTACTTACCAGCACCATATCGTCGTGACACGCAGCATAGTGGAAGTTGCAGTCGGAATACATGTCGGCCAGCGTGGCAAAGGGACAGTAGACGGTAGTGCCGTCATCGTGCAGGTTGATCTGATACTTCTTGAAGTCCAAACGGACACCATTCACGGGCTTGAACATCGAGGGATGTTCCATCTTGACGAGCTTCAGATACTTGCTGCCGTCGTGCATCGCATTAGGTGGAAGAGAGTGGTCGAGTAGCCACATCAGATTGACGAAGCCTCCATAGCTGGTCGAGAAGAGATAGTCGTCCTTGACATCCACCGTTGCCGCTCCGTCACGGGTGGTCAGCTGATAGAGACTGCCCTGACGGCTGACCTTCATCATCTCGCCACCCGTCATGACGCGATGGAAGTCGGCCACAGAGATATAGGGCACGCTGGGCATGTCGCTATAAAAACGTATCGCCACCTGCCCGTAGGCATTGCCATCGCGGCTCACGTCGACTGTCTTTTCGGTAAACGACGGGCCAACGTCGACGGCTGGAGGCTGGGGGGTGCCACTCGGATTGTCATCGTTGTCAGTACATGCCGACAATAATATGATTGCCAGCAACATCAGCAGTTTTGTTGTTCTATCCATATGATTATTTTTTTCTCATTGTCAGATTTCGTTCACGGGCCTGCCTGCAACAAATGCCTTCACATTTCCGATGGCGGCATCTATCAGTCGCGCCCTGGCCTCTTTGGTAGCCCATGCTATGTGGGGCGTAATGAATGCATTCTTGCATGCCAGCAGCGGATGGTCTGCCCTTGGCGGTTCCTCGCTCAACACGTCAGTACAGTAGGCACTCAGACGACCTGCATTCAGCGCATCTGCCACGTCCTGATCGTTCACCAACGGTCCACGTCCCGTATTGATCAGTATGGCCGTGGGCTTCATCATCCGTAGTGTCTGGCGGTTTATCATGTGGTGTGTGTCCGATGTCAGCGGACAGTGCAGGCTCACCACGTCACTCTCCTTCAACAACTCGTCCACCGTGCGTTTCCCGATACCCTTAGGCAAGTCTTCGGCCCGTTTGCTGGTACAGGCCACCACCCGCATGCCGAAAGCCTGGGCAATAGTAGCCACACGCCGTCCTATGTTGCCTAGTCCCACGATGCCGAAAGTCTTGCCTGCCAGCTCCTTCAACTCAGTGTCCCAATAGCTGAAATCATCTGATGCAGACCATTTCCCATTACGATTCAGTATCGTGTAATGCTCCGTGCGGTTGGTGATGGTCAGCAGGTGTGCAAACACCATCTGCGCCACACTCTCTGAGCTGTAGGCTGGCACGTTGGTCACCGTGATGCCACGTGTACAAGCAGTCTCTACGTCAACGACGTTATAGCCCGTTGCCAGCACACCGATGTACTTCAGCCTCGGCAGCTGGTCTATCTCTTGCGCCCTCAGGCACACCTTGTTCGTCAACACGATGTCGGCATCCTTCGCCCTCGCCACCACGTCTTCAGCACATGTACGGTCGTACACCGTCACTTCACCCACCTCCTCCAGAGCTTCCCACGTCAGGTCGCCCGGATTGGATGTAAAGCCGTCAAGTATCGTTATCTTCATCTGCTTTTTAAGATTTTTGCCCATTAGACGCGACAAAGTTACAAAAAACTGGGCAAAATCCGAAATAAAAATTGTATCTTTGCAGAAAAATAATACGATTTATGACTAAACAGCCTTCAACAGAACGGGTTTTCAGCATCTTTCGCGAGCTGAACCAAATACCACGTCCCTCGCACCACGAGGAACAAGTAGCCAACTACCTGTGCCAGTTTGCCGAACGCCAGCACTTAGAATACGAACGCGACAAGGAGAACTGCGTTGTGATACGCAAGCCTGCCTCCCCGGGGTATGAAGCAGCAGAACCCATCGTGCTGCTGAACCACATGGACATGGTGTGCGTGGGTATGAGCAACCCCCTCGCCGACCCTATCGAGGCATACGTGGAGAACGGCTGGATGAAGGCTCGCGGCACATCACTTGGAGCAGACAACGGCATCGGACTGTCGATGGCTCTGGCCGTACTCGAAGACAACAGCATCGTGCATCCGGCACTGGAGGTCATCACCACGACCAACGAGGAGGACGGCATGTCGGGAGCCTCACAACTGAGTAGCGACTTCCTGAAGGGGCGTAAGGTAATCAACCTTGACTCGGAGGACTACGACACCATTACCACGGGAGCAGCAGGAGCCTGTCTACAGTTCCACCGCATACCCATCAAGCGGCAGCCTGCCCCCGGCGGCAAGCACCGATGGTATCGTATCCGCTTCGAGGGAGGACTGGGCGGCCACTCTGGCGTTGACATCAACAAAGGTCGATGCAGTGCCGTTGTGGCAGCATGGGCCATACTGGCTTCTGTCTACAACGAGTACGATTTTGACGTAGCTTCCATCAGCATCGGCGAAGCCAATGCCTCGATAGCCTCATCGGCAGAAATCATCGTCTGTGTACCGTCGGGAGAGGCCTGCGAATTTGTCAAGGCACAGCAGGACATGATGAACGAATGGCTGCGTGAGGAGTATCCCGATGACCCGAAGATGACGTGCAGCATCGAGAAATGCGACCAACGGGACAACGTTATTCCCAGAGAGGTCTTCGAGACACTCATGGGTTGCCTGGAACAGATTCCGCAGGGAGTGGTCAAGATGAGCGAGACGATGCCTGGCACCGTAGAGACATCGAACAACGTGGGGCGGATTGTAACGGAAAACTACCACATCTTCATATCAACCCACACGCGCAGCTTCGTCGACAACGACATGGCCACGCTGAGCAAGGAGATTGCCGACACCTTTGCCAAAGCCGGTGCCGAATCGGAGGTGGTGATGTCGGCACCCGCCTGGCAGGAGAACCAGCAGTCGCCATTCCTACAGCTGGTCAGCGACACATTCCAGGACGTGTTGGGATGGCGGCCGCACATGGTGGCCATGCACTTCGTACTGGAGGCAGGATTCTTTGTACAGCACTACCCCGGCATCCAGATTGCCAGCATCGGCCCCCGCATCGTGGAACCCCACTCCACCAGCGAGCGCGTGGAGTTGAAGACTGTCGACGACATCTGGCTGGTGCTGCTGGAACTCCTCAAGAGAATGAGCAACTGAGGGGCCTATTTGAATATCTTCTGCACAAACTCCGTGAGGTAGATACGCCAGTTGCGCCAGATATGCCCGCCATCGGTCTCACGATATTCATAGGGATAACCCTTCTCGTCAAGGTAGCGACGAAGGTCGGCATTCTGCTGATATAGGAAGTCTGTCTTGCCGATGGCTATCCAATAGAGGGTTGGCTTGGCGGCAAAGAGACGTTCCAGCTGGCCTTGCACCTCGGTATTCTGCTGCAGCAGTTCATAGAACGACTTCGTGCGGTCGCCGCTGATGTGCAATCCTGCGGAGAAGAGTCCGATATAGTCGAAGGTGTCGGGATAGCGTTTCGAAGTGGCAAAGGTGTGGCCGCCGCCCATCGATAGTCCGCTGATGGCACGGTTTTTCTTGTTCTTGGCAACCTTGTAATGGCTCTCTACATACTTGACGATATCCATGAAGCTCTCGTCCATCGTGGCAATAGACTGCTGGTTGACACTGCCCAGGAACGTAGGCTGATACATGCCGCGCGACCACTCGCCAGGAGCTGCCTGACAGTCGGTGTTGCCATTGGGCATCACCACCACCATCGGCTTGGCCTTGCCCGCAGCAATCAAATTGTCGAGAATCTGTGCCGCACGCCCCAGCTCGCTCCACGCATTCTCGTCGCCTCCTGCACCATGCATCAAGTAAAGCACGGGATAGTTCGACCCTTTGTCATAGCCTGCAGGGGTATAGACCGTCATGCGGCGCTGCATCTTCAGCGTAGGACTGTCGTACCACACTTTGGAGAGATTGCCATGAGGGACCTCATTGACTCGGTAGAGGTCGCCCTTGTCGCCCTGCCCGCTACTGACGATGAAGATGTTGGAGAACGATACGATGTCGCGGTTGACATAGATATTGGCAGGATCCTTCACACCCGTCATCCCGTCGATGTTGAAGGTATAGCTATACAGCTCGGGGGCGAGGGGCGGCGTGGTATATGTCCACACTCCATTCTTGCCCTCCTTCAGCCGGGCCACACCAGCCTGCTCCACAGTGCCGAAGTCGGGCACCTCTATCTTCGTGGCGGGCAGGAAGTCGCCCGTCACTTCTACCTTCACGGCCTTGGGAGCAAAGACATTGAATGTTACTGTACCATTGGCGTTGACCACCGGTGACTGTACGTTGGCACTTTGGAAAAGCTTCTCCTGTGCAGGAAGCATCAGTACGCCCGACAAGAGGCATGCTGTAAGCAGAATCGTTTTGTTTCTCATACGACAGATTGTTTTGTTAGTATTCAAGTTTACTTTTTTACCTTTTCAAGTATGCTTGTTGGGGGGCAAAGTTAATCATTTTAAATGAAAGATGAAAGATGAAAGATGAAAAATGTACCCCCGCCATTGTCTTTTTTATTTTTTTATTCATTTTTCTCTTTCTCATTACGCATTTCTCACTAAAAAATCGTACTTTTGCAGCCATGATGAAAAGTAATATTGTATCAGCAACGGTCTGTATGGCACTATGGCTATGCGGCGCATGCAACCAGAGAGACAAGACGGCGGCCGACAGTACCGCAAGTGTTGACAGTCTGCTGTGTCCGAAGTACGCGACAGGCTATCAGGTAAGGGACAGTGCAGACATCCGGCTGCTGGACATGGGCAAAGACTATCACTTTGCACTTGTGGCAACCGACGATGCTACCATACCAGAGGGGTATACGAAGGTTCGCGTACCTATTAAGAATACCATCTGCATGACGGCTCTACAGCTGTCGAACTTTACCATACTGGATGCTCACGATGTGGTGAAAGGGCTGACAGGTACGAAGAACCTGTTCGACAGCGACATCAAAGCGAGGGTGAAGGACGGCCGCATCGTCAAAATCGGGATGGAGGGTAACTTCGATACCGAGATGGTGCTGGCAGCCAATCCCGATATCATCTTCATCTCTCCCTTCAAACGCGGCGGCTACGATGCCATCAGGGAGACTGGCATCACGCTGGTGCCTCACCTGGGCTACAAGGAGCTCGATCCGCTGGGACAGGCAGAGTGGATCAAGGTGGTAGGCATGTTCATCGGCAAGGAGAAGGAGGCCTGCGAGGTTTTCTCTGGCATTGAACAGCGATACAACGACTTAAAGTCAAAGGTTCAAGGTTCAAGGTTCAAGGTTCAAGGTTCAAGGGTACCTACCGTGACGAGCGGCGAGATGCACTACGGCAACTGGCATGCCGTGGGCGGCAAGAACTATCTGGCACAGATATTCCGTGATGCTGGTGCCGACTACGTGATTCACGATGACGAGACGGCTGGTGAAGACCTGGAGTTTGAGAAGATGTATGAGCTGGCGGCCAATGCCGACTACTGGCGCATACTGAACAGCTATCCCGGCGAGTTCTCGTATGAAGCCCTGAAAGCTTCAGAACCGCGCAACGAGCTGTTCAAGGCCTTCAAGGAGCGGAAAGTCATCTACTGCAACATGAAGCAGACTCCCTACTACGAGATTTCGCCCGTCAAGCCCGATGTGCTTCTGAAGGACTTCGTGGCCATCTTCCACCCAGAACTGGTGGAGAAAGACTATAAGCCAACGTTCTATGGTCTGC
Source organism: uncultured Prevotella sp. (assembly GCA_946415755.1). Lineage (GTDB taxonomy): Bacteria > Bacteroidota > Bacteroidia > Bacteroidales > Bacteroidaceae > Prevotella. The sequence continues at coordinate 152,193 of CAMKTS010000001.1, read as the reverse complement.
TTAAGTAAGGGGAGGCTTCTTGTGCTTGTCGCAGCGATAGTCGTGATGGCTATCGTCAATCTGCTAATTGGTTCCGTCAAGATTCCCGTGGCTGACATCTGCCGCATCCTGATGGGCGATGACAGCCATGAGATATGGACTAACATCATCTGGAAGTCGCGACTGCCACAGGTGCTGACGGCCATGATGGCCGGGGCGGGACTGGCGGTGAGCGGACTGCAGATGCAGACCGTATTCCGCAATCCGTTGGCAGGTCCCTCGGTATTGGGCATCAGCAACGGTTCTGCACTGGGTGTGGCCTTTGTAGTGCTCCTTTCTGGAAAAATTGGCGGCGTGGCATTGAGCCGCCTGGGCTATCTGGGCGATGCCGCCATGAGTGTGGCAGCCATTGGGGGTGCCCTGGCAGTGATGCTGCTCATCGTATGGATGTCGCAGAAGGTGAATGGAAACGTCACCTTATTAATAATAGGCGTGATGATAGGCTATCTGGCCAATGCCATCATCGGTGTGCTGAAATTCCTGGCTCCCGAAGAGGACGTAAAGTCGTTCGTGGTATGGGGACTCGGTTCGTTCTCTCGTGTCAGCGGCGACGAGATGACACTCTTTGTCGTGCTGATGGCCATACTGATTCCACTCAGTTTCCTGCTGGTGAAGCCGATGAACATCCTGCTGCTGGGTGAGCGATATGCCGCCAACCTCGGCCTGAACGTCAAGCGAGCTCGCATGCTGGTCATCGTCAGCAGCGGTATCCTCGTGGCCATCGTTACCGCCTACTGTGGCCCCATCATGTTCATCGGGCTGGCGGTACCCCATCTGGCACGAGCCATCTTCCGCTCGTCCGACCACCGTCTGTTAATGCCCGCCACCGCACTCTGCGGAGCTTTGTTGGCACTGCTGTGCAACTTTATCGCCCGCATGCCGGGCTTCGAGGGAGCATTACCCGTGAACAGCGTGACGGCACTGGTGGGAGCCCCCGTCATTGCTGCCGTCATCTTCGGCCGCCGCAGGGACGAAATCAGAGAGTAATCCGTATATGTTTCCTTCGTCATCGATGAGGAGGATGGTGAGCGCAGCGTCGGGCAGCAGCGGACGGCAATGTTCAGCACAATGGCTGATAACCGTAGTGGCAAAGTCCTGAAGCCTGTCTGATGGTATTCGCTCCCACAGTTCACGAGCCAGCGTCATCGTGCTGATATCTATTGAAATGCCCGATTCCGTCAACAGTTGCTGGATAAACGCCTTGTCCATCACCGTCTTACGGCTATGTGTATCCAGATGCCCGGCAGCCAGCTTCACGGCCTTGCCCAGCATCACGCCAAGGGTGACATGACGGATGCCCAGCTCGTGGGCTATCCTCAGTGTCTCGCCGATGTAGTTGCCATACTCCACAAAAGCCTGCCGGGGCAAGTCAGGATAGAGCGCCCTGACGAAGCGTTCGCTCTTGCCGCCGCTGTTCACCACCACACGCCCTGCACCACTGGCCTTTGCCACCGTCAGGCACTTGCGGATGCTGTGGATAAAGGCCTCTTCCGAGAAAGGCTTCACGATGCCCGACACACCGATAATCGAGATGCCGCCCTCTATGCCCAGACGGGGATTGAAGGTCCTGCGGGCTGTCTCCTCGCCTTCTGGCACCGTAATCGTAATACGCACATCTGCCCCGACATTCTCGCGCATCATCTGTCGTGGAGCCTTGTTGACAGCAGGCTCTCCGGGAGGATAGTCGAAGCCTGGGAGTGTAAACACGCCCACCCCCTTGCCACCGACAATCTCAAAGCTGACGGCAGGCTCCACCTTGGCCCTGATTTCCAGCCCGTTGGTCACGTCAGGATCGTCGCCAGCCTCTTTGATGCAATAAGCGTAGTCATCGCCATACCCCACGGCAACCATAATGGTTTCGCCATTGGGAAGGATGACAGGAACCTCATCGGGAGCCTCGCCCTTAAATCGCCGGAGTGCGGCCGCCACAGCGGCTGCCGTGGCACAAGTGCCCGTGGTCAGACCGCTATGCAAAGGAAAGAATTCTGGCAACAACTTCTCTACCGCACGACGCAGGCCGTAGGGGCCATTGACGATGGTACACAACGGAGGGGGCTCTGGTCGCTTCAATGCAATGATCCTCATATTTCGTGCTTTGGCGGCCTCCACCTTTTCAGGAAATCCTCCTGACGTACCACTCTCTTTCAGCAGGATGGTATCAGCCTCTACAGGGATATCCCCGGGATTCTCGTAATAGCAAAGCTGTTCCTCACTTGCACCCTGTTTGAGGGCCAACGCCACCGACGACTCACGGTTGAGGATGCGATAATAGATCTGGATGCCCTCAGTCTCCAGATGTTTCAGTTTGGCGATACTCTGCACACCGGTTGTGGCCAGCAGGCTATGGATATTGTGAGGAATCTCGTTGTAATCATCTATCCAGGTGATATCAGGATCGCGAGGCAGATAGATGCGCTCATAACGAATGGCTGGTACGTTCAGTGCTTCGGAAACCCGGACAATCGTCAGGTGGAGCTGTGAGGCAAAGGGATGGGCAGCATCCACGATGAGACGGATGTCGTGCTCACGACAGAACGCCCGCATCGCCTCAGCATCGAGCGCTCCATCAATACGTTGCCCATGATGCAAAGTGATAGCCTGCTCACCCGTCTTCGTACTGTAATAGTAGGTGGAACCGCTCTCTTCCAGCACCTCCACAGCCTTACGTCCCTCCGTCGTTCCTCCGAATACCAGTATCATCTGTAAATCGTTTACGCATGCAAAGATACTAATTCAATCGTTCTTTTGAGTTCTCTCTCTTCTGAAAATGGATGGGCGCTTTGCCGGCCTCGGTGAGTTCGAGGCGGGTGCCCGTGCGGTCGAGGTTGGTGGCTTGCGCCATGCGGTTATTGCTGTTGATTCGTTCGAGGATGCCTTTTCCTGTTAACCTGTCCATCACGAGTTTTTTCACCTCTGGGAGCTGTTTCTCTCTCTCCTCTTTGGAACAGGTGATGCCGCTTTCGTCGTTTTCAATCTTGAGGGTCTGCATGTCGAATGTCTTCACCAGCGTGTCGCCCACGATTTCCCAATGGCCAGATATGGTGACTTGGGTTATGATTTTCCCGCGGAAGCAGTAGTGGTTCCATTTCTTTGTCTGGAGGGTGGTGAAGGTGTGGTCTTTGCGGAAGGTGTATTCGGTGTGGTCGTTGTCGCTGGTCAGCACGGCATCCCAGATACCCGCGAGGTCGACCTCCTTGGCGCGACGTACGACCATCAGGCTCTGGTTGCGGAACTCTTCCAGTTCCTTCTCGGTGATGCCCATCAGGAACTTGTTCTCCTCGTTGACGTTGATGTACTGCATCAGATCGTTATACAGGCCCATCCGTTCACTGCTCCATCCGATGTAGTTCTGCACGCGGGGTGTCTGGAGCAGGCGACGGCAGGTGGCCAGAATGGCTTCGTCGCTTTTCATGTCGTCCGACTCCATGATGAGGCTGTATTCTTCCTCCTTGCTTATCGGTTTCTGGAAGAATACGCTCTCTTTCCGTTGACGTTCCATGGTGGAGCGGGCGTTGTAGAAGTCTTGCACGTTCTTGAGGAACTTCTTGTCGCTTAGCGTGCGCCACGAGTCCTGACTACTGTTGAAGATGTGCTCATTGCTGGTCTCCATCTCGAGTTCTCTGGGGAATCCGCTGCCCAGTACGTAGTTGAGGAAGATCAGAATTGAGTCGGAGCCAATCTCCTCCAGCCTGTGGCAGTTCCACATCAGGTAATAGGAGATGGCGCGACATTCATCTTCATATTTTAATCGATTTTTGACAACTTCGAGGCTCTGGTCGATGTCGCTGACGATGGTCATAGCCAGCAGGCGGCGGGCGTTCTCGGCCTCATTCTTCTCGATCCACGTAGCACTACCGAACGTCAGCACGATGGAGATGGTGGTGCCGAGGAACGTCATCATCAGTTCCTTGAGCCATCCCTTTACTGTCAGGTTGCGCCCGAACTTGGGCATCTGGAATTTCGCATTCATTAGAATTAATACACTTTAGAATTAATACACTTTATGATTCTTCTGCTGGTAATGCTAGGGAGCCTGGCTCATCGGCTCCCTGACGGAAGAGATGGGTGAAATGCTTGGAATAGAGTTCGGAGAAACCGTGGCGATTGTCGATGGCCTCGCCCACCACGAGCATCGTTGTAAGAGTAAGATGATTATCGTGAACCATCTTGGCGAGATCTTTGAGCTTACCCCGACAGATCTTCTGGTCGGGCCAGGTGAGATGATAGCAGGCTGCAACGGGAGTGTCCCCAGGATACTCCATCAGCAACTCGCGCTGCACATCATCGACGATGGATGCAGAGAGGAAGATGCACATCGTACTCTGGCTCTTAGCCAACAGATGGAGCTGTTCCTTCTCAGGCATGGGGGTACGACCTTCGCCACGAGTGAGAATAATCGTTTGGCAACGCTCCGGAATGGTGAACTGGCTTCGGAGTTCAGCTGCTGCAGCGAGAAAGGAAGAAATGCCTGGCGTGATATGATACTGCATGTGGTTTTGGTCGAAGAAGGCCATCTGCTCCTGTATGGCCCCAAAGATGCAGGGGTCACCGGTATGCAGACGAACAATGAAGTGCCCCTTGTTGTAATGCTCCTTCATGAGTGTACATTGTTCTTCAAGCGTCATGTCAGCAGAAGAGCGGACAACGGCTCCTGGCTTGTGACACTCGGTAAGGGCCTTAGGCACCAGAGAGCCTGCATAGAGGATAAGATCTGCCCGCTCAAGCATCTTTCTGCCACGAACGCTGACCAAGTCTGGGTCGCCAGGGCCTGCTCCCACAATCTCGATATGACCCTCGCGCAGATAGCAGCGATCAATGGCTACGGCGGCCGTCCACGTCTTGCCTTTTATTTTAGTTATAACGAGTTTGCCATGATTGGAGCCAAGAATGGCGGCAGCCTCACAGACGCTGGGGGTTCCCACATGCTTCTCGACGGTAGCACTGGGGTTGGGCACATCAACCTCGGCCAGCTGCCCGGCAGTAAAGAAGGTAACGGTCTCGTCACGCCGTTGCAGCTCACCGACGAACGGCTCGTCAGCTTTCACGTCGATGGTGCAATACTGTCTGACATTCGGCAGCAGCCCCGCTGCCACAACAGCTTTGTTCATCTGGTCGTAAATCTCGGTATAGTCGGCTGGGCGATGAGCCAGGCCGAAGCCGACAGTCATCACCCCGGGGATATAGTGCAGCACCCTCACTCCTGCCGGTTCATCGATAGCAAACGGCGATACGACAATGAGCAGACGGTAGCGGTCGGCACTGACTTCGTCGATACTGTTGACCACTGTCACATGTGGCGGCAAAGTGCGTTCCAGATAGTCTGTACCCTCATCGCGGACAGCCAGCAGCAAGGCGGTAGGCTGACAGGCTGTAAATGCAAAGATGCAGCCGTTGAGCTGCTGTGCATCAATGACAGCCCATCCGAAACGAACCGCCAGGGTGTCAAGTGCCCACAGTCCGGCATTGTCGCTCTGGGTGGTGATGACCTCCCTGGCTCCTGTCGCCGCTGCTACCTCACGAGCCAAGTCGTTGGCTCCTCCGATATGTCCTGAGAGCACGGCGATGGCGTTCCGTCCCATACTGTCGATACATACCACGGCAGGGTCTTCGTGCTTATCCTCCACATACGGTGCAATGGTGCGCACGCAAATGCCCATCGCCCCAATGAAGACAAAGGCATCGAAATCCTTCCAACGCCTGCCAACGTCAGAGCGACTGATTTTGTCCATTGAACATTGAACATTGGACGTTGAACATTGAACATTGGACGTTGAACATTGAACATTGAACATTGAACATTGGCTGCGCATCAAGGTATCGGCTATACCCTTGCCTGCCTCACTGATTTGAACGACTGCTATCTTTTGCATTTTAATATCTCTATGGGGTGATGTTCGTCGATGACTATTCTCATTGGGGACTCCTGTCGCAAGCCAAGTTCCTGACAGGCTTCGTCCAAAAGCTGATGACTGTCTGTTGTGACTTTAGGAGCCTTGACGCTGTTCATGACGATGCAGCCATCGGGTGCTAATACCGTCAGCACCTTGGCCATGATCTCCTTGAGGTGCCCTCCATGACCACCAATGAAGACGGCATCGGGATGTCCCGTCGGAGAATCGGCGGGAATAGTGGCTTGGAGGAAGTCGCCCATGTTAACGCTGATGCCTGGTGTACCGAAACGGCGGGCATTCTCTTGGATGATAGCCTCGCACTCAGGACGAATCTCGAAAGCCTCAATCTGCAGATGAGGGAACTGAAGGCGTGCCTCAATGCTGATGCTGCCCGTACAGAAGCCGATATCCCACAGCACATGTTTCTTTGGCAGCTCCAGTGCCTGTAATGTCAGCAGACGAATGGGCATCTTAGTAATCATCTTCTCTCGGCCATCCAATAACGCAAATTCGTTATCAGGAATGCCGAATGCACAGCGGAACCGACCCTTTTGTGCAGTTTTTTGCAGGATGATGCAGTTGGGATGTTCGTAAACGGTCTTATCGTCATATGGGCTTACACGTTCCTTGTCTTCATTGCCAAGATTCTCGCCAACCGTCATCTGGTAGTCCGTATAGCCATATTCCGTCATCCGCTGGTGGATGGTATGTGGAGTCTTTGTCCTATCCGTCAGGCACCCTATCATCCTCTCGCCATGAATGAGCGCCTCGTCCAGTTTTTGCCAGTCACGACCAGTGAGCGACACCACACGCATGTCATCATAAGCCACCCCCATCCTGTGAGCCAGCATCTGCAGTGAGTTGGGCGATGGAAACACCCTCATCCTTACCTCTTTGCATTCGCGCTGAACGGTGTTGGCAAAACCGAAGAACAGCGGGTCGCCCGATGCAAAGATCACAACATGATCGTAGTACATATACTGTTCGAACACCTTTTCCAATGGAACGGTGATATCTATCCATACGGCATCTTTGGGCAACAGTTGGCCCACAATCTCATGATGACGTATGCCACCAGAGAACACGCATCCGTTCTTGATGGCATCCATCACCTCAGGTGGAAACCACACCCTGCGGCTATCGCTGATTCCTATGATGTCACACGTCTTCATAAATCGCGACCAGGTTTCAGTTGCTTGGCATCGTCGAATGTCATGATGGCATTACAGAGCGTGGCGGCAAGGTTGCTGCCGCCCTTACGCCCTTCTACGATAATTTTCGGAATATCCCTGAAGGGCTTTACCATGTGCTTCGATTCACGAACATGTACAAATCCAACAGGAGCGGCTATGATGCCCGCTGGCTTTGCCTTTCCCTTACGGATCAGGTCGCACAGTTCCATCAAGGCAGTGGGAGCGTTACCAAAAGCAAAGAGCGCATCAGGGTGTTCCTCTACGGCGAGACGGATGCCGGCTTGAGTACGGGTGATATTGTTGGCCGAGGAGAACTCGGCCACGCGAGCATCATTCAAGTAGCACTTCACCTCGATGTCCAAACGTTGGAGCGCACCCTTGCGGATACCGCTGGCTGCCATTGTGACATCTGTTACTATGGTTTTCAGTGTGCCATTACGTACCTTATTATATATAGTCTCCACAGCCCCAACATCCGTATAGAGGATGTCTTCCATCTCAAAATCGGCTGTAGTATGGATGGCATGCAACAACGCCCACTTATGGTCCAAAGGATAGTCCCTTTTCAGTTCGCCCGCTATCGTGCGGAACGACTCCATCATAATCTGCTGGCCTGGCTTCTCTGCACGTTCCTGAGTACCAGTATAATAGCCGCGAGGAGTAATCATCTTCCCGTCTGTGACATACGATTGGGAATTGCCAATCAGTACGACAGTGAACATATCAATATCCTCGGGATTGAAGTCACCCAAGGTAGTGATTTTGACATTCTGTTCCTCACGACCTGCCTGACGTACATAACCTACGGGCGTATCAGCCGAGCGATATTCCAAAAACAGTTCCTGCAGTCGGTAGAGTTGCCAATACCTGCCCTGCGACTTTGGATTATAGACGGCCGTCACAAAGTCGCCTTCGGCAGCAGCCTTGATGCGGCGTTCTATCACTTCCCAAGGTGTCATCAGGTCAGAGAGCGAGATGATACACATATCATGGCCAATGGGTGCCCCTAACAGCGAGGCCGCCTTCTGGAAAGCCGAGATGCCTGGCAATGCTTCCACCTGTATCTCCGACTGTCGCTCATGCTTCATCTCATAAACCAGAGGAGCCATGCCGTATATGCCTGCATCACCAGAGGAAATGATGACAACGGTCTTGCCCTGTTCTGCAAGTTCAAAAGCCTGTTCAGCACGTTCGCGTTCCTTCTTCATCCCCGTATCGACACACTCACACCCTTTTGGCAGATAGGGTTCAACGAACTGGAAATAATACTTATATCCCACAACGACATCAGCTTCGCGCACCGCTTCGAGTACGGCGGGCGTGATGTCTTCTTTGCTGCCAGGACCTATGCCTGCAATGATAACTTTTCCCATATTGTTGGCAAAGGTACAAAATAAATCACAATCTGTCGCTCAAAATCAAAAATAATTTCGCAACTTTGTCCATGCTGAAGAAACCTTTCGCTCGACAAAACAAAAGAAAAAGTATGTTTTTCTTGTTTTTCTCTCACTTATTTCGTACCTTTGCACCCGACATGGTGATGTATTGGTGTTTCACCGGTGCATAAAAGGGAATCAGGTGCAAGTCCTGAGCAGTACCCGCTACTGTCATCTCCATTATGGAAAGTCCACATAAAGCCACTGACGCACAATCGGGAAGGCGGACTTTTTGGAGAGAGCCAGGAAACCTGCCACGTCAAACTGAAGAAGCAAAGACTCCGGGAATAGGGTTGAGCAGTAGATTTTTTAATAACAGTTATGATGAAAAGACTGCTGATAGCGGGTATGTCATGGCTATGCCTACTACCCATGCTTCAAGCACAGACCGTTGACAAGGAGGCTACGTTGCAAGAGGTCGTAGTGACAGGTACTGGTACGCAGCACACGCTGAAAGATGCCCCCGTTCAAACGGAGGTCATCAGTGGCAGTGCATTGCGCAGCTATGGTGGCAAGAGTCTGGAGGACATCCTCTCCGGGCTGACGGCATCGTTTGCCTTCAACGAGGGCGACATGGGCAGTCAGATGCAGCTGAACGGCTTGGGCAACTCCTACATCCTGATACTGATTGACGGCAAGCGCATCCATGGCGACGTAGGTGGTGAGAACGACCTCGGCCTCATTGACCCCCACAACATCGAGAAGATTGAAATCGTAAAGGGTGCGCAGAGTGCACTTTACGGTAGCGATGCCATGGCAGGTGTCATCAATATCATCACCAAGAAGCATACGGAGGGAGGCTTGCTGCTGGAGAATACCACACGCTATGGCACGCATAACGACCTGAGACAGCACAACAGCCTAGTAGTGACGCTGGGTAAGTTCTCTTCGCATACCAACTTCCAGATGCAACGCAACGACGGTTGGCAGAACACGTCGGAGGAATTTGCCGAGGCCGTGGTGCTGACTGACAGCAAGAACAAGACGGTAAACCGTTTCCGCAACTGGCAACTGGCCGAGCGTCTGACCTTTAAACCCACCAAGAACCTCGAACTCTATGCCGAGGGAACGTACTACAAGAAGTTCATCCGCCGCCCACGCAATGGCACTCACCCCAGCTGCGATGTCTACACCTACGACCTTCGCTACAACAATGCATCGGCATCGGCAGGTGGAAAGTGGCTATTCGGGAAAATAAGAAATGAAGAGAACGAGAAATGGAGAAATGCCTCCAAGCAGAACGTCATTACCTTGGACGTGGACTGGAACAAACACGCCTACTATTACGACTATACCCGTGGCACCTATGAGATGATGCACCTGGTGGGAGAAGAGTTCGGCGACATGAACGGCGAGTGGTTCCCTGTGCTGATGAAACCAGGACAGAGCAATCTACAGAGCAACCAGGAACGTCTGATGGCTCAATTGAAGGGTATCTTCTATCTGCCTTACGGCAACACGCTGAATACAGGTGTCGAATACCGCTACGACTACCTGAAGGCTCCCGAGCGCACAGACAACGGCTCTGCCAGCGACTGGACATCAGCCCTGTATGTGCAGGACGAATTCAATATGCTTCGTTGGCTCAACATCACCGCAGGTCTGCGCCTGGTAGACAACCGCAACTTCGGCGTGCGCCTGACACCCAAGGTGAGTGCCATGCTCTCTTGGGGCGACTTCCGTTTCCGCGTAGGGTGGAGTCAGGGTTTCAAGACACCTACCGTTAAGGAGCTGCACTACCGTTACCTGCACGTCATGGGCAGCAGCACGTTCTTCAACATCGGCAACCTGCAGTTGAAACCCCAGACCAGCAACTACTACTCAGCCAACGTGGAATATCGCACCAGAAAGTTTACCGCTTCCATAACGGGCTATGTGAACAAGCTCGACAACATGATAGCCTTGGTCAACGTACCCGTTGGCGAGATACCCGCAGGCATTACCACCGCCTATCTGGGCGACGGAAGTAATCATGTACAGGCGCGCATGTATAAGAACATGAACGATGCCCGCACCTGTGGCATTGACATCACACTGTCGTACAAACCGATAAAGGGTCTGACACTCAACGCCTCCTATAGCTACCTGGATACCAAGGCTCAACTGTTTGACGATAGCGAAAACAGGATGTACGAGGTTGTCATTGACGGCACGGCGTACCATAAATGGAGTGCCTCGGCTATGTACAACCATTCGTTTGCCGACTGGTATGACCTGGGCGTAAGTCTCTCCACACGAGGCAGTACGACACGCTATTATGAGAACAACGGTAACGGCAAGGGTTACCAGATTTGGCGACTGAATACCAGCCACAACCTTGGCAAACAGAACAAGATGCTGGCCTACAAGATTGACTTGGGCATCGACAACATCTTCAACTACGTCGACCGTACCATGCGTCCCTATCATCTGGGTACCAACACCTCGGGACGGACGGTATTTGCAACGCTGAATATCCGATTCAACTACGGAAAACGTGTGAACAAACATATTCTATCAACTAAACAAAAAACAAGCAATGAAGAAGATTAAGTCTTTCATCCTGGCTGCTGCGGCAATGGCTCTGGCAGCTCCCGTGTTCATCTCTTGCGGTGATGATGACACTCCCGCAACGAACGTACAACAGACCATTCAGAACATCGTTTCTGAGTTTGCCGTCAACGACCAGATGGTGGCCGCACAGAAGGCCGCTTCTGGTAAGAAGGAAGCCGTTCTGCTGGTTGCCTTCGGCTCTACCTGGGACAATGCCTTCAAGGCTTTCGACCAGACCAAGGCCGCATACGAGGCCGCATTCCCCAAAGCCGATGTCTACGTCTGTTTCTCAAGCGACATCTGCATCAACCGTGCAAGCGTTGGTGAGAACGTTGACGACGCTGGAAACATCGTCAAGCGCGACTACTACGAGCCACGCTACCTGTTGCACGCCATTGGTGCCGCCAAGTACGAGAAAATCTACGTTCAGTCGCTGCAGGTTATCCCCGGTGAGGAGTTTGCCGGTGTGGTGGCTGCCGTCAAGAAGTTCATGAACAACGGTTATCTGGGTGATGCTCATCTGGACGACGCTTATCTGGCAGAACTCGAGGCCAACAAGGCCATCTTCCTGGGTATGCCTCTGCTGAACGACCCCGATGCCGACGTTAACAAGGTTGCCGACGAGCTGGCTAATAAGTTTGCCAATGAACTGACTGATGGCTGTGTGGCCTTCATGGGTCACGGTAACCCCGACAACTACGACACCTTCAAGGCCAACGAGCGTTATGAGCAGTTGGAGACTGCCCTGCAGAAGATAAGCAACAAGTTCTTCGTAGGTACGGTCGATATGCCTGGCAACTACAAGCAGAATGTGATGGAACGTATGAAGGCAAAGGGATTCAATAACGGAAAGCTGTATCTGCATGCCCTGATGTCAATCGCCGGTGACCACGCTCACAACGATATGGCCGGTGAGGGAGATGAGTATTGGAAACACCCCATGGATCCTGAGCACGAGGAGCACAGCTGGTATGAGTACTTCACCCGCGCAGGCTACACTGTGGATGTTCCCCTTGAAGGTCTTAACGGTCTGCACCCACAGGGTCTGCTGGAGATTCCCGCTATCCGTCAGGTATGGATTGAACACACCAAGAACGCAGAATTCCTGGAGGACGCTTACCACAGCATGTATCCAGAGGAATAAGTGGCATGAAAAGAACAGTAAGAATTGTTATCCTTATGCTGGTGGCACTCCTTTCGGGGAGTGCCGCTTTCTCGCAAATCCACAAGACGATGGTGAGTACCAATCGTCCGATGGTGAGTACCAATCGTCTGGAGCGGCGCGACTCGTCGATGACCAGCCGCACCTATAACCTCAACCCTGTGGTAGTGACGGGATCTGGTCACCACCAGCGCCTGAAGTCTACCACTACCCCCGTCCATGTGCTGAGCAGTCAGGAAATCCGTGAGCAAGGCATCAACACGTTCGATGCCGCTCTGGTACGCATGATGCCACAAGTGTCGATGGCTCCCAACTCCATGGGAACCTTCCTTCGACTGAACGGCTTGGGCAACAAATATATCCTGATTCTGGTGAATGGTCAGAAACTGTCGGGCGATATCTCCAACAACGTCGACCTGAACCGTATCAACATGTCGCGCGTAAAGCGTATCGAGGTACTCGACGGAGCTGCATCATCACTCTACGGCAGCGATGCCATTGCCGGTGTCATCAATATCATCACCGACCAACCCACACAGCAGTTGGTGAGTGCCACGAGCGACACCCGTGTCAGCGGCAAGGGACAGCTGACGGAAAGCGTCAACGTAGATGTCTTCACCAAGGGCTTTGGCTCGTACACCTCGTTCGTGTACGACCGCGCCGACAGCTACCAGACGAACGGTTGGGAATATGTGAAGGGGTCTGCCACAGAGATACAGCCTACCATAGCCCCGCTGTTTACGGGCTATCGTTCAAAAGTGCTGTCGCAGAAGTTTACCTACTCTCCCAACACGCACCTGGCTATGAATGTAGGCTTAGACTACTCCAACAAGATAACCAACCGCCCTGAAACCCGTCAGGACGTGACAGGTGGTACCGACTACGAGATGCGCTATCGGGGCTTCCGCTGGAACGTGGGCGGTATCTACAAATTCACCAGCCGCAACTCCCTGCAGGCCGACTTCACCGTCGACCGCTTCCGCTATGGCAAGGAATACGACGTAGACCTCGCAGCCAAGGGTTTCCCCCTTGGCACCTACGTACAGTCGAAGAAGCAACGCTCGATGGATGTCGAGCTGAAAGCCATCCTCGGACTGACTACCCACAGCACCACCATCTTTGGGGCAGAATGGCACAAAGACTATCTGACGGCAACATCGGGCAACATCCAGCAGGATGCCTACACGCTGGCGGCCTACGCCCAGCACGAGATGCAACTGGTGAAGAACCTGACGGCAACGGTGGGCCTGCGACTGACGCACCATGAAACGTTTAACCAGCGACTGACTCCTAAGGCCACGCTGATGTATGCACCTGGCAACTTCCGGCTGCGACTGACCTATTCGGCCGGATTCCGCGCTCCTGGTCTCGACGAACTGTACTACCACTACTTCTCCGTGAATCGCGGCAAGGCGCAGATCATCTTCGGCAACAAGGATCTCTCGCCTGAGAAGAGCCATTACTTCGCCCTCAATGCCGAATACCGCACACAACGGCTGGCCGTAGGCATCACAGGATATGTCAACCGCATCAACGACATGGTGGTCAGAAAGAATATCAACGTCGATGCCGCCGCGCTGGCTATGCTTCAGGCAGAATTCCCTGAGATGACAGCCGCCCAGGCTCAGAAGCTGGAACGCTATTCGCTCTATCAGAACAGCGACCGCTCGGAAGTGAAGGGCTTCCAGCTGAACGTCTCTGCCAACCTGCTGCCCGGACTGAACCTTTCGGGCAACTATGTCTATACCTACGCCCGCAGCAAGAGTGGTGAGGAATGGACGCTGCTGGAGCGCAGCATACGACATGCTGCCACCATCGCCGCCAACTATCACCATTCGTGGAGATGCTACACACTGAACGTCAACCTGAACGGACGCATCCAGTCGAAGACGTATTATCCTGACTACGAGAATGCTCCTGGCTTCGGGGTGTGGAACGTGAATACGACACACAGCATAGACGTGGCGAAGTGGGCCTACATAGAACCCAGTATCGGCATCGACAACATCTTCAACAAGGTGGACAGCCGTATTGACGCTACCAACAGGAAATATGCGCTGTATTCTCCGGGGCGCATGCTCGTGGTAGGTATGAAAGTGCGGTTCAAATATTGAGCTTTCGTTTTTTTTTCGTAACTTCGCAGCGTGAAACATCACTTCCTCATAGCAGCACCCACCAGCGGCTCTGGCAAGACAACAGTCTCGCGAGGGCTGATGGCATTGTTTACGGCCAAGGGCTACAAGGTGCAGCCCTTCAAGTGCGGCCCTGACTATATCGACACGAAGTTCCATGAAGCGGTATGCCATAGGCCAAGTGTCAACCTCGACACATTTATGGCTACACCACAGCATGTTCGCGAGCTGTTTGACCACTATGGTGCAGATGCTGACATCTGCATCATAGAGGGCATGATGGGCCTGTTTGACGGTTATGACCGCGACAAAGGCTCTGCTGCCGACATCGCTGCCACACTCGGAACTCCCGTGGTATTGGTGGTGGATGCCAAGAGTGCTGCCTACTCTATGGCTCCGCTGCTACAGGGATTCGCCAACTTCCGCAAAGATATACATATCGCTGGCGTTATCTTTAACAAGGTGGGGAGTGAGCGGCATTTCCAGATGTTGCGACAGGTGTGTGCCGACCTCGGCATGGAGTGCTTCGGCTATCTGCCCAAGCAAGCCTCGCTGGAACAGCATTCACGCTATCTGGGGCTTGACTTCTCGCAACAGGCCGAGAGCCAGGCACTCATCGCACTACTGGAAGCGCACGTAGACTGGCAGAAGCTGTGCATGCTGGAAGGTTTATGTCTGGAAACTGAAGTTTCCAGCACAGGGACTGAAGTTTCCAGCACAGGAACCGAAGTTTCCAGCACTGAGACCGATTGTTTCCGACAAGGAAACCGGCAGTTTCCCACACAGAAACTCTCGGCCATGATAGCCCGCAACAGCGAAAGCTTCTCGTTTCTATACCAGGAGACGCTGGATGCCTTCCGGACGAAACGTTTCTTCGACCCGGAGACCGACGTACCCGACCTGTCGGATGTCGATTTGCTCTACCTGCCAGGGGGCTATCCAGAGAAGCATCTGGAGGCATTGGCAGGAAACGAGGCCTGCAGGCGAGCCGTCAAGGCGTATGCCGAACGAAGCGGAAGAATTGTGGCCGAATGCGGCGGCATGATGTATCTCTGCGAGAAGATTGTAACAGACGATGGCGAATACCCGATGTGCGGCGTACTCCCCTACTCCATCACTGCTCGCAAGGCCGACCGCAGGCTGACGTTAGGCTATCGCAGGTTTGTTCTCGACGGTAAGGAATATCGCGGCCATGAGTTTCACTATACGCAACTGGCGAATCAAGGTTTACCCTTGATTTCTGCCACACAGGTCTATAATGCCAAGGAAGAGCCTGTAGACACCCCCGTGTTCAAATACAAGAATGTGCTGGCAAGCTATACGCATATAGCCCCCCTTACATCCCCCCTTGGGGGGAAGAAACGCGAGGGGGGCGATTCGCTCTTACCCGCAGTAGATGATGTGCCTCTAGCCCCCCCCCCAAGGGGCGATGCAAGGGGGACTGCCATCATGCTGGCTGGAACGGGCAGCGACGTAGGAAAGAGCGTCATTGCAACGGCGTTGTGCCGCATCTTCAAGCAAGACGGCTACCACCCCGCCCCCTTCAAGGCGCAGAACATGGCATTGAACAGCTATGCCACACCCGAAGGCCTGGAGATAGGACGCGCACAGGCCGTACAGGCAGAGGCAGCAGGCATCCCCTGTCATACGGATATGAACCCGTTGCTGCTCAAGCCAAGCTCTGACCACACCTCACAAGTGGTGCTGAACGGCAAGCCTATCGGCAATCGTGATGCCTACGACTATTGGAGAAGAGCGGAGAACACAGCGGAACCGACCCTACTGTGTTCTTTAGACTTCCGCAGAGTGGTGTGTGCCGCCTTCGACCGCCTGGCTGCCCGCTACAATCCCATTGTGATGGAGGGTGCTGGAAGTATTTCGGAAATCAACCTGAGGGATACCGACTTGGTGAACCTGCCCATGGCCCGTCATGCCAATGCCCATGTCATTCTCGTGGCCGACATCGACCGTGGTGGCGTATTTGCCTCTGTCTATGGCAGCATCATGCTACAGACTCCTGAGGACAGGAAGCTCATCAAGGGTATTATCATCAACAAGTTCCGGGGCGACATGCGTCTCTTTGACGAAGGGCGCAAGATGCTGGAAGAAATATGCGGCATACCCGTCCTGGGTGTCGTACCTTATTATAAGGACATCTTTATCGAGGAGGAGGACAGCGTCAGCCTCGAGAAGAAACAACGCGAGTTGGCCGAGGGCAAGGTGAATGTAGCAGTAGTGCTGTTACGCCACATCAGCAACTTCACCGACTTCGACACTTTGGAGCGCGACCCTCGCGTCAACCTCTTCTATACGAATAATGTGACGGATATCAGTCGTGCCGACATCATCATCCTGCCCGGCACGAAGTCTACGCTCGATGACCTCCTGGAGTTGCGCCGAAACGGTTGTGCGCAGGCCATTCAGCGCGCCCATCGTAATGGCAAGATGATCGTAGGTATCTGTGGCGGCTACCAGATGCTGGGACAGACGGTCAGCGACCCCGACGGCATCGAGGGTAGCATTACAAGTCTTCCCGGACTGGGCGTGCTCCCCATCCATACCACGATGACCGCAGAGAAGACCACCCGACAGGTGACGTTTACGTTTGACGGCCAGAAGTGTCAGGGCTATGAGATTCATCAGGGCATCAGCGACACAGACCAGGCCATCCTCCATACCGACCATTGCATCGGCACCTACATCCATGGTTTCCTCGACAACGCACCCGTTATCGAGTATCTTCTCAAGGAGTACAGTTCTCCTAATCCTGTTCTGGGGAAAACGAATCTGGAGAATCGCCCCCGCGATCCGCAAACCTTCAAAGAGCAGCAATACGACAAGTTGGCCGACCATGTGCGCAAGTATGTAGACATTCCACGGCTCTACCAGATACTGCAAGGCCGTGACAACCATGACCATCAAGGACGATGAACGATGCCTGGATATCCATACTGCCCTTACTGACAGGCTGGCTGCTCGACCTCATGCTGGGCGACCCCGCGTGGCTGCCTCATCCTGTTGTTGGCTTTGGCAAGATGATTGCCTTGGGCGAAAAGAGGCTGAACAAAGGCTCGCATCGAATGCTGAAAGGGGCCTTGATGTCCGTCTTTCTCATCGTCCTCGTCTTCGCCGTCACCTCACTGTTCATTACTTCTTTTTCCTCTTTCATTCCCCCTTTCTCATTCCTCATTTCAGCTCTGCTGATTTTCTACTGTCTCGCTGGCACAACGCTGATTCGGGAGGTGCGCGAGGTATTCCGTGCCGTAGACCGTTCGCTGGAAGAAGGGAGAAGACAGGTGGCCCGCATCGTAGGGCGCGACACTTCTGAACTGTCAGCACAGGAGATTCGCACAGCGGCCTTGGAGACACTGGCCGAGAACCTGAGCGACGGAGTGATTGCCCCGCTGTTTTGGCTAGCCGTGGGTGGCGTACCTGCCATGCTGGCCTATAAGATGGTGAACACACTCGACTCCATGATAGGCTACCGCACAGAACGCTACAAGGACTTCGGTTGCTGGGCAGCCCACATCGACGACGTGGCCAACTACATCCCTGCACGTCTCACAGCCCTGCTGATGGTAGCACCCCTATGTCTCACCGAAAGGGGAAAGAGGGGGGCTCTTTTCATCCGCCGCTACGGCCGAATGCATGCCTCGCCCAACAGCGGCTATCCGGAAGCGGCTCTGGCAGGCATCCTCGACTGCCGTTTCGGTGGGCCCCACTACTATTTCGGCGAACTGTTCGACAAGCCATACATTGGCGAGAAGGCCCGTGAGCTGGCCACTGCCGACATGCTGGTAGCCGTGCGTGTCAACCGCACCGCCGAAGCCCTCGCCATTTCCATCGCAGTCCTCGTCTGTTTCCTTTAGGCTACCTATTTATGATTAACCCGTTTGGTATTCGCTACGGAAGATGCCGTAAGAAAAAACCCTACTTTTGAGTATTGCACAGCTCGTTGATTCATACTACCTTTGCACCCAGAATCAAAGGTCGCTGCTTGTACAGCGAAGTAAAACGATTTTTAGCCATAAAAAAAGAAAATTCATAAAGAGTATTTGTTTAGTTTTCGGGGGAGTCTGCCGCGAGGCAAGTCCCCCTTTTCCATCTTCACGGCCTTGGGGTCAAAGACACTGAATAAAAGTGAAAAAAAAGTGCCGCCATCATCTTTTTTCTTTTTTTTGCTTACCTTTGCAGCCATGATGAAAAGAATTATAGTATTACAGACGATTTGCCTGGTGCTACTGGCCGTCATTCCCTCGGCATGCAGACAGGACACCACAGGAAAGCCCGCTGGCGATTCGGCAGCCGTGACCCATCGCGACACGGCAGACTCCTTCCGTGCGGCAAGGATAGGATATGAACTCATGAACAAGGCATACCAATATTATAACGACGGACAGACCGACTCGCTCGAGGCCATGATACCAGAGGCGCTGCAGTTCTGCCGCAACAACGGCCTCTCCGAGCGCTACTACGAACTTTGGGGATGTCTGGCCGATGAATACGTCTTCGATGACGAGTTCGACAAGGCCACCGACGAGGCCACGCGCATGCAAGACACGGCCATGAAGTATCACGACGACTACGGACTCTTCACCTCCTACAGCGTGCTCGGCAAGGGCTATGCCTACAAGGAAAACAACGAAGAGGCTGCCAGCAATCTGCGCAAGGCCTTCAGCTATTTCCACTCTCCGTATGTTTCTCAGGCCATGACATCATACCATTATTATCTTAACGCCCTGCTGGACCAGAAACATTATGAAGAAGCCGACTCAGCATTTCGCAACTGGAAGTTCCTCCTCGACAGGGAAAGCCGGGACACAACACTCAACGATGCAACGTTCTGCATGTGGAATGCACTCTACTATGTGCAGAGGTCAAACCATCTGATGGCTCAAGAGCATCTTGACGAAGCAGCCACGGCCATCGACTCCTGCGAATATTTTTATCATCGGTCTGGCTCCGTTCCCATCAACCAAATGCTCGTCCTTGAGTTCAGAGCCCGCCTGTCGTTTGCCCGTAAGGACTACAGGGCCATGCTCAACTACGGCAGCCAGCTGTACGACATTGCCATGGAAAACGACGTGAACAGCTACAAGATTCTCGGCATGGATATAAAGAACAGGGCACTGGAAGGGCTGAACCGCTATCGAGAGTCGCTGGCAACGCTGCGCGAGTTGTATGCCTACGAAGATTCGCTGAATAAAGTCAGCGACAAGGAAAAGCTGAACGAACTGAACAAGCGATTCGAGGTGAACGAACTCAAGATGCAGGCAGAGCGCGACAAGATGCAGGCCGAGCGCGACAAGATGCAGGCCGAACGCAGGCAGCTCTACCTGATTCTG
The DNA here is from genome assembly GCA_946415755.1 of uncultured Prevotella sp. Classification (GTDB taxonomy): domain Bacteria; phylum Bacteroidota; class Bacteroidia; order Bacteroidales; family Bacteroidaceae; genus Prevotella. The sequence continues at coordinate 132,463 of CAMKTS010000001.1, read as the reverse complement.
GCCATCATCCTGCTGGCAGTGTTCGGTGGAGCCTTCTACGCCTTCTCACGTTACCGCTCGTCCAAGCGACTGGCCAAGCTGCGCGCTGTGCAGGAACGCATCGAGGGTGAACTGAAGATTGCCCGCGACATACAGATGTCGATGGTGCCCAACCAGTTCCCCGACCGCGAGGGACTCGACATGTTTGCCGCGATGATTCCTGCCAAGGAGGTAGGCGGCGACCTCTACGGCTACGTCATGATAGGCGACATGCTCTATTTCGCCGTCGGCGACGTATCGGGCAAGGGTGTGCCCGCCTCGCTCTTCATGGCCCAGGCCACACGCCTCTTCCGCACCCTCGCCGCCCAAGGAATGATGCCCAACGAAATCTGCACCCGCATCAACAGTGCGCTCTCGGGCGAGGACAATGTCAACGGCATGTTCGTGACGATGTTCATCGGTATGCTCGACCTACAGTCGGGCCATCTCTCCTTCTGCAACGCCGGTCACAATCCCCCCGTCATAGGAGGCGGTGAGCACAATGGCGACTTCCTGGAGATGATTCCCAATGCGCCCATCGGCCTATGGCCTGACCTGGAATACGAGGGCGAAGAAATCGATTCCATCAAGGACCGTCCGTTGTTTATCTATACCGACGGCCTCAACGAAGCAGAGAATCCCCAGCAAGAGCAGTTCGGCGACGAGCGTCTGCTGGACATCCTGCGCAACACCCATTTCGACACGTCACAACAGGTGATCGAGCGTCTCAAGGCCGAGGTTGACAAACACCGCAACGGTGCCGAGCCGAACGATGACCTGACGATGATGTGTCTGCGACTTTCACATCTTCTCCGATAACAAATGATCAGGGAGTCCCCTGGTCACTTTAAACAAGTTTATTGTCCGTAAACAATAAAATTTAATTATTTCTGATTTTTGTTGTTTACAAACAATATTTTTACTATCTTTGCACCCAAAATGCAGCTATTATGGAAGTAATTACAAGGAAATATTACGCTGATATTGTGGATTCTTGGATAGGAAAAGGCAATATTGTGGCCATTGTCGGCTCCCGCCGTGTAGGGAAAAGTTATGTAGTGAAGGACTTCATCCAGCGTCACAAAGACGACAAGGATGCCAATATCATCTACATCGACAAGGAGAAAAAAGCATTCAAGGACATTAAAACCAAGGATGACCTCGATAGTTGGATTGAAGAGCGTTTTTTGCCTGGCAAGCACAACTATATCCTCATTGACGAAGCGCAGGAAATTGACCTCTTCGAGGAAAGCGTTTGCAACTGGTACACAGAAGAAAACACCGACGTCATCATCACGGGCAGCAACTCCAAGATGCTTTCCGGCGAACTAGCCACCTTGATTGCCGGACGTCACGTGGAGGTGCGCATCCATCCGCTCACCTATTCGGAGTTTCTGGAGTTCCACGGTCTGGCAGACAGCGACGAGAGCCTGATGACCTACTTGAACTATGGTGGACTCCCAGGTCTTAGAAAGGTGGGACTTGACAACGACGAACAGGTGTGGGCCTACCTCTCCAGCGTATTCAACACCATCATGCTCAAGGACATCATTGAGCGTCACGACATCCGCAACGTTCCGTTCCTGAACAATCTCATCGCCTTCTATGCCGACACCACTGGGAAACTCACCTCTGCCAATAGCATATCCAAATACATGAAGGCACAACAGGAAGATGTCTCCTCCAATCTGGTTCTGTTGTATCGCGGATTCTACACGGAAGCGTACCTGCTGGATGTTGTCCCTCGCTATGATATTCACGGAAAGAAGCTATTCCAGTCGAACGAGAAAATCTACTGGGACGACCTCGGACTCCGTAACCTCAAGGCAGAAGGCAGCATGGATTCATATATCGAGAAGGTGATAGAGAATGCCATCTATAAGCATCTGTGTTATCTTGGCTATGACGTGAAGGTGGGCGTGCTGAATGCCGGAGAGGTGGATTTCGTATGCACTAAGCAGGGGAAAACCGTTTATGTGCAAGCCAGTTACATCGTGGCAGAGCAGACTACTCGTGACCGAGAATTCGGTCCTCTGGAGAAGATTCGCGATAACCACCCGAAATATGTCATCAGTGCCACGCCGCTCCTGACACAGCGCGACGAGAACGGAATCACTCATCTCTCCCTGCGCAGATTCCTCAAAGATGGTTTTGAGTAATCCAAGCGATATCGTAGCGTAGGCGTAGCATAGGCCGAGCATAGGTAATCAGGGTAATCAGGGGATGTTCTGTGATCATTCGAACAGCGACCGTTGGTTCATCTTCCGTCATACCATAAAGCACATAGGCAAGACGGTCGATTTCGAATTCCAACTTGGGCAGACAGAACGTTTTTTGCAAGAAACAGGATGGAGCGGTGATTCCATCCTGTTCTTCATTTCATTCCTTGCTCTGTTTCTCTTCAAAAAACGAATCAGAGAACCGTCACGTGATCCTGGCAACCCCCGTTTCCTTTGAACCCCGTTTTCTTTAAATCTGGGGAAACCGACCCTGATTTTTAGAACTCACCGACTAGAAGGCGAGGAATGGACGGATATAGAAGGATGACATTCCGTTGTTCGTCTTGAAATAGACGTTTTGTGTAGCACCAAAATTTATGAAACAGAATCCATAGCCTGTTTGCTCACCGGTATGACTGCTGTAGTAAGGACCATAGGAACTGGTCTGGAAATACCCCAATTGACCAGAACCTGCATATGTAGTCAGAGACTCAAAATCAGTTCCGTCTGTTCCGACCTTTGCCAATGCGCTGTTCATGGCATCAACAAACTTGGCATCACCAATTTTGCCATCCTTCGTTACGTTTGCTCCGAACGCATTGATGGCAGCCAACCACTGCCCTACACTCGGAACAAACCATCCTGAGGTCTCGCCTGGCGTATTGACACCGTACTCGGCAACGCTTGTGGACACTGGCGAATCGTGTTCTGCCAGCCATTTCGTCTTTGCAACACCATTAAAATCGGCCAATGCTTCGCTGTACGATGTTATCACGGGGAACAGGCTTCGATCAGTAGGAGCGGGAGTATTGGCATAGCCTTTCTTTCCAGAATTGCGCAACGCCATCACTAGTCCGTGTTTGCCTTCTGAAGCGCCGTCGCTACCAAGACAGACCACAATACCTATTGGTGTTTTCCCTGACATCAACGTTCGACTGCAGGTGCCATCTAAATAGTATATATCGCCAACTTGTGTTATACCAACGTCTCCTTGACCTGGATTGTTCGGTGAATCGTCACCATCGCTTCCACAAGAAGTAAATCCCACACACATCATTGTCATCATCACTAAGGCGCTAAGAGCCCAAACAACATTTTTTTTCATAAATTACTCGTATTTAGTTTATAGAATTATATATACGACATTTTTGGGGGGTTATCTATTTCCTTTCGCTTTATTATGTGTCTTACACAGCATCTGGCAGTTGGCGATTTCCGTTGCACCGCCCTTACTCCAGGCTGTCACGTGGTCGGCATCCATTTCTTCCAGTTTCCAGATACGCTGGCGATTGGCATCGTGTCCGATAGCGCAATATGGGCAATTGCTTACGCCTTCAGCTTTGGCTTTGTCTGTCTGCTCCTGATAGACCTTGCGCATTGTGGGTTTGTCAAACAACCGCACATTAAGCAACTTAGTGTCCTTACAAGCTCCAAGTGCGTATTCGAAGATACCTCGACGATTGGTAATGTAATCGTCGTGCATTAGTTCATACACTTTTGCAGACAACTCAGAATGGTTCAAAGGCAACGAGTGGAAACGTTCGTAGAGCTCGCCCCAGTTCAGGCCTTGCATCTCTTCATAGACATCATCAAACTTAGAGTCTACCCAGTCGATAACTGTATTGAAGTAGGTCTTTATCTCATTGATGTTCTCATCACGACGATGAGCAGTCATATAGCCATCCACATTGCCCTTGCTCACCCACTCTAACGCAGCAGCCAAGAACATCTGCCTATTAGCAGGACCTTTCACATACGACTCCCACTTCTGTATATTGGCATTCTGAGAATTACTGAACTCCGCTTTACAAGCAGAAACAAAAGGTCCAGAGAACACAGCGTTCAGCTCCTCTTGATGATTCAACGGAATACCTGCGATATTGATGGTCTTAAACCAATTCTTGATTTCCTCTTCTGCATGCTCGCCCTCACCTTCACAGATATACACCAGCAGTTCCGTCTTGAGAATTTTCTGCTGAAGCCCCTCGTTCAGTCCGTCGAAGATTTGCTCCAAGCCATCTATCTTGACAGCAAACTTATTCTTGATGAAACGACCAAGTGATGTGATACGCTGTTGTCCATCTAGCACTTCAAGTCTACCGCCATCCACCTTATTAAAATATAGGAGACCAAGTGGATAGCCTTTCAGTACAGATTCTATCACAGCTACATCTCTCTTGCCGTCAGCATAGATGTAGTTACGCTGATATTCAGGCTGAATGGTCAATTGACCAGCCAAGCCATAAAGACCTTTGCCCTCCAATTCGTTATACTCAAAGCCGTCGCAAAGTTGCTCAACGGTATAGATTGCTCGTGTAGTCTTCATAAGCTATTGCTTTATACGGATTAGTATTCTACGATAAGGTAATTCTGGTTTACCATCCTTCATATAGTATAAATCGCCATCACGAAGTCCTTTATTCAATTCCTTTAATTCACGAGGATATGGTTTCAAACCTAATTCCAAGCCATAATCCCCATGCGGATGTCCAATAATGTCAAACTGTTCTGGGCAGTATTTGTCAAGAAAAGTAATTGGAACGCCCATTGCCCCTTTATAATCAGAGGGGATTGCATCTGTAAAAGGAATATCGATCGCATCATAGTTTTCGTAATGCGCATAGTCTTTCTGACCTTTGATTTCTTTGTGCTTACTATGCTTAAAGTTCTCTGCCATTGTCATTAATTGCAGTGGCTCATGTCGTCTTCCATGGTCGATGTTTGTAAACCAGCGCACGCCCTTTACACGAATATACTTATTTCCATTTTCGTCAATTCTCCAGCCAGAGGCTTCAAGTGGATAAGTGTCTGGCACTCCAAATTCCCTGTCACCGCTATGAATGCTTACCCCCATCCACATCTTGTTATCTTTAACCAATGGAAAAACTTCTTTGTATGAAATTGAGTTGACATTTCCTATGATAGCGAATTGTTTTTCTGAATCCATTAACCAAACAACAAACTCCCTAAACAACGAGAATGGAGGATTAGTCACAATAATGTCTGCTTCATCACGCAGCTTCCGTATTTCCTTACTGCGAAAATCTCCATCGCCTTCAAGATATTGCCATTCAAGGTCATTGATGTCTATACGGTTATCACCAGTCACGCCACGCTCCAAGACGAATATCTTTCCATTCGTTTTACTCTTGTCTACATCAAAATAAGGCTGAGAGGTCTCAAAGAGAGTGGGGTGGTAAGGCATCTTGTATTTCTTCGATTCTGGAGCAAAGCTTGTAGAAATCAGCTTCTTCAAACCAAGCAATTCAAAGTTCTGAGCAAAGAACTTGGTAAAGTTGCTCCACTCAGGATCGTCGCAAGGCAACAATACCGTCTTTCCACGAAATACATTAGGATTGTACTCCAGATAGGCGTTCATTTCCTTCTGAATGTCGGTGTACTGTGTATAGAACTCATCATTCTTTGCCGATTTGGCATTTGCTAAATTTGTATTTGCCATACACGATTGATAGTTTTAAGTCTGCATCGACTATCAATCGCTAACACGTATAAGAAGAGCGTGACACAATTCCTATCGCGTTAAGCACGGGGCGGCCTCGGAACGGTACCCCGGAGATGTTCTCCCTAAGAATGCATCACGCCCTATGGCGTATGCATCGCATTTTTGGGAGAACATTGAGGCCACCAACTTACGTCAGCCACCTTCACATATTATTTTCGTGCTTATTATACCAACTTGAGTTTCCGAAGCTCTTGGCTTAACGCGAAATAATAGCGAATGCTTCTATTAGTCCGGATTTCTCCCCGAACCGAGGGCAAAGATACTAATAATTTTGGAAAGAAATGTCCTTTCAAAGAAAAAACTGCGAAAAAATTTAGCCTTAGCTGAACTTTTTTCACGACTCATCAAAGGAAAAATGCATTTTTCTTTGAATTCGCTGCCCAAAAATTTGGAAGATAAGAGAAAAATACCTATCTTTGCAGCGTGAAAGGAGAAGCCAAGTAGAGCCACGATGTGCGGAACGGTGGCATGGCTGCGAACGCAGAGATGATGAGCAATTCGACCTTGCCGCTTGGTTTCCTTCACTCAATTATAGAGCTGGTCACGCGTTGGCCAGCTTTTATATTTTACGATATTTGGGTAGCGTGAACTCAGCAGGGTCTCTTTCACCCTTGTAGCTGTAATGAAGTTAACTTAGCTGACTTTTTCTCTGGTGAAATGAAGGAAGAGAACGCTTAACAATGATTTTTTTATGTCAACTTCTGTTTTTGCAAAAAAATCCGTCAATCTGTCATAAATCCGTGCAACGTATTGAATTACAACGTGTTGCAACATGACAGATATAGTGATAGAATGACAGATTGCTATTTACGGACTCTTTTCAGAATTTATCATGCAGAAACCATCGGTTTCTTATTGAGAAACCAGTGGTTTCTTACGAAGAAACCGATGGTTTCCCTGTGTGTACTTCTCACAAATCGTACATCATCAGTGGACCTTATTCATCTACTGATAACGCTCTAACATCCAAAGGGAATCTGTCATTCTATCACTATATCTGTCACCATATCTGTCATGCCGTATTATACTCATTATCAGCGGTTTGTATTTGTTAGTGACAGATTGACAGATTATTTCGCTATTCCGTTATAGTGAAGAGGTCACTGGTACCGGAAACTCCCAGCACGCGCGAGTCCTGTGAGGAGGCCACTCACCGCCGTGAAGAGGCTCTTCACGACAGCCAAGCGGCTACTTATGAAAAACCATCATCGGTGGAAAAATATGGTGTGGGATGAAAATAATATGCAAGTTTATACGTTAGTATTAAGAGGGGGAAAGAAAGATGATTCAAAATAATAGAACGTTATGGAATACATGTCTCAGGAAGGCTACGACAAGCTGGTAGCCGAACTACATCAGTTGGAGAGCGTAGAACTGCCGAGAGTCAGGGAGGCCATCGCAGAGGCGCGCGACAAGGGCGACCTCAGCGAGAACTTCGAGTATCATGCCGCCAAGCGCGAGCAGTCGCGGCTGCTGGGCAGGATACGTTTCAAGCAGCGGGTACTGGAATTTGCCAGGGTCATCGACACAAAACGCCTGGCCTCTGATGCCGTAGGCCTGCTCACCAAGGTCGAAATCACCAATCTGGCCAACAACTGCACGGTGGCCTACACCATCGTCAGCCCCCACGAGGCCAACATCATGGAAAGGAAAATCTCTATCAAGTCGCCCATCGCCCAGGCACTGACGGGCAAGAAGGTAGGCGATGTCGTAGAAGTGCGCGTTCCTGCCGGCATCCAGCGGTTCAGGATAGAGAGCATCACGCTATAAGAAAGAAGAAGGAATGCTACATTGTTTGATTATTGCGTAACAATTTACACTCAAATTTGAGAAAAGCTCTGACATCTTGGACGGTTATTCGACAAAAATGTGTAATTTTGCAAGCAAAATTTGCGAACAACGACATGAAACGGGTATCACACCTTATATTGTATTTAGCTGTGCAGAACTCTCTGAGCAGTGCAAGCAAGTTACAGAAGAGCCTGCCAAGCATGGCTTCTGCATGAAACTGACCATAAAAAAAATAAACAAGATGAAAATGAACAAGAACGAGCAATTTGTTATCACGATCAATCGTGAACTGGGAAGCGGCGGACGTACCGTCGGCCGCCTGTTGGCAGAAAAGTTAGGCGTGCCTTTCTACGACAAGGCCGTCATCAAGGCTTTGCAGGAGAAGTATAACCTCACCACCGAAGAGATTGAGCGACTGAAGGGCCGCAAGCATAGTTGGTGGGCCGACGTGGAGCGCATTCTGAAGATTGACGGAGGCATGAGCATGGACTACTACCTGCCACAGAAGGGCGACGCACCCGACCTGCTGACCACCGACGAGATGTTCAAGACCGAAACGCTGATCTTGCAGGACCTCGCCGTTGAGAAGTCGTGTGTCGTGGCCGGTCGCAGCGGCTTCCACGTATTCCGTTACCATCCCAACCACCTGAGCATTCTCATTCAGGCCTCGATGGCGCACCGCGTGGAGCGCGTGGCCCGCAAGCAGAATATCACCGAGGAAGAGGCTCGCAAGATTATCGACAAGGTGGATAAGATGCGTGAGAACTACGTGAAGAAATACACCGGCACGTCGCGCTACGACACCCGCAACTACCAGCTCGTCGTCACTGCCGATGGGAAGACGGAGGAGGAAATGGCAGACCTCATCATGCAGTATATTGGATAAGTAGGATGGATATATAAAAATCAAAAAGTGCTGCAATCTGTTGATTTGCAGCACTTTGCTTTGCTTTTGAGACCTTTTGCCTGTACTCAAAGAGTACCCAGACCCGGGCTCGAACCGGGATGGGTTGCCCCACTGGTGTTTGAGACCAGCGCGTCTACCGATTCCGCCATCTGGGCTTTAGCGGCTGCAAAGGTACGAATAATTATGGAAAACACAAAATGTTTTTTGAATTTTCTGCTTTCAGCCACTCACATTTTGGATTTTTGGCATTCTCGACCATGAAACAGGGTTCAGAAGTCTACCTGACAACCAACACCGAACACACGGTTGGTACGTGTAAAGCTATCGCGACCGGCAGGGATGGTGAGGCCGATGGCAGTCATGTTCTGCTGCGGTGTCACCATGTCGTAGTTGTCGTAGTAGGTCTGGAAGTAGGCTGCCGAGAGGGTGATGTTCTTCTTCACCTTAAAGTTGAATCCAAGACCGATGCTGAAGCTGTTGACCACGAACGACATGTCGTTCATGTACTCATCCGACAGTCCGTAGCGGGTGACTTGTCCACCGGCCGAGACATTCAGGCGGTCGTTGATGTCCCACTCAGCACCCAGCGAGAACTCATTGGTGTTATGCTTGAGCAGTTCCTGCGAATTGTTATACCACGAGGCATCCTTGTCGAAGAAATGGTGCCAGCCGGCATTGATGCGCACCTGGTCGATAGGACTCCACTGCACACCAAGGGCCAACTGTGCGGGCTGGTCCTCGTTGACTTCCTCACCATCGCGGAACTTGTTGACGGCAGGAATAGCGCTGGCCTCGTTGACGGTCGACTCATTCTTCATACGGATCTGCGTCTTGAACTCATACTTGGCGGCAAAGTTGAAGCGTCCCACCTTATAGTCGATACCGAAGACGGGAGCGATGCCAAGACTGGTCTGGTTGCACAGCAGGTTGACACCCTGCGCATATTTCAGCAACGAGGCCACACCGGCCTCACTCTTCTTGAGCTGTGCCTGGGTACCGAGCAGCTGCGCCTGCTGCTGCAACAGTTCAGCGGGGACTGGAGCACCGGCAGCCTCATACTGTGCTATGCCGGCATTGACCTGCTGGATACCGGCACCCACCAGTTCAAGACCGTTCTTGATAGTGGTCGTGGCATCTTCGAGAAAAGCGCCAAACTCCTGAGGACCTTCAGCCCTCAACACCTGGATGTTGCTAATCTTGGCCTTATAGGTGGCATCGCCGTAGAGCAGGCGCAGACCACCGTAGACGCTGAGGTCGGGAGTTATCTTATAGGCGGCACCAAGCTGTACACCATAATAATACTGACGCCCGCGCATATAGCCATCCATATCGTAGCCCTGGGCACCCAGCGGCTGCAGCATCTGGGCGATACTGCCCACCACGCGCTCGAAGGAACCCAGTCCGTCGGCAAACTCACACTTTCCACCTCCTCCAGGAACAGAGAAGTTGAACTGGATACTCCACTTTCCTTTATTATAGGCTGCCTGCAGCGAGGGAATGATAGGCGCATCGGCCACGCCCTCAAACACCTTCGTATCGCCGCTGTTCTTACGACCCCAGCTATAAACGGGATTGGTAGAGGTGATGGTACGCGTCTGATGGGCATATTGCCAGTTGAAGGCTACATGGAAACCTTCAGGCATGAAAGCCACACCGGCAGGGTTGGAGTAGACACCGTCCAGAGCGATGGCGGCATCACGCGACGGGTTTTTCAGAAAAGCCACACTTTGGTTTGTGTTGGTGAGGATGTCGCCAGCCAAGGCGCTCACCGTTGTCATCATGAAAACACTCAACGAAAATACAATCTTTTTCATCCTTTTTTATAAAATTATCTAAAAACGGCCGCAAAGGTAATGACATTGCACAAAACAAGCACAAAAGTGCAATGTCAATTAACACTAATTAAGAAAAATCCGCACACTTTCTGCACAAATGTGCGAAAATGTGCAGAAAACTGTGTGCGATAACACCGCTTCTTCTAACAGAATCAGCCGCAGTTTTTCACTTCTTCTCTGAGGGATAGCTGACGCGGGTGTGATAGATGGTCTTCAGCTTCTCTATCAGCACCGTCTTGGCATACTGTATGTCACGGAAGGTGATAGGACACTCGCGGAAGTAGCCGTCGGCCACCTGCGCATCAATGAGTCTCTCCACCAGGTTGCGGATAGACTGCTCGGTATAGTCGGACAACGAGCGTGATGCCGCCTCCACCGTGTCGGCCATCATCAGAATAGCCTGCTCGCGGGTGAAGGGATTGGGGCCAGGATAGGTGAACAGCAGGTCGTCAACGGGTTCCTCAGGATGCTCGTTATGGTAGCGGATGTAGAAAAACTTGGCCTTGCCCAGTCCGTGATGAGTGGCAATGAAGTTACGGATCACCTCTGGCAGATTGTACTTGTCGGCCATCTTCAGACCTTCGGTGACGTGGCTGATGATGATCTGTGCCGATTCGATATCGGTCAGCGTCTCATGGGGGTTCAGGCCACTTTGGTTCTCGGTGAAATAGATGGGATTGGAGAGCTTACCGATGTCATGGTAGAGCGCACCTGTGCGCACCAGCTGGGCCTTGGCACCAATCTTGTTGGCTATCTCTCCGGCCAGATTGGCCACCTGTATGGAGTGGTTGAAGGTGCCTGGTGCCACCTCGCTCATCCGTCGCAGCAGTTCGTTGTTGGTGTTCGACAGCTCGATGAGTGTGATGTCGCTGGTGAATCCGAATGCCTTTTCAATGAGATAGAGCAACGGATAGGCGAAGAGCAGCAGGACACCGTTGACGATGAGGTAGTTGAAGGTACTGTAGTCGATACTTATCAGCGCATCGGTACGTGTCCAGTCGAAGGCCAGGTTGACGGCCATGCAGGCCACGGTGATGACAATGGCCGTCTTGAAGAGCTGCGAGCGCTGCGACAGTTCGCGCAGGGAGGTAATGGCCACCAGTCCGGCAACGGTCTCGACGACGATGAACTCGAAGGGATGCTGCAACATGATGGCGCAGATGAGCACCATCGTAATGTGCGTCATAAAGGCCGACCGCGAGTCCATGAACACACGGATGAAGATAGGTACCATCGCGTAGGGCAGGATGAATACGTGGACAAAAGTGTTGCGCACGAAGATGGCTGTCAGCAGGGCGAAGATAACGATGAGGGCATACACCATGAGAATGCTGCGCAGCCGCTCGAAGTAGTCCTTACGGTAAAGGCTGAGATAGAGCGTGAAGCACACCATGAGAATGGCGACATAAAGTATCTGGCCGATAATTGACATCTGATTCTGCCTCACGTCATCGTCGCGACGCTCGTTCTCACGCTTGAATGACTCGATGATGCGGTAGGTCTTGTCGGTGACTATCTCGCCGTGGTCGACAATCTTCTGACCTGTCTGCACCACACCGCTGGCCAGCGGCACACTCGAAAGCAGGTCGTTGCGACTCGACTCGCTGCGCTCACGGTCGTAAATCAGGTTCGGAACGATATAATCGTTCAGGTTGCACTTCTGCAGCAACGCCCGCTGCTGGGCCAGTTTCTCTTCCTGGAAGAGCTGCTCGTAGGCTGCCTTTGCCGAATAAATCTCCTGAATCGACACGCTGGCGGCCTGTTTGCCGTTGACCACACGTATCATCTGCGACGTGTCGGTACGCAGTTCGCTATACTCCTTCGACTCCATGACACCCTGCTGGTAGATGCTGTGCAGACGGTTGGAGATAATGCCCATGTAGCTGTCGGGGAGTCCGGGAATACCGTCGCTATAGTCGGTAGCAAATTTCTGCACCATCCGCGTCTCCGTCTCCGTGTTATACCTGTAGTAGGGTTCGTAGAGGCGCATCACGCTGTCGCGCTCTTCACGGACGGTGGCATCCGACTTGTAGATGGGAAAGTCGTAGGGAGCCGTAAAGTCGGCATACATCCAGGGCTTTCCCTGCTCCACATGGAAGTAGGTACGGGTGTCGCGCGGCATTGACCAGACGATGACGGTCACCGTGGCAATGACGAGTGCAGCACGTATCAGAAACATACGCCACCAAAGGGCGTCTTTGCTATTCATCATACTCATTTCTACCCTAAACTTTGGTTTTAGAGTGCGAAAATACGAAAAAATGCGCTAATTATCAAAAAAAATGCGTACTTTTGCAAAAATTTAGATAGAAAACAGCTTTTTAGACCCATGGAAGCAAGAAAAGTTAGGGTGCGTTTTGCACCTAGTCCCACTGGCGCGCTGCACATCGGCGGCGTTCGCACTGCCCTGTATAACTACCTGTTTGCCCGTCAGCATGGCGGTGACTTGGTGTTCCGTATCGAGGATACCGACTCCACGCGCTTCGTCCCTGGAGCCGAGGAATACATCATTGAATCGTTCAAGTGGCTGGGCATCCGCTTCGACGAGGGCGTGTCGTTTGGTGGCGACAAGGGTCCCTACCGTCAGAGCGAGCGCCGCGACATATATAAAAGGTACGTGCGCGAACTGTTAGACAACGGCAAGGCATACATTGCCTTCGACACGCCAGAGGAACTGGAACAGAAACGCCAGGAGGTGCAGAACTTCCAGTACGACTGCCATACCCGCCAGCAGATGCGTAACTCGCTGACCCTTCCGAAGGAAGAGGTAGAACGGCTGGTGGCTGAAGGCCACCAGTACGTGGTGCGCTTCAAGGTGGAGGCCGGACAGGAAATCCTGGTCGATGACCTCATCCGTGGCAAGGTGCGCGTCAAGAGTGACATCTGCGATGACAAGGTGCTCTACAAGAGTGCCGACGAGCTGCCCACCTACCACCTGGCCAATATCGTTGATGACCACCTGATGGAGATTTCTCACGTTATTCGTGGCGAGGAATGGCTGCCTAGTGCTCCGCTGCACGTCATGCTCTACCAGGCTTTCGGCTGGCAAGACACCATGCCCCAGTTTGCCCATCTGCCGCTGCTGCTCAAGCCTGATGGCAAGGGAAAACTCTCGAAGCGCGACGGCGACCGCCTGGGATTCCCCGTATTCCCATTGGAGTGGAAAGACCCCAAAACTGGCGAGACCTCTCGTGGCTATCGTGAGGACGGCTACTTCCCTGAGGCAGTCATCAACTTTCTTGCCCTGCTGGGTTGGAATCCTGGTACAGAACAGGAAATCTTCTCGCTCGACGAGCTGGTTCCTTTGTTCGATATCTCGAAGTGTTCGAAGGCCGGAGCCAAGTTCGCTTACGACAAGGGTATCTGGTTCAACCACGAGTATATCCTGATGAAGTCGGCTGAGGAGATTGCCCAGTTGTTCTTCCCCATTGTCAAGGAACATTGTCCTGGGGAGACCTTGGAGCGAGTCACGGCTGTAACAGCCATGATGAAAGACCGCGTGTCGTTCGTCAAGGAGCTGTGGCCCCTGTGCTCGTTCTTCTTCGTGGCACCCACGGAGTACGACGAGAAGACGGTGAAGAAACGCTGGAAAGAGGATTCCGCAGCACAACTCACAGAGCTCATTGGTGTGCTCGAAGGTATCGACGATTTCTCGTTGGAGAATCAGGAGCAGATTGTTCACCAGTGGATTGAGCAGAAGGAGTATAAGCTGGGCAACATCATGAATGCCTGGCGCCTGACACTGGTCGGCGAAGGCAAGGGTCCGGGCATGTTCGACATCTCCGCCTTCCTCGGCAAGGAGGAGACCATAGAGCGAATGCGCAGGGCGATTCGCAAATTAGAAATGAGTAACGAGGAATGAGAAATGTATAATCTCATTATATATCTCTACCAGTTGGGCATCTTCATTGCAAGTCTTTTCAATGAGAAGGTTCGTAAGATGTGGCGCGGTGAGCGCAGGGCGATTCGTATCCTAAAAGAAAAGGTCGACCCCGATGCCAAGTATGTATGGTTCCATGCCGCATCGCTGGGCGAGTTCGAGCAGGGGCGTCCGCTCATGGAGCAGCTGCGCCGCGAGCATCCGGAATACAAGATTCTGCTGACCTTCTTCTCGCCGTCAGGCTACGAGGTACGCAAGGATTACACCGGTGCCGACATCATCTGCTACCTGCCTATCGACACGGTGACCAATGCCCGCCGCTTCCTGCGCACCATCCGTCCGGTGATGGCCTTCTTCATCAAGTATGAGTTCTGGTACAACTACCTGCATATCCTCAAGCATCGCGGCGTACCTGTATACAGCGTCAGCAGCATCTTCCGCCCCGGCCAGATCTTCTTCCGCTGGTATGGCCGTCAGTACGGACAGGTGCTGAAGTGCTTCACGCGCTTCTACGTACAGAACGAGATTAGCCGCGAGCTGCTTTCCACCATCGGCATCCATGAGGTCACCGTGGTGGGCGACACCCGATTCGACCGTGTACTGCAAATCAAGGAAGCCGCCAAACAGTTACCCATTGTCGAGGCATTCGTTGCCTCCCCCACCCCCCGCCAATGCTTTGTAGCCGGCTCATCATGGCAGCCCGACGAGGAGATATTCATCCCTTTCTTCAACGAACATCCAGACTGGAAACTCATTATCGCCCCACACGTAATTGGTGAAGACCACCTTCAACAGATTGAGAAGTTGCTGGTCGGACGGAAAGTGGTGCGCTACTCCTCTTTGGAACATGTGGACCTGCCAGACCATCTAACCAACTACGAGGTGCTTATCATCGACTGCTTCGGACTGCTATCGAGCATTTACCACTATGCCGACGTCACCTATGTGGGTGGCGGCTTCGGCGTGGGCATTCATAACACGCTGGAGGCTGCCGTATGGGATGTTCCCGTCATCTTCGGTCCTAACAACCAGCGTTTCCAGGAGGCACAGGGTCTCAAGGCTTGCGGAGCAGGAATAGAGATTGGCAACAGCGACGACTTCCGCCGTATCATGCAGGGCTTCGTAGACCATCCGGAGGTGATGAGTGAATTGGGCGAGAAGGCCGGTGCCTTCGTACAGCAGATGACGGGTGCCACCCGAAAGATTCTGGCGGACGTCCAATTGTAAATGGTAAATCGGTTAATCCGCAATCATAAAGATGGCTTTAATCAAGAGTTATAAAGGTATGACCCCCAAATGGGGCAAGGACTGCTATTTCAGTGAGAACGCCACGATAGTGGGCGAAGTGACGATGGGCGATGAGTGCTCCATCTGGTTTAATGCCGTAGTGAGGGGCGACGTGGCTCCCATCACCATAGGCAACTGCAGCAATGTGCAGGACGGCTCGTGCGTGCACGTGACGCATGAAACGGGTCCGACGCATATCGGCAACTACGTCACCATCGGGCATAACGTCACCGTGCATGCCTGTACCATCCACGACCACGCCCTCATCGGCATGGGGGCCACCCTGCTCGACGGCTGTGAGGTTGGCGAGGGTGCCATCGTGGCTGCCGGGGCCCTGGTACTGCAGAATACGAAGATTGGTCCTCACGAGATATGGGGTGGGGTGCCTGCCAAGTATATCAAGCCCACCCGTCCTGGCCAGACCGACAATGCCGAGCACTACGTAGCATACTCGAAGACCTATATGGAGGAAAATCCCGAGTGCCGCTATACAAAATAAGGCTGAGCCAAACGACGACCTTACGATGATGGGTATCTCAACTCATTATCATTAGTCATAAATCGTAATTAATTTAGAGTCTTCTATCGTTACGGTACCGCAGGTAGAGTGGTCACCGCGACCGATGGGTTCAGCGCCTGAGCCAGCCGTGGCATAGACTTGAGTTACAGAACTCTTGATAGTGATGTTACCGCAGGATGAAGGGTTCTCATCTGCGCCAGCACCGCTGCCGATGCCTGCTGCGCCTGTGCCGCCCGTGCCCGATATTGTACCGCCTTGAATGATGATGTTACCACAGTTCTTAACTGCATCGATATTACTACGACCACTGCCGATGCCTGCACCATGTTCATGGCCTGCGGCAAAGAGTGTTCCGTCACCCGTAATGGTAAGGGTGGAAGCAGAAGGGATAAAGATGCCGGGGTAGCCGGAGCTGAAGCCTTTGACATAGTTTGTACCATTGACGATGAGCGTAGCATTACCTAAGCAGGTGATGCCAGCGAAAGAACCAGACAATGCGGGAGA
Source organism: uncultured Prevotella sp. (assembly GCA_946415755.1). GTDB lineage: Bacteria > Bacteroidota > Bacteroidia > Bacteroidales > Bacteroidaceae > Prevotella. Next base: position 115,979 of record CAMKTS010000001.1, on the reverse strand, counting down.
GTCATCGTAGTTGATGCTAACTCCGTTCAAGGTCACGGTAGCTCCTGCAGCAATCGAAATCTTATGGTTGGCTGCGAGTTTCCCCGTCAGCATGTCACCGTTCTGTGCTTCATAGTCAGCACCGAGCGTAGAGAGGTCCTTTGTTTGTCCCTGTGTCATCGTGACGTTAAGAGGGTAAATGTTATTCGCTGCCAGCGTCAAGCTTGTCACATTCTTGTAATAGCTATTCAAGGCATTGTTGGCAACAAAGGAAAGCGTCTTGTCGCTGCTGACGGGTTGTATTGCCATATAGATAGGAGCGTCGGTTGCCGGACGGCTGACGGTATAGGTGTTAATACCGTCACTGACCGTAAGACCAGTAATACTGCTTGTAATTTCACTACCGCTATTCTTGACTTTGAACTTACAGATAGCCAGTTGGTTCGCAAGCGCAATACTTGGCAGCGTAAATTCACTGCCGCTGCCTGTCATCTCTCCCGAGCCTTTGGCATAGTCCAGCTTACTGGAGAGGGTTGCCCAGGTGCCATCCTGCATACAGAGAGTACTGTAATTGGTTGTTCCGTCGCTGTTGGCCATATTGGCAGGATAGATATAATCTACACTGCCTGCCACAGGGTCTGTCAGCGTAACGGTAATTTTGGCATCCTTTCCTTCGTTGGTAATGTCACCCACCGTGAGGGCGTTGCTCACCGACACCACCCGCTCACTGCTCGTGTTCGTATAGATCACGGCAATCTGTTCGCCCACGGCGAAGGTCTTCACACCTCCTTTTGTCACGGCACGCGTATTGCCCTCCCCGTCTCTACTTACTGTCGTGGTAAGGGTGATGCTCTTTGAGGGAGTCGGCTGTGGGGTTGAGGGCTTGCTTACGTCCTCGTTCGAACACCCTGTGACGATGGCTCCCACAAAGAAGAGGGCAGCCATGCTAAATATACTGAATGTTTTTTTCATTGCTTACTTCTTTCTTTGTGGGATCATTAAATATCTATTTCACCATTTACAATATAGTTCTGAGTGCTGGCACCTCCATAGCCTTCAGTGTTTCCGCTGCCTGAGAGCAAGCACGTGCGGTGTGTCAGAACGACAATTTTTACTGTGGGATTTTGATATTCTTTTCGTTTCATCATGTTCTTTATTTTACGACTTCTTTATTTCCGTTCTTAATAAACACGCCCTTTTTCGTCGGCTTTCCGTTCAGCTTGCGACCCTGCAGGTCGTACCAGACGGCATGTTTATTGTCAACCGTGATGCTGTTGATGCCTGAACCTTCACCGATGGTCAGTTGTACCAGACCATCTACGAATGAACCATAGGAAGTATCGCTGGTGAAGTAGAAACCTGTGTCATCGATATCATACTCCTTGCCGTCAATCCATGCCTTGAGGGCAATGGGCTTGTGAGTATCTTCGGCAGAGACGCCCAGCACGGTAAGGAAGTAATGGCCATCCATACCCTTGATGGTGCCGCGGCACTCGCCATTGATGAACGCCGCCACCTCTGCATCGGCTATCGGCTCGTCGTCCTTCTCCAGCGTGGCGAGGATGGTCATGTTGTCGGGATAGTGGTTGATGTTCTCCACCGTCCAGTGAAATTCGTCGTTAGCAGGAACTCTGCGGGCACGGGCAGAGGCTGTCATGGTCTGCTTCGGATAGTGGAACGTCTTGACATTAGTGGCCTTCGAGTGGTAGAGATAGCCATCGCCAGGCTTGATTTCCTGCAGCTGTCCTTCCCACGTGTAGCCATTGTACTCAGCAAAACTGGTGCGGTTCTTCACCATATCACCCTTTTCAGGGCTCAGGTCGGCGAAGGCCTCGTTGGGCGACATCACATAGCGTGCCAGCGAACCTATCCAGTTCCATTCCGGCGCAATGGTCTGTGGTGTATGATCCAAGTCTATCAGCATACCAATCCGGCTGAAGGAATAGCCATCATTCATGCGTACCTTATACATCTTACCCACCTCTATGTTGCGCAACGAACCGTTAAGTTTGTCACGGTTCTTAGTAGGCTTGGCAAAGTAGTTGTGCTCCTTCACCTCCTCAAGATATGGCAGGATGCTCTCATCGAAGACAGAAGCAATCTCCCATTTCTCTCCATCGCCAGGCTTCAGATACAGGGACATCCAGTTCCAGCCCTTGTTCAGTTCGCGACGCTGCTGCACCAGTTCAGAAGATCTGAAGATGACAGGATGATCATAGCTGCCGTAGCTGGCATTGTCCTGGAATTCAATGGAAGCCGTCACCTCTCCGCCAGGCAACTGACAATCCACCAGCGGATAGACTGTGCCTGTCGAGCTGTCGTAAAGCTGGAAGATGACTTTGTGTTCATACTCATAGCTGGCGTGTGGATCGGGTTTCTCGATGGGGTTGCCATAGATGACCATGCTGACATAGTAGGCATCGCGCGTGGGGATGTATTCAGGATGAGCCACACCGATGCAGTTGCCCCACAGGTCGAAGGCACCGATCTTCGAGTCTTCATACTCCAGAATCTTGCTGCCGACAAAGATTTGTCCAGTCATGGTCATGGTACTGTTGTAGTAGCTCTCGTCAACTTCCCAGTTAGGAGCATCACCCATCACAATAAGATTGAGACGCTGCGAACGCGTGATGTTCAGACGGTCCTTGACATAGAGATATGTAGTATAACGTCCGATGGGCACGTTGGCAGCGATGGTGAAGGTCACCGTCTTGCCCGCCAGACCTACGCTGCCGATCTGTTCGCTCACGGAGAGCCACTTCGGCAGGTTGACGAACTCGAAGCTTTCCTCGACATTGCTCTCCGAGCGGAGGAACACGTTGAAGGTCTGCTTCACGTCGCGCGGCTTGCTGATTTCGGATTCTTCAAGTGTCATGCTCAGGGTGGAGAAGTCGCAGTGCAGCGTCCACTCCACAGGTTCGGACACGTTGCCCGAAAGGTCTTTCACGTTGGCGACACGGAAGGTGAAGTCGCTGCCGTCCATACGTGGTAGGATGTCGTCGGGCAGTGAGAAGTAGATGCTGCGCTCAGAAGCGGTGAAGTTGTACTCCGTGGCATCCAGACGCATGCGCTGCGAGATGGGCAGCAGGGCGGGCGCCGTAGCGCTCAGGTTGTGCTCCTGATCAACACCCGTTGCCGTGAGCTTCGACACCTGCTTGTCACCGAAGTTGTAGGTAGTGAACTCGGTTGTTACGTTTCCATTCTTTGTGCGATGAATCGACTCGAAGGGGAAGTAACCGATCAGGCCGGCATAGGTCGAGTCGAGGCGCTCGTGGCGGCGGTCATCGATGCTCTTGCTTTCCAGTGCGGCGTTCCAGATGCGCACCTCGTCGATGCTACCGCTGAAGCCCCTGCCCACATAGAGGTTAGAGCCTGCCAGTGCCGGAATGCGCGATTCGGGCAGTGTCTTGACGGCTGCACCATCAATATAAGCCACTGCTGACGAGCCACGGCGCACGTTGAGTGCCAAGTGGTGCCAGTTGTTGTCAACCAAGTTCTTGTCGCTCAGCAGTTCATTGTCCAGCTTCACCTCAAACGTCTCAACACCTTGCTCGTCAATGACGCGCTGACTGCTCTTCACGGCTAACTTGCTGTCCTTGAATCCTATCTGCAGGTAGTTCGGCAAATCTATGAGTGAAGCGTTGCTGTTGCTCTCCTGCCCGTCGGCGCGGAACCACAGCTCCAAGGCGTAGTTGTCGGTGATCTGCGGTGCGAAGGTCGAGATGTCGATGTCCAGCGAGTCTTTTGCAGCCAGCTGGGCGGCGCGGTTGTCGTTGTTGATATACCAGCTCTCGGCGCTCATCGTCATGTTGCGCGAGTGGGCCTTGTCGTTCACGGTCTTTCCGTAGCCCTCGTTCATACGCCAGTAGCCAACCAGCCCGGGCATGTAGGCAGCCTTCGACTTCTCGCGGTCAGCATACAACTTTTGTACGTCGCGGGTATCGTTCCATAGCGTCAGGTCGCGCATGCGTCCCTTCATCTTCGGTCCGCCCACAACCAGCCTGCCTCGCAGGTCGATGTCATTGGTGGGCGCGTCTTTCAGGATATCAACGGGACTGTCGTGGTCGGCATCGGCATAGATGGCGCTCAGCGTACCCTTGTCGTTCGAGTCGTTGTGCTTGTAGCTCAGTGCCAGGTACATCCACTTGTCGGCAGGCAGCTCTACGCCCGATGTCACAATATGCGATGCGTCGTTACCACCCACACGAACCTTGGCAATGCCGTTCTCCGTGAAGAGTGACAGCTGGTTGGCATCGGTACCTACGCTGACAATGTTGCCGTCAGCCTGGCGGTACAGCCACATATCCATTGCCAGGTCGCTGTTGTCAAACAGGAAGCTGGCCTGTGTGCCTATCTGGTTGCCGTCCAGTTGCAGTGCCACATCGGGATTGGTGGTCTTGTCGCCACTGAAGGCGGTATTGTTCAGGTCACCCGTAATGGTGAAGTTGTCACTCTGGCTCAGCGCATTCACGTTGATGTCCTCGTTGAAGTTCACATGGATGTCGTTGCGGTTGATGAAGCTGACCGTGCCGATGGGCGACGTAGAGCCAAGCACCTTCGGACCCTTGATGTCCTGGGTAATCTCGATGGCTGGTGTCTCGAAGGTCAATTCCTGAGGACCATACATACCGAAGGTCTGTGCCTGCAACTCGAAGACGCCGTCCTCGGGGAAGGCCACCACGGTGGTAAACGGATTGGTGCTGGGCAGCGGGTCTAAGCCCTGCTCGGGTGTCTCGCCACTCTTCACCATCTGCCAGGCCTTGGCGATGGTCCACGAGCTGTAGCCCTTGCGGCGGTAGCGCACGCGCACGCCCTTCAGTCCGCTGTCTGTGCGGTCCAGATTGGCCAGTGTCACCACAAGACCCTTGTGTTCCGCATAGTCCTGCGAGTTCACGGTAGTGTGTGACACAGCCATCTCAATCGGTGTCGAGGCTGGGATGAACTCTACGCTGATGAATGCCGGCTGGCTGACGGTGGCGGTATCCTTGGCCGACTTGAACACCAGCTTCAGGTCCTTGTATTTGTTGATGGTGCGGTCGCCCTGCGATACCAGCAGCGTCTTCTCAATGCTCTCGCCACCCTTCAACTTGAACTTGCGGCCTTCCTTGCCGTTGCTCAGCGATGTGCCGTCCATCATCAGCCTGGCACCGTTAGGATTGCTGCCGTCCTTACACTCCAGCACGTATTCGCAGGTGGTGTTTGTCTCGCTGGCGTTCGAGAGCTGCAGCTTGAACTGCGCTGCCGAACCCGATGGCACATTGGTCACGTAGGAGTCGCTAAGCAGTCGCATCTCGGGTTTCTCCACGCGCATGGTAGCCTCGTCGAGCTTGGAGTCTGGTGAGTAGTATTTCGTATAGGTGGCACCCTCGTAGGGGTTGCTGGTCTGTCCGCCAAGCGTGCGGAAGATGGGACCCCACATACGGGGCGACTGGTACACGTTCACCGACAGGGCGGTGGTAGGCTCCGCGTCGCTTATCGTCCAGTCGATAGTGCGGGTCGTCGTTGTCGTCGTCTCATCACTATGCTGGGTTCCGTCTTTCACATTACAAGCCAAGGTGGCATAGGAGCCCATTTCGTTAACCAGAACACCGGCATTCGTCTCGCCGTTGATGATAGTCGTATAGTTGAAGCTGGAACCTATTGATTTCTTCTGTGTGTTGGCTGAAGAGTGGTTGACGCTGCTGCCGCCGGCTATGCTGTAGTTCTTCTCCAGATAAGTCTTCTCGTCGCCAAAGGCCCTCAGCTTGTCCTCCTCGTTCTTGGCTATCCAGTCCTGCCAGCCCTTGATCTGGCCCAGGCAGTATTGGATGGAGTCAACGTAAACACCCGATTTGGTGGAGCGGCCGTCGACGACACGATAGCTGGGATATCCGTCGGCGGCTTTACGCTCCGCCTCCGTAAAGGCCGGGTCGGCATTGCTCAGTCCATACCGCGCATCGCCCTCCTTATACTTGGTGTAGTACATCACCTTGCCCTTTATTTTCTTGGCCTGGTTGTCGTCCTGCGGGTTGTCCACAGTCACCAGCAGGCTCTTGGCTGCCTGCTTCCAGTTAGGAATCAGCGTCTGTTCGATATAAGCCTGCGAATAGACAAAGGTGGTGGTGAATTCACGGCCTACGCAGAGTGCATATTTCTTTTCTATCTTGTTCGAACCGTCCGGCTGCTTATAGACACCGATTTGGTCGCCCCTACCGAAGAGCAGATTGGTACCGCGGCCTATATAGGTGTCGCCGTCTTTCTGCGTATAGGTTCCTCCTGAGGGCGTCATAATCTTCTCCTTCACCTGATAGGTCTCAGCCGAGCTGGTAACCTTGACGGTATCATTTATATAGTTTTTGCCATTCTTCGTATTACCTATGACGCGTAATTCCAACTCCTCAAAGCCTAAAACACTTATTTTACTCTTAGGTCCACAGCCGATATAATCGTATCCGGCAGAGGAGTCCGAGTGATGGTCGTGGTAGCTCTCAGCGGTACAGCGCACGGAATCTACGCTCCACGAGGCAGCGCCCCTGCTGCCTGGCGGGCGGCGTACCACCATATCGACATAGTCGGGAGTATTGGTCCTATAGTTGGTACCCGTAAGCACACCACCCAATACAATCATCTCAAGGGCTTTATTTTTGGGCTGGTTATTGGCGGGCTCGTTCTTGTTGGGTGCCTCCCATACCGTGGTGCGGTTGCCTACGGTGACACTGATGTTCAGATTGCGCACAAAGTTGCCAATGACGTTAGGATAGCCTACTGCAAAGCTGTATTCCAAATCGCCGTCCTTGTCGGGATGAGCCGTGATGTTCTGTGTTTGATAGACCTTACTTGCATGGAACTTTTGGCCATTCTCTACAAGTGACGAGTCACAGGACACTGAGGTCGAGGAGCTGGCCTCGTTGTTGATGTAAATCTCGGCATCCGTGGGAATCTCCTCTACCACCTTCTTCGTATCGACGTTGTAGTTGCTCTCCTTCACGTGGATAGACAGGGTATAGGTCTCATGCTGCTTGAACAGCGGATAGCCGAAGGCGTAGCTGAAGGAGTTGCCGCTGTAGTTGATGGCGTTCACGGTCTCGGTGGTCTTGTCCAGCTTCTTCGCCTCCACCTTTTCTTCACCGAAGGCATCCTTGTCCTTGGCGCCGCTCTGTGCCACCGTTATCTCCACATTGTTGCGCAGCTGGTGTATGAACTTGGCGGTGTAGGGGTAGGTCTGCTTGTTGCCGTCCGTCTGCAGCGTGTCGGCTTTGATGGCTTTCTGCGAGGCATTGCTTGCATTAATCATCGGCAGGTTGTCGGTGAAGAAGGGCAGGTTGTTATAGCGAGCCTTGTCGCCAGCCTCGTCGTTGGGGAAGCGGATGCTTTCCACCTTGTAGTTCAGCGGCGGCAGCATGGCCGAGAACTCGCCCGTCTTGGCGTCCGTTGTAATATATATATAATGTGTATTCGTATTGTCGGCCTCCGTGCCTGCGCCACGATAGGCGGTGCTGGCAATGCTGGTGGTGGCGCTGGCTACATTGATGGGCGTGGTGCCGAAGTTGCCCTCGCCCTGGTCGTTCACCACATAGTTGAACGAGCTGTTGGCTTCGCGGCCCAGGCTCAGTTTCAGCACGGCCTGGCCGATGCGGTTCTCGCTGCGTCCGAATCCTAAGGGTGCATCGTGGTCAGCAAAGCCGCTGTTGATGCGTCCGGTGACGTTCACCAGCGTGTGGTCGAAGAAGTTCACCACCTCGGGTTTGCTGAAGGTATAGGTCTCTTTCTCGTTTTGTGGGAAGGCGTCGAGCTTGTGGCCGTCGCGATAGGCCTCGATGCGGTGGTTGCCGATGGGCACGCTGATTTCGTATTTACCCTCGGTGTCGGTCATGATGGGGCCGTGCTTGCCTTCTACCACCTCGCCGTCTATCTTGAACACGACGCTGTCGACGGGGATGTTGGTGTTCTCATAGAATATCTGGCCCTTGACCGCAAATGCCGACTTGTCGCTGAAGTCGTAGTTGTTCTGCGTCAGCGAGTTGGCACTGATATAGGCCGTCCGGCTCAGCGGCTCGAAATTGTGTACACCCTTGGTCGGCGTGATGGTATAGCTGGTGCCTGAGCCTACAAACGGGATGCCTCGGATGACGTAGTCGCCCTGGTCGTTGGTCACGCCGTAGCGCGACAACTGGCTCATCGTGGGAATCAGCTTCGAGGACTGGATGTTCATACTCACCGTGGCGTGGCGGCCGTTGGGATAGTCGTTCGTACAAGAGGCGTCGAAGGCCAAGTTGCCGACAGACTCGTTCAAGGGCCAGTAGATTTGCAGGCCTTTCTCGTAGCCGCTCAGCATACGGTCGTTGTAGTTGCTCTCTTCCTTGGCGTTCAGCACGTGGTCCCAGACGCGAACCTCCGAGAGGTTACCGAGAAAGGCAGTCTCGTTGGTGGCATCCCAGGCTCCACCGACAGAGAACTCGAAAATATAGTCGTCGTAAAGGTTGCTCCCCTCAGGTAATGTTGCCACTTCCTTAGTTAGTGTTTCTATCACGACTTTCCAGTCAGATTGTTTAATCGTTCCATCGTCGCTTCCTAAATAAGCTGCATCTACCTCAGAACCGGGATCTACATCAAACGGAACTTGTTCCAGTACTGTGATTTCCTCGCTTAAATCATATGTTGATTCTAGACCAATGGACGTTTTCGATGTCGAGGTCTGTTCTCCGACCTTCACGGTCAGATTGCCCTGGTCGTCTTTCAGCAGGTTGAGCAGTGAGAACTCGTTGGCAGGAAGCGTGATGCCTAAGTCGTACTTTTCGCGTCCGTAAACCGTATGGTATGACTTTATGAGCGAATGATCGGTGACAGGCTGCCTTTTGATAAAGAAGTAAAGTGCCAATTCACCATGTATTGTACCATATGTAGTGAAAACTCTACCCTCGGTGAAACCATCTTGTTTCCATTGGCTGGTGAAGGGCCAAACGTCATGTTCAATATCGTCTATATTATAAAGATTATAATCATGACCGCCAATATTGATGGTAGATATCGTCCCTTGATATTTATTATGATGTACTATCACCGCCCTGACTAATGGCTTTTCAGTATAGCAGGTTGCCACCTTATAGGTGTTGGAGTACTCTGACTTCATCTGCAACCTGAAGGTCTTGTTGTCAGCAGCAGTGGCATCCTTCTCCAACAGGAAATGGCCCATGCCTGGTATGGTGCCCAGAATGCCCTTGTTCATCACCGAATCGGGACGTACGAACATCTGGACGGTGTTGGCCTTCTTGAATAACTTGGCGTTGGCGGTGTTGTCTGCATTCCAATAGATACCCCTTGAGACTCCTTCCACCTGCTTGGAATAGCCGTCGGTGGCGTTGTCGCCGCTGGCATCCAGCGTGACGCGTACATTATCTACCGCACTGTTGCCGTTGGCATAGGTAATACGGCCCGTGATGGTTCCTGTGGTCTGACAGAAGCCGACATCGGTCATGCTACTGGGCTTCTTGGTATTGTCTGCCAAGTTGCCGGAATAGGCCATGACCCGATAGTCGTAGTAGAATCCCGGATTGGCGGAATTGTCCTGCCACGTATAGTTGTCGGCGGTGCCGGTAGCGGTGTGGATGTCCTGCCAGGCGTCGTCATCCTCGCCTACCAGACGGCGGGCGATGACGAAATTGGTATTGGCAGTACCCGACTGAGAGGCCTTCCACTGCAGGACGACAGCCTTCTGGTGGGTTCCCTTCGAACAGTTGAGCTCATCGACAGTCGTGCCGGAAATCAGTCCGCATTCCGTAGGCTCGCCCTCAAACTCGTTCGCTCCCGAATTGAGTGAAATCTTTACCTTATAGCGATAACGGTCCAGGTTGCTGGCCGCCGTCTCGTCCACGTAGGTAACCTTCTCGTTCGGCTCCAGCTCGGACTTCACGTCGAAGGTGCCTATCTCTTTCCAGTTGTTCTTGCCGGCATCGGCACGCAAAACGGAGCCCTTCGCGTTGCAGTCCTTCGGTACTCGGGAGTAAGTAATGTTCAGCTTCACCTTCTTCTCGTCGGTGGCGTCCTGTACGGCAGGGTTGACGGTAACGCGGGGTTCGGTGCTGACGACACTCTCCATCTCGTTGCTGCCCAACATTCTCAGTGCATCGTCAGAAAGAGCCGCCGCGGGCGTGGTGGAAAGCCATTCGTCGGGAATGTTCACCACGCGGTATTTGTAGTACTGGTTGTAGGAGAGGCCCGCATTGTCGGTATAGTTCATCTGACTGCCGTAGACGCGATTGTTCAGATGACCACGCAGCGACCATGTCTCGCCGCTGAGGGGCTCGCCCTGCTTGTCGGTCTTGATGCGGTAGATGTAGGGTTTCGAAAAGATGATGTACGGAATGTCTTCGTAAGAGTGCTGTACACCGGTCCAGTGCAGCGTAACCTTCTTGGCAAACTGGTCGAAGTCGCCCGACACGCTGCCGGGCACGGGTACCGTCGGGATGATTTTCGGTCTGTTGAAGGGTGTCACCTTGCGGTAGTAAAAGCCCTGATTGGCTTTGTCCTTATACTTGTCTATGCCAGACTTATAGGTATCGTGGGCCTCAATATCCATATCGACACGCTTGAAATTACCCACTGAACTGGGAATTTTAAAGAGATTACCTTTCGCTGTTGGTATACACTCGAAAGAGTCTCTTGCGGCGACAGTCGTATTGTCGTAAAGAGTGTAGGTTGATTTCACGATATACCAAGCACGGTGCTTCTGGTCTTGCTTGGCCAGCTCGCTAATGCAATTGTTCTTAGGCAATGCAGGTGTGGTAAACGTAAAGTTCTTTGCGTCTGTTCGCTGAATCTTGAAGTTGGCGGCATCGAGCTTATTGCGACCCAAGTCACCCGTACAGTCAACCTCCCCGAGCTTTTTATTGCGCCAGAATTCATTATCTGTGTCAATTTGCGCATGGTACACAAGATACCATTTCTTGCCAGCCATCTCAGGGCCCCAGTAGATATCCAGTTCTGCTTGCGGATAGTCGTAATCCCCCTGCTTGGTGATGGAGTATTCTTTCTCGGTATGCTCCAGTTTGACGTAGCCCGCATTGTTCAGAATCACCGTGGCACCTTCCATCAATAATTGGGCCTTGATTCTGTGCTGGGGAAGCCCGTTACCATCCTGATCATAGGTATAAACTCTGGCAATGTTAATGTATTTACCCTTATTTTCTTTATCAAAGTTGCCAGGCTCCTCCTCGTAAGCCCTGATATAGCCGTCTTCCATCCACGTATCGCGCCCCTCAAGGTCGGCCATCAGTATCATAATTCTGACGTGGTCCTTATAGGCTTTGCCGTTTTCGTCTCTGAGGCTCATCGTGAATTTGCCATTATCAGTTAACTTATCAGCCTTCACGGTCTGCGACGACAGCAATATCGCAGAAATTAATACTAATAAAAATCTCATAATTAATTCTATTATGGTTTATATTTTGGCTCAAAGGTACTCAAAATAATCGAAACATACAAAGATAATAGCGTCGCGAGCAAAGATTTTGCATTAACTGAGACTTTTTTTGCATTAACTGAAAGTCACCCTACCCTCCCGCAGACTTACGCATGAACGCATTTTAATCTCTATTTTTGCGTGTTTTATATCGGAAAATGCCGATGAAATGGGGAAAAATAAAACTTTTTTGGAGAAAATTCGACCGATTTCACCGAAAAAATAGTAATTTTGCACGCAAGATGCTGCAATAATAAAAAAAGATATGCCCGAACAGATAACTCCATTGTCGATACTGTATCTCCAGCTCCACGGCGCAGGAACTGCCGTAGCCGCCGTACTGTTCCTCTACCTGCTGTCGTGTCGGGGCAAGGCTATCGCGCCCGACATCACGCCGCCCGCACGGCTGCGCCGCTGGGCAGCGGCCTTATTCGGCATCATGGCCCTGGTTCACGTCTGGTGGATACTGTTCTACACGTACTCGGACGACACCAGCTCGGTGATTTACGGGCTGCTCGTCGCTATGGACTGTATGGCACTGCCTTTCGTCTTCGTCGGCACGCTGCTGGCCATGCTGCAGGACCGCCGCCGACCGCTGTGGCCCATTGTAGTCGTTATGACGCCCTGTGCGGTGATTGCAGTGCTGCAGATAGCCCTGCCATCCATTGACCTCACAACCCCGAACAAGGTCTATGGGCTGTTCCTCGTCGTAGGCTTTATTATATATATGGTGGTGGCTGTGAGACAATATGGGCGGTGGCTGCGCGAAAACTACGCCGACCTGGAGCACAAGGAGGTGTGGTTCAGCCTGACGATGCTTATCGGCCTTGTACTACTGATCATGAGTTATGAATATACCGACAACTACGTGATGTCCACCATCGCCCACCTTGCCGGATTCCCGCTGGCGGGTCTCCTGCTGTGGCGCGTGGAGACATTGAAAGACCTAAGCATCGACAACCATGCCCCCGACCCCTCCACCAAGGGCACGGCTTCCCATATCGGCCAACTGCTGGCGAAGCACTGCGAGGAAACACAGCTCTACCTGCAGACGGACCTGACCTTGTCGCAACTCTCGGCAGCCGTGGGTGTGAACCGCTACTATCTCAGCCAGTATTTCACCAGTCAGGGCACCAGCTACTATGAATACATCCACGACCTTCGTGTCGCTTACTTCATAGCCCGCTACCGCGAGCTTGCCGCTGCACACAAGTCCATCGTCGCCCAGCAGCTTGCGCGGGAGAGCGGCTACAACAGCTATAGCACCTTCAGCGCCGCCTTCAAACAGCGCATGCACAAGAGCGTCACCGCCTGGATGCGCGAAGAGGTATTGACATGAAAAACTTTCGGGCCTTGCTCATATTATCCAGTTCTCCAAGCGAGGCGTAGGCTGCAGTAAGATAACCGCCGAGCCGATAATCTTATTTTGTAAACAACAAAATTATACTCTCAAAAATAATCAATTGGAGTATCCCTGATCGGTTCTAATCGTCCCATCGCAATCTGCAAAAACCCTTCACGGATGTCGTAAACAATTGTATGTCAGCACGTTAAGGTGAAGGGTCTGTTTGGGACTGTAAAAGTGCGCACTGCATACAAGGTGTGACTGCGAATACGCTTACACATCGCAGATGTTAGCTCTTCCATAATCAATCATCAGCGATGTGGTCCATCAGACATTGAGTAATTTCCGTCAGTAGCCTTCTGGTGATCATAAGTAGGCTACTAATTCTCATAGAGAGGCTACTAATTATCGTAGGGAGTCCACTTACGGACAGATGGGAATCACTAAAAAAAATGTCGGCATCAAACTACTGATGGGCGTGTCTCATTGACTATAGCCGTAAGCGTATCCGCAATGATGCCTTGTATCTACAGCCATTCGCCCTCCAAAAACTAGCTCGCAACGACCCTTCACCGCAATACTGTGATATTCAACGTATTACGCGTACGGTGAAGGGTTTTGTGATTGGTCGAAACGGAGATTTTTATACGATGTAAGACACTTAGACCGGCATGATATTCACTACAACATACTCCGAGCGGGTGCCAATGCGGAACTTGCCGCCCCAGATGCCGATACCTGACGAGACGTAGTAGTGGGTATTGCCACGCTGGTGGGAACCGAAGGCACACTCGTAGATGCTTTCGGTAATCCAGGAGGCGGGCCACACCTGACCGTGGTGCGTATGACCGCTGAACTGGAAGTCGATGCCCTGACGCTCGGCCTGCTCCAGGTGGTAGGGCTGGTGGTCTAACAGAATGCGGAATGCGGAATGAGAAATGAGGGATGCGTTATCCTGCATAATCTTCCCTAACGACTTACGGTGCAGATTGGTACGGTCGTCGCGACCGATGATGCAGAGGTCGCCAACGACGGTGGCAGAGTCCTGCAGCAGATGAATGCCGACATCGCGGTAGAAGCGCTGGGCATCAGGCTCGCCACTGTAATATTCGTGATTGCCCAAGCAGGCATAGACGGGAGCCTTCAGGCGGCGGAACTCTTCGTGCATATTCTGAGCCAGTAGCGGTCGCATGCTGCCGTCGATGACGTCGCCGGCAATCAGTATCAGGTCGGGCTGTTCGCGGTTGATCATGTCTACCCAGCGGTGCAGCTCGTCGCGCCGGTTATGGTAACCGATGTGCAGGTCGCTCAGCATCACCAGCTTCACGGGTTTGCTGACTTTCTGTGAGGTGAACGTCAGCTCCTGGCGGTACTTATGGCGGTAGTGTAGGTTGCCGTAGACGAAGAGTGCTGCGATGAAGAGTGTGATGCCCCCAGCCGTCCACCAGTTATGATATAATAAGGTACGCGAGAAGAGGTGAACCAGTCGCCCCAAGTCGAGCAGCAGGAACGTCATAAACACATAGAGCAGCACGATGAGGCTTGACGTGCCTACCTCATAGACACCCACAGCCAGTGGCATGGGCATGCGGTCGGTGCTGCGCATGATGCTGACAAACAGCAGGAGGAACGAGGCTACCATCGCTATGACGGCGGCCAATCGCCAGCCCCAGGCCAGTGGCAGCAGGCACCATACGTGCCAGCCGACGTAGGCGATGGCCAAGAACGGCAGCACCATGAAGACAAACATCCACAGATTCATAATGATAATAATGGATTTACTGATTAGTGGGTGCAAAGTTACTGTTTTTTCGTCTTATTATTATGAAGAAGAGCATTTTTTTATTATTTTTTTCCTGTTTTTTCTGCAGCCCCGTCGGTGCCCAGCCACAGGACTATGTATGGACTTCACCCAGCAAGAACGCCTCTGAATCCATGCCGTGCGGCGGCGGCGACGTAGGTATGAACGTATGGGTAGAGCAAGGCGACGTGCTATTCTACCTGTCGCGTAGCGGTTCGTTCGACGAGAACAACTCACTGCTGAAACTGGGACGTTTCCGCATCAGCGTGTCGCCGGCACTCGACATGCAGAGCTTCCGTCAGGTGCTCCACCTGAACGAGGGCTATGTTGAGGTGACCGACGGCCTCATCTCCATCCAGCTATGGGCAGATGTCAACAAGCCTGTGGTACATGTCGACATGCAGAGCATCCGCGAAAGGGTCAACATGGCCGTCACCTACGAAAACTGGCGCACCCACGACACCCCACTCACCAAGCGTTCCCGCTTCCAGACATCATACAAGTTTGCCGCACCGAAGGGACTGGTCACCCACCACGACAGCATCGTGGCCACCGACCACTCCGTCACTTTCTGGCATCGCAACGGAGAGACCACCATCTTTGATGCCACCGTAGAACAGCAAGGCATGACATCGGTAAAGGAAAAACTATATAACCCTCTGAAACACCTCACCTTCGGTGGAAGGATGAAGGGCGATGGATTTGTGCTGATGGACAAGGTGAGCGGTCTCTACGGATGTACAGACTATGAGGGGTGGATGTACGTCACAGAGCAACCCGCCAAGCGTTGCCATTTGCAGATTGCCATGGCCACCACACAGGGTACCCTCGACGATTGGCACGGCCAGCTCTCACAAGTGGAGCGCACCATCCGAAAAGCTGCCGACCGCAAGAAGTCGCAAGAGTGGTGGCGGAACTTCTGGCGTCGCAGCTATATAGAAGCGAGGGGGGCTGATTCAAGACCCGTTTCTGATTTTTGCAGAAACTACACGCTGTTCCGCTACATGCTGGGCTGCAACAGCCGAGGTCAGTGGCCCACCAAGTTCAACGGCGGTCTATTCACCTTCGACCCGCAATACGTCAACCTCAGTTCCGAATACTGGGTATCACCTGACTACCGAAATTGGGGCGGCGGCGTGCATACGGCACAAAACCAGCGACTGGTGTACTGGCCCATGCTGAAGAGCGGCGACTATGACCTGCTGATTCCACAACTGGAGTTCTATCGGAACATTTACCAGAATGCCGAAGAGCGCAGCCGACTCTATTGGGGGCACGAGGGAGCCTGTCTCACAGAACAGGTGGAGAACTACGGACTGCCCTGCTATCCTGAATACGGAACAAAGCGGCCAGAAGGCTTCGACCCCGGCATGGAGCGCAACGCCTGGCTGGAATATGAGTGGGACACCTGTCTGGAATTCTGCCAGATGGCCTTGGAGGCTCACCGCTACAACGGTACCGACATCAGACCCTATATCCCCATGATCCGCTCATGTCTGCAGTTCTTCGACGAGCACTACCAGTATCTGGCCAATCGTCGTGGAGCCAAGACTCTCGACAATGGCGGCCATCTCGTGCTCTATCCCGGCAGCGGAGGCGAGACCTACAAGGGGGCCTATAACTCTACCTCCACCATTGCCGCCCTGCGCACAGTCACCATGTCGCTCATGGCCTACGCCATGGAGCGCGGCGACTCTGCCCTGCTCGAGCAGCATGCCTCCCTACTATCCAGACTGCCCGACATCACCATCCGCGACGGCATGATAGCCCCCGCCCTGCACTACGAGCGCGTGCAGAATACGGAGAGCACCCAACTCTACCCTGTCTTCCCATGGAGAATGTACGGTGTTGGACGCCCCGACATCGACATCGCCCGCAACACCTATCAGAACGACTCGCTTGCCATTAAGTTCCGCTCACACATCGGATGGAAACAGGATGCTATCTGGGCTGCCTGCCTGGGAATGACTGACGAGGCCGAGCAACTCATCACACAGAAGCTGGCTGACGGTCCCCATCGCTTCCCTGCTTTCTGGGGACCGGGCTTCGACTGGACACCCGACCACAACTGGGGTGGCAGCGGTATGATAGCCTTACAGGAGATGCTGCTCCAAGAAGTTGGCGACAAGCTCTACCTCTTCCCCGCCTGGCCAAAGAGTTGGAACGTCCGCTTCCGTCTCCGTGCCTCGCGCAAGACCACCGTCGAGGCCGAGTTGAACGGTGGCAAGGTGGTTCGCGTAAAAGTGCTCCCCGTAGAACGGCTGAGAGATGTCGTGATGCCAAAATAAAACAATGAGTGAAAATTCCGCCGCCCTGTGCATTCACATGCAGGGGCGGCGGACAATCCAATTACCTATGAAAAAACTACTAACCTTATACTATTCTGTTGATTGATGATGCAAAGGTAGAAAGAAAACGGGGTGTCCGCAAATATTTTCAGCGAACACCCCGTTTATTATATCGAATCCGAATTCTACCTAATGCTATTATCTATTTTCATCTTTGCTTACAGGTTCGGATTGATTTTGCTCCACTCTGAGATGGGCGGCACAATGTTCAGCGTGACGAGCTCGTCGCGCATCTTGCAGAGGTGCTCGTAGCTGGCATCCAGCTTGGCATTCTCCTCGGCAGTACCCTGTGGAACCTCAAACGAGGCACCATTCTGGTCGAGCGTGGTCTTCATGGCCATCATAATGTGGTCGTACTTGTCAGTCTTCACATACGTGCCAACGGGGAAGCGGAACGGCTCACCACCCATAGCCGAGCGAATCATCTCGACGCTGAGGAAAGAGGGACTCTGGAACGAGCTTCGACCGCGCAGTTCGATAATCTTGGCACCGCCTTTAGTGACATCTACCTTCATCTGCTCCCATTCCTCGGCGGGGAACTCTGCCGTGCCGATGATGTCGGTCAACTTACGACCGGCCACCTCGACATGGCTACCGAATACGGCCATCTGCTCACCGTGACCACCATAGGTAGCGCAACCCGTGATCTGATTCTGCATCACGCCGAACTTCTTGGCCAGAGCCGACTGCAGACGGGTGGTATCCAAACCTGCCAACGTAGTCACCTGCCCAGGTTTCAGACCACTGTAGAGCAGCGTCACGAGACCTGTGAGGTCGGCAGGATTGAAGATGATAACCACGTGTTTTACGTCAGGGCAGTATTTCTTGATGTTCTGTCCCAATTCCTCGGCTATCTTGCAGTTGCCTGCCAGCAAGTCTTCGCGGGTCATGCCAGCCTTACGGGGAGCACCACCCGATGAAATAATGTACTTGGCGTTCTTGAAAGCCTCTTCAGGATTTGTGGTAGCCACAATGTTTACATCGTCAAAACCACTCTGTCGCATCTCTTCGGCCACACCTTCCGGCGAAAAGACATCGTAGAGACAGATTTCACTCGTCAGACCCATCATCAAGGCGGTCTGAGCCATGTTTGAACCAATCATTCCGGCTGCGCCGACGATGGTCAGTTTGTCATTAGTTAAAAATGCCATAGTTGCTATCGATTTACAAATATACTGTTTACTGATTTGTGCTGCAAAGATACACAATAATTATGAAATACGGATGATGAATATGGAATTTAAATGTTATTATTTTTAAAAACCACTACCTTTGCCAACTCCGTATTGCAAAAAGCTGTAAAAGTTTCACGCTATACATGAACTCTTTTCCCAAAGAGGGATAAAAAAACACAATAATTTTGGCATTCTGCCCGCTTATTTGTAACTTTGCAGGCAGAAACGAAAATGAACCAATAAAAACAATGAAAGAATTACAGCTGAAGTACGGATGCAATCCGAACCAGAAGCCCTCACGCATCTTCATGGCCGAGGGCGATTTACCCATCGAAGTAATTAACGGTCGCCCAGGCTACATCAACTTCCTCGATGCGCTGAACGCCTGGCAGTTGGTGAAGGAACTGAAGGAGGCCACAGGGCTAGCTGCAGCCGCCTCGTTCAAGCACGTATCGCCGGCCGGTGCCGCTGTGGGTCTGCCTCTTTCCGACACCCTTAAGCAGATCTACTTCGTCGACGACATCGAGGGACTTGACAACAGTCCTATAGCTTGTGCGTATGCACGTGCCCGTGGAGCTGACCGCATGTCGAGCTATGGCGATTTCGTGGCTTTGAGCGACACCTGTGATGCCACCACAGCCCTACTGCTAAAGCGCGAGGTGAGCGATGGTGTGATTGCACCTGACTTCACCACTGAAGCCATCGAGATACTGAAGGACAAGCGCAAGGGCACATACAACGTTATCAAGATTGACCCCGCCTACAAACCTGAGTCCATCGAGCGCAAGCAATGCTTCGGCGTGACTTTCGAGCAGGGACGAAACGAGATCAAACTGAACGATCCTGTCCTCTTTGAAAATATCCCCACACAGAACAAGACCTTTACGCCTGAGGCCAAGCGCGACCTGATTATTGCCCTCATCACGCTGAAGTACACACAGTCGAACTCGGTGTGCTATGTCAAGGACGGCCAGGCCATTGGCATTGGAGCAGGCCAACAGAGCCGCATTCACTGTACACGTCTGGCAGGCAACAAGGCCGACATCTGGTGGCTGCGTCAGCATCCGAAGGTGATGGCACTGCCCTTCAAAGAGGGCATACGGCGTGCCGACCGTGACAACACCATCGACGTATATATCTCTGAGGATGAGCACGACGATGTACTGCGCGATGGTGCCTGGCAGCAGTACTTCACGGAACAGCCTGAGGTGCTGACGATGGCAGAGAAGAAGGAGTGGATAGCGAAGAACACGAAAGTGGCTCTTGGCTCGGATGCCTTCTTCCCTTTCGGCGACAACATCGAGCGCGCCCACAAGAGTGGTGTAGAGTTCATTGCCCAGGCTGGCGGTTCTGTTCGTGACGACCATGTCATCATGACCTGCGACAAGTACGGCATAGCGATGGCATTTACTGGCGTACGTCTGTTCCATCATTAATACTAGTAGAACTATTCATACTAGCAATACTGGTTAAAAGAAAGACTATGAGTAAGGAATCTGACTTCCAGGAAATTCTGGAGAATGGTATTTCGTTTGGCCGTGGTGGAGGGCCACGCCCTACTGAAGACAAGGTTAAGACCAAAGCCAAGAAGAAGAAATACATCACTGGTGCCCATGGCAGCGGTTCTGCCCAGCAGAAAGCCAAATACCGTGAGCAGCGGGCAAACAGACACAAGAAATAAAGGTAAGGAAAAAACAGAATAACAAAAACAAGATGATGAAAACAAGAAACAAAACAAATTGCAAGGCTGCGATGCGCATGGTAAAGGTTTTACCTTTTTACTTCTTTACCTTATTACTCTTCTATGTCCTTTCACCCCTCACCGCCACAGCCCAGAAATATGTGGGCGGCGACATCTCGCTACTACCTGATTACGAAACAGCCAAGGCCAAGTTTCGCGAGCCAAACGGTTCGACGATTACGGGCGACATGATTAACTACTTCAAGCAGCAAGGCTGGAATGCCATGCGCGTCCGTCTCTTCGTAGACCCGTCAAAAGCACCAGAGGATCATAAGAAGCAGGGCGTGCGCCAAGATCTGGAGTACGTGAAGGCACTGAGCAAGCGCATCAAGGATGCCGGACTGTCGTTATTGCTCGACTTCCACTATAGCGACACATGGACGGATCCCGGCCAGCACTCAACACCAAGCGGTTGGACGAGCAGCGACCCAGAAGAGCTGGCTGCCACGCTCTACCAGTATACCAAAGACTGTCTGAACGAACTGATTGCTGCCGGAGTCACTCCTGACTTTGTACAGCCTGGCAACGAGATTACCTACGGCATGCTGTGGCCCACCGGCCACTGCTATCCCAGTGGAGCCAACTATGGCACGGGCACCTTTGACAACTTTGCTAAATACCTGTCGGCAGGCATCAAAGCCATCCGCGAGGTTTGTCCCCAGGCTAAGATTGTTCTACAAACAGAGTTGAGCAGCATGAACAATGTCTTCAACTTCTGCCGTACTTTGAAACGCAAGGAAGTCACCGACTTCGATGTCATTGGCATCTCCTATTACCCCTACTTCCACGGTGAACTCAGCACACTGAAGTCTACTCTCAATGGCGTTGGCAACATCTACCCTGACAAGAAGATACAAATCGTCGAGACGGGCTACTCTCATGCCTATTATCCCGATGATGCCAAATACCCCATCAGCAAATTTCCCAACTGGCCAGCCACTAATGCCGGACAACTACAGTTTACCAAGGATCTTATCGAGCTTCTCAACACCTACGAGAACGTCGACGGACTGTACTGGTGGTTCCCTGAAGCCAACGAATACAATGTCAACTGGCAGAATGCCGTCACACCCAGCGGCTGGTACAATGCCAGCCTCTTCGACAATCAAACCGGAAAGGCCATGCAGGCACTCTACGAACTCAAGACCTTCCGCGGCCTGGTTGTAGGCGACGCCAACAACGACTATTTGGTCGATGTGGCCGATGTGGTGGCCATCGTCAACTACATCTTGGAGAAACCTGCTGAAAACTTCAACCAGCAAGCTGCCGATGCCAATGGTGACGGTACTATCGACGTGGGCGATGTGGTATCGGTAGTGAACATCATCCTTGGCAATTAACGACAGCTGGGAACCAGATAGCAGCAGTTCCTAAAAATCGAGGTCTTTTCCCCGATAGAAATCAATCAGGGCGGTCTGGTACAGGTACTCGTAACGAGCCTGTACAAGGTCGCTCTCTGCTTTCAGGTAGTTGTTCTTGGCCTCGTTAAACTCGGTAACATTGGCACGGCCATTCTCATACTTGGCCTGCATCAGCATGAAGGCATCGCGGCTGCTTTGTGCGGCAGCGTGGCTGCTCTCGTACTTCGACTTAGCGGCACGGGCATTATAGAACACCTGTTGTATCTCCTTGTAGAGTGACTTCTTCACATTCTCCAGTTGCAACAGCTGGTTTTCGCGGTCAATCTTGGCCAGACGGATGTTGTTGCGTGTGGCAAAACGATTGAAAATGGGTACACTGAGACTCAGTCCGACATACTGGCCGAAGTTGTTTTTCAACTGATTGCCGAAGCTTGCAGACGACATGCCATTCGTCTTGTTATAGGTAGACTGCAGACCGGCATTGAGATTCAGCGTGGGATAGTTGGCAGCCTGGGCAATCTTGATGTTCCGCTCGGCAGCAGAGAGACGAAGCTGCTCGGCCTGAACCTCCGGTTTGATGGCAAGGGCTTCCTGATAGATGGCTTCAGGGGAAGCAACTTCCCAGCCGCCCTTGGAAAGAAGATCTGCGTGTATCGGTGCTTCTCCCTCTCGGGGGGATAAGAGGGGGGCAACAATGGAAAAGTCATCTGGAGAGGGTAGTTCCAAGAGCTGAGTGAGAGCGAGTAGAGCCAGCTGACGGTTGTTGTCGGCCTGAGTGGCCGTTAGACGAGCCTGTGCCAGCGTGGCCTGCTGTTGCGACAACTCTGCCTGACTGG
This sequence comes from uncultured Prevotella sp., assembly GCA_946415755.1. Classification (GTDB taxonomy): domain Bacteria; phylum Bacteroidota; class Bacteroidia; order Bacteroidales; family Bacteroidaceae; genus Prevotella. Next base: position 93,956 of record CAMKTS010000001.1, on the reverse strand, counting down.
CCTTGCCATTCTTCAGGAACATCTCAAGACGGGTTACCTGCTGGGAGTCGATGGCTATCTGACGATGCGCCACATCAGAAATCTCCATATCGTAGAGAATCTGTACATAGGCTTGAGCCACCTTCATACGGATGTCATCCTTGGCCTTCTCCAAGTCTTGTGTGGCAGCCTCCAGATTGAGCTGGTTAAGCTTGACGGTATTCGGAATCTGGAATCCTGTGAAGAGAGGCATGGTAGTTCCCAGCGAGAACGAAGTGTTATTGGTGCTGCGGTTGACATATGTACCGTCAAGTGTCTGCCCACGGCCAAAAGAGAAATTCTCACTCACCGAGCCGTTCAGGTCGGGCAGTCGCCTCCAACGTGCAGTGGACAGTTGCAGCTGTCGCTGATGGCACTGGTTCTCTTTTTGCTTGATACTGATATTGTGCAACAATGCATGGTCGATGCACTGGCGTAATGACCAGGGAGTCTGCGCCCCTGCGGGAATTAATGAGAAATGAGAAATGAGAAATGAGAAAAATATAATCTTCTTCATGGCTTGTTACTTTTGATCGTCATCTGCAATAATCTCAGGGCCACGAACCTTGTCGTTTTTGCTAATCCCTTTCTTAATCTCAATATTGACACCATCGGAGAGACCCGTGATGACATGGCGACGCTCATAATCTTTCTTGTCGCCCATGCTCTTTACCAAGTAGACGAAGGTGCTGTCACCAGAAAACTCGATGGCACTCTCCGGAATGGTGAGCACTTTCTGGGCAGAGGCCAGTACAATCTCAGCGTTGGCCGAGTAGCCGGAGCGCAACTTGTCATCCTTGGCCACCTTGACAGCCGCCTTGATCTCAAACTGGTTGGCACCGTTACTCTCTACGGCCTTCGGAGAGACATACTCCAAGGCAGCATCGAACTTCAGGTCCTGCAGGGCACCGATAGTAATCTTCATAGGCATGCCATCGATAAGCTGGCCTACCTCCGTCTCATCGATGTTGCCACGGAAGATGAGATCGTTCATGTTGGCCACGGAAGCTATCGTTGTACCATCGTTGAAGGTATTGGAGAGGATGACGCTGTTGCCCACCTTCACGGGAATGTCAAGAATGACACCGCTAATAGTAGAACGGATGAGCGTAGAGGAAGCGGAGGCATTTGATTTCGACACGCCGTCGCGCACCACCTGCAGGGCATCCTGGGCAGCGGCAACCTCCTCCTTGGCCTGATGCAGCTTCTGAGCTATCTTGTCGAACTCATCAGCAGATACCAACTTCTGGTCGTAGAGATTCTTTTCACGACCATAGTCCACCTTGGCCTGCTGTAGGTTGATGTCAGCCAGGCGCACGCGGCTCTCGGCAGAGGAAAGCTGTCCCATATCGGGAATCACCTTTACCTTGGCAATTACCTCACCAGCCTGCACATACTGCCCCGCCTCCTTCAGAATCTCTGTAATGATACCGGAGATTTGCGGTTTGACATTGACCTCGTTGCGAGGTTCAATCTTACCCGTGATGATTGTTGTCTTACGAATGTCTTCCATCTTGGGTGTGAACTCGTTGTACACCACCTCCTTAGGCTGGCTTTTCTGCCAGAGGAACACAAAAGTTCCGATGAAAATCAGCGCGATAATCGCTGCAATAATCAGTTTGCTGTACTTTTTCATACTTTTATTTTTTTTGTTATTTCGTTATACCGTTATGTCGTTATTCGTCGCGCATCGCATCGACGGGTTTGATGCTCATTGCTCTGGCAGCAGGAGCAAGGCCTGCCAGCACACCCATCGCCGATACGATGAGGGCTGCAAAGATGGCCGTCCAGAAACCTACCTGGAAGTGGGCTGCGAGGATGCCGTCCTCTGTATTCCCCAATTCAAGCATCTGGAGAATCAGCACGGCAAAGAGAATACCGCTCATGCCTGCCACCAACGTCAGCACGACGCTCTCGGAAATAATCTGCGAGAGAATCATCTTCGGCGTGGCTCCGATGGCACGACGGATACCAATCTCAGTGGTTCGCTCACGCACCGTCACCATCATAATGTTTGACACACCGATAGCTCCTGCCAAAAGAGTTCCGAGACCTACCAGCCAGATGAGGAAGTTGACACCTCGGAACAAGTTGTCGAGCATCTGGAAGAGCACCTCCGTATTGAACACCATTGCCCCCTGCTCGTCGGTAGGGTCGATATAATGGGCACGAGCGATAGTCTCTCGGATGCGTGGAGTAATCTTACTCATCACGACACCCTTCCGTCCCGTTGCTGCTATCAGGTCTACCTGATGTCCACGATTATAGGTGGTCTGCATCAGGGTGATAGGCAGCGTAATCTTCTCTTCAGCACGTCCGTTGAAGTTCATGCTGCTATTGGTGTTGTAGTCAACGCCGATGACCTCGAAATAGGTAGAGTCGACACGGATTTTCTTGCCACAGGGGTCACCACCTTCCTTGAAGAGGTCTTTGTATATCTTCTTGCCGATGACACAGACCTTTCGTTTTTCCAGAATGTCCATCTCGTTCAGGAAACGGCCATAGTACATTCTGGGAGCCACCACTTTGGCATATTCCGGCAACGTGCCTTGTATTCTGGGACTTGTCCGCTGGTCAGCATAGTAGGCTGTGTTCGAACGGCCCCAAGGTGCAAAGAGAATGGGAGCCACGACATCCAGCTCTGGCACGCGCTGGTGGAGACGCTCTATATCCTTATACTCCATGCTCCACCAGCGACCCTTGCGGAATCCCTTATAGGGCTTAGTGGTCTGCTGGGCCCATATCATCACTGTATTCTGTGCAAAGCCATCGAAGGTCTTCTCAAGCATCTCTTTCAGTCCCTGCCCGCCACCTATCAGTGCCACGAGCATGAAGACGCCCCAGAACACACCAAATCCTGTGAGGAACGACCGCGACTTATTGCGACTCAGCGTGTCGAGAATCTCTCTGTATGAATCAATATCTATTCTCATGTCTTAGTCTGCTCTTAATGCCTCGATGGGGCGAATTCTACTTGCCTTGAAAGCAGGAATCAGTCCTGCTATCGTACCTGCTATCACCATCACCATCGTTGCCTCGAAGCATACGTCGAGTCCTACGGTGGGATCGAGGAACATCGTGGCCTGGAAAAGCCCTGTATCGATAGTCTCATGACCGATGGTAGCGTCCATATACTCGTTAGCACAGACTCCCAACACCATGCCAATATAGCCGAAGAAAGTGGTGATGATGACACTCTCGGTGATAATCAGTTTCAGAATGCTCCAGGGCTTGGCACCAATGGCCTTACGGATGCCAAACTCATGGGTGCGCTCCTTAACGGTAATCAGCATGATGTTTGAGACTCCCACAATACCAGAGAGCAACGTGAAAAGGCCCACTATCCAAAGAGCAGTACGAATGATGGCAATACCCTGCTCCATCTGAAGACTCTGCGTATAGCCGTTCCACAACCAAATGGCACTCTCATCCTCTGGATGAGCCTGATGGTTGGCATTCAACCGACGGCGGTAGTCTTTCTCAAAGGCTTCGTTAGCTTCCTCTGTAGGCAGTCCGTGGAAGGTAAACTCGATGTTTCCAATACTATTGGTATTGGCACCATAGACGCTCTTGATGGTGGAATAAGCTGCATAAGCCGAGCTCTCACCATCGCCAGGAGTCTTATAGATGCCTACCACCTTGAACGAGAAATTGCCCACCTTGACATGTTTGCCTAACAGCGACTTGAAATCCTTCGGTTCCAGTTCCTTGGCCTGTTTGTCGGTCAGCACCAACACCTTACGCTTTTCTTTCAGATCGATGTCGTTGATATTACGACCACATATCAGCGAGCGCTTCACAATCTGGCTGTGAATGGGGTACACACCCATGATTTGCAGATTCATGTACTGCTCGCCATTGGTCACCGTAGCACTTTGGTAGTACACGGCTCCCACGTCGTCGATATGGTCTTTGAATTCCGATTCGGTAGCTTCCAGGTCGTGGGTATTCAGACTGATATAGCGTCCCTCGCTCAATCCTTTATAGGCTTTCGAAGTAGTACCGCCATACGCCTCCATTGAGTTCGTCAGCCAATTGCTGCTCTGCTTCACATTGGCATTGATGAGTCCGTTACCAGCTCCCAGCAGCACGATGATCATGAAGATGCCCCATGCCACTGCGAAACCTGTAAGCGTTGTACGGAGCTTATTGCGCCGAGCCGTCTGCCATATTTCACTAATGATATCTCGCATGATCTTTATTTCATTATGCCTCCACTGCCGAAGGGCGAAGCATCGTGGTTCAGGTTCTCCTCAATCTGTCCGATGATGCCATCCTTAATGTGTACAATCTTGTTGGTCTCGTTGGCCACACCGCTTTCATGGGTCACCACAACGATAGTCATGCCCTCGTCCTGGTTCAATTGCTTCAGCAACTGCATCACCTCTACGGAGGTCTTCGAATCAAGGGCACCCGTGGGTTCATCGGCCAAAATAATCTGAGGTTTTGTAATCAGCGCGCGGGCAATGGCCACACGTTGCCTCTGACCTCCGGAAAGCTCGTTGGGGTAATGTTCTGCCCAGTCTAGCAACCCTAATCTCTCCAGATATTCAAGAGCAAGGGCGTGCCGTTTTTTACGCGACACCCCTTGATAGAAGAGCGGCAACTCCACATTCTCTACAGCAGTCTTAAACGAGATGAGATTAAACGACTGGAAGATAAAGCCTATCATGCGGTTGCGATAGTCAGCAGCCTTCGTCTCCGAGAGGTTCCAGATAGGCGTACCGTTGAGCAGATACTCTCCCGAATCGTAGTTATCCAAAATACCCAGGATGTTGAGCAGGGTAGATTTTCCACTACCCGATGCCCCCATGATGCTGACGAACTCCCCCTTGGCAATATCGAGCGAGATACCCTTCAGCACATGGAGCGGCTGTGCTCCCTGGTAGGTCTTGTTGATGTCTTTTAAGTGGATCATTATTATCTAATATTACTTGCTTTTTAGACGTAGAATTGATTGAAAAGGTTGCATACCTCTTCTTTTTTTATGTCCAACAGTTTCATTTGTCGGAAAAACTCTGGCAGACGCTCTTTCATAAACTGCTGCTTGCGCTCTTTCAAGATTTGTTTCTTGGCTCCTTTGGTGACAAAGTATCCCAGTCCGCGCTTATTATATATAATGTTCGCGCGAGAGAGTTCGTCGAAGGCCTTGACTGCAGTGTTGGCATTCACCTCCAGGAGTACGGCATATTCGCGAACTGAGGGGATGCGGTCGTCATCCTGGTACTTGCCAGCGAGGATTTCGTCGCAGAGACGATCGGCCATCTGCAGATAGATGGGTTTATCATTAGTGAAAGTCATAGTTGGTCCATTTATTGGTGATTAGTTGCATTCCTTTGAAGATACGGTACGAAGCCCAGTAGTTGAAGAAAGAGAGCAGAGGCAGCACGACTGCGAGGACATAGGCCAGAGGACCCACATACTGACCAACATAATGGTCGCCTTCCCAGCTGGAGCTGAATATCTGAAGGTGAAAATGACCTGTCAGCCAGCCTAGAAGCGCCATAAACAGAATGAGCATAATGGAAGAAACCACGAAGGAATACTTGCGCATCAGCGTACCACCCAGGATATAGAGCGAGTGGAACCATACCATGAAAGCGCTGAGTACAAAGGTATTCATTACCAAATACTCTAATGAGGACTCCTGAGCAAAGGTCTCTACGAAACCTGGCTGAATAGTGTTCAGCACCATCGGAACAGTCGATATCCACTCATCGCCATTCACCAGCCCGCGATACACCATTCGCAGCGTATCGCCAACGACAAAGGATAGAGCGACAAAGAACGTCCATACGATGGTGGCATATGCCACTGCCGCAAGGAATTTCTCGAGGTTCGAGGCTGGCAGCATGAGGAAAGCCTCGCGACGTGTTTTCTTGTTCAAATCGTAGAACACCGTGCTGAGACCTACACCCAAAGCAATCAGGATGAAGATGGTGCAGAACTGCGAGATATTACCCAGCAAGTTTGCCACATCATAGTCTGAATTAAAGATGAAGAACAACTGCTCGCCCAGGAATATGCCTACCATATAGCCCAAGGTCCAGATCATCAGGTTGCGGAAGTTGACACCTACCACCCAGCGAAGCGCCTGGCTAAATCTATTGAAACTAAAATTATTCATTGTTTTTACCTTTTTACTTTTTTACCTTTTAAAGGTTTACGAATCTACCAATAACCTGCGTACGGCAGAAAAGCTTGTAGGAGAGCCAGAAGTTTAGCACAATCCACAGACCTGTAGCCATATCGAGAATGGCAAAATCCATTGTCGTCATTTTCTCATACGACGTGGGGTCGTCAAACGGTAGTATCCACCCCTGCAGTATGCCCAACAGTATGATGACGATGGTTGTCAACACCCAGTTGTACTTACGCGAACGGAAGAACGTGGCACCCAAGGCATAGATGGAATGGGACCAAATGGCAAGGAAAAGTAAGGCATGAACCATCATGCGCCTAGCGTCTTCAGGCGCCTGATGCCACGCATTGCTCATTATATCTGCCTTTCTTATCAGCGTTGACGTCACAAATACGACATAATCATGACCAAGCACCCAGTGAATGACATACTGCAACAGGTCGGCAGCGAAGAAAGCCACCAGATAGAGCGGAATCAAAAGAATCCATGTGGCATAACGCATCAGGTATTTCTCGAAGTTCGAGGCAGGCAGCAGCATCAGGTTCTGTCTGTCGTGCTCGTTCTCCATACTATAGAACATAAACGAGGAGCCCAACACGATGGTAACCAGAAAAATGGCTGCTACCATGATGCTACTCATCGTATAACCTACGGCATGATCACTCTTATTAAGCATCGGAAAGAACAGGAAACCAAGCAGCATGATGACCAATATCTGCAGGAAGGACTTCACGTAGTACCGCTTGTCGTAGGTCAGCGACCATTGCACCAGCTTTCCGAATCTATTTAAATTAAACTGTATCATAACTATCAATTGTCAATTATCAATTGTCAATTATTCAAATCTTCCCTTCGTTGACTGCATTAAAGAGCAGTTCGAGGTTCATCTGCGTCTCAGCGCTGTCAATCTTACGAGGGACAATCACCGCATTACCCTGAAGCGAAGGCTCCGCATAGATGGCGTCGTCCATCTGGTCGGGTGTGCGATACTCGAAGGAGTACTTCTCAGAGATTTCTGCCACAGAAGCATCGAGCAAGAGCTTCTGCTGTGAGAGAATCAGGATGTGGTCCAATAAGCTCTCTACATCGTGCACCTGATGGGTCGAGATGATCAGCGTACGGTCTTCCGTCATGTACTGGGCAACGACCTTGCGGAACTGCGACTTCGATGGGATGTCAAGACCATTGGTGGGCTCGTCCATCAGCAACAGCTTTGTCCCTGCAGCCAATGCGAACGACATAAAGACCTTCTTCTTCTGTCCCATCGAGAGGGCATTCAGCTTCAGGTCGGTGGTAAGCTCGAAGTCTTTTAGACAAGCCTCGAGTACCTCGCGACTGAAATGAGGATAGAAGGGCGCATTGATCTTGACATACTGACGGAGCGACATGGCGGGCAGGTCGAACTCCTCAGGCACAATGAATATTTCCTGAAGGGTTTCGGGCCTGCGCTTCTTAGTTTCGATGCCATCGAACCATACGGTACCCTTCTTAGGGCGCAACAGTCCTGCAATGAGATAAAGCAGTGTCGACTTGCCCGTACCGTTCTTACCCAACAGGCCATAGATGTTGTTCTCTTCCAGCGTCAGGTTGAAATCGTCGAATACCAGGCTGTTGCTGCCTGCATACTTAAAACTGATGTTCTTTACTTCTATCATAATCGTTATATTTTGGTTGTTGTTATTACCGTAATAGTGTATTACTTGAATAGTACACTGCAAAGGTAAGACTATTGTCCGTACCTTCCAAATATTTTGGCAAGTTTTTTTAGTGGAAATGTCATTTTTAACATTTCCACCTATTTATATTTAAAGCATTACCCTAAAAAAGGAAAAAAGTCAGCCGCGCTGATCAGCCCCCCACATCATTTTCTCACGCAGCGTATGGAAATATTTCGTACCTGCCCGTTTGATGACTTTAACCCGATAAGGAGCCTTTCGTAGCGTCAGGCGTGTCGCATCAGAAAGTTTCTCACTTCTTCCGTCCAACGCCACGAGGAAATTGTGAGTACGGCTCTCTACGGTAAGCTTGATTTCCGAGTCCTGCGAAATAACGATAGGCCTGACATTGAGTGAGTGGGGAGCAACAGCCGTGAGCGAGAATACCGAAGTGCCCGGTACGATGATAGGACCGCCGTTGCTGAGGGAATAAGCCGTAGAACCGGTGGGTGTGCTAATGATAAGACCGTCAGCCTGATAGGTTGTCAGGTAGTCACCATTGATCGTAGTATGAATGGTTATCATTGATGCATTGTCACGTTTCAGAATGGCAATGTCGTTAAGGGCGCAGGGATAGCCTTGCAACGACTCACCCTCGGTCTCCAGTTGTATCACAGCACGGGTGTCGACGGCATAGTCGCCTTCATAGAGTGCACGAATGGTACGTTCTATCTCCTGAGCATTAACATCTGCCAAAAAACCAAGACGGCCGGTATTAATACCCAGAATAGGAATCTGCTTTTCACGTACCATACTGGCTGCCCGAAGGAATGTACCGTCGCCCCCCATCGAGATGACAAAATCAGCATCAAAATCAGCACCTTCAATCACCTCAACACCATCTACAGGCAGTTGCTGACCAGTGGTAAGAAAGATGTAGAACTCCCGTTCCATGCATACCTCTGCCTTCCTTTGGGAGAGACAGGCGAGCAGTTTCTGAACGGAAACCGACTTCTTGGGCTGATAGGTATTGCCGAAGATGGCGAACCTTAGTTTTCGTGAGGTCATAAGTTTTTTCGCTTTTTTAGCTGTTATTTCGCAGATTTTTTGTATCTTTGCACCATTAACGAACACGATTAATGGTGCAAAGATAGTAATTATTTGCTTAAAAGCAACAAAATGAATCAATAAAATGACAAAACTAAGCGTAAATATCAATAAGGTGGCCACTCTGCGTAACGCCCGAGGTGGCAACAATCCCGACGTGCTACAGGTGGCGCGCGATGCAGAAGCTTTTGGTGCACAGGGCATTACGGTACATCCACGTCCTGACGAGCGTCACATCCGCTATCAGGATGTTCGCGACATCCGCCCGATTATCACTACCGAGTTTAATATAGAGGGTAACCCCATCGAATCATTTATGGAATTGGTGTTGGAAGTAGTGCCCAACCAGGTGACACTCGTACCCGACGGGCACGACCAGCTGACCAGTAACCACGGATGGGACACGATAGAGAACCATACATTTCTGACGGACATCTGCAAGACCTTCAAGGCTGCAGGCATCCGTACCAGTATCTTCGTAGATGCCGACCCACGGATGGTTGAGGGTGCCAAGGCATGTGGAGCCGATCGTGTGGAGCTCTATACGGAACCATACGCTTCGGGGTATGCTGTTAATCGAGAGGACGCTATTGCCCCCTTTATCGCTGCTGCCGAGGAGGCGCGCCGTGTGGGACTGGGGCTGAATGCCGGCCACGACCTTTCGCTGGAGAATCTGGCCTACTATCACGAACAGATTCCCTGGACTGATGAAGTTTCAATAGGTCACGCTCTTATCTGCGACGCTCTCTATTTGGGTCTACGTGAAACCATTCAGCAGTACCTGCAAGCACTGAAATAGAAGAAAAATCGTAAATAGTAAATAGTCAAATTGTATATGAAAAAGGTTTATGTATTCTTAGCAGACGGCTTCGAAGATGTTGAAGCCCTCATTCCCGTTGACGTATGGCGTCGGGGAGGTTTGGACGTAACAACGGTGAGTATCTCTGACTTCCCACTGGTGCAGTCGGCTCACGGTGTCAACATTGAGGCTGACATCATGTTCGAGCAAGGCGACTTCTCGGATGCCGACCTGCTATTCCTACCTGGTGGCATGCCCGGAGCAACTAACCTCTTTGAGCACAAGGGTGTATGCAAAGCCGTTGTAGACCAAGCTCTTGCAGGAAAGAAAGTAGCCGCCATCTGTGCCTCGCCGGCTGTCGTTCTGGCCCCACTTGGCATCCTTGAAGACAAGAAAGCCACATGCTATCCTGGTTTTGAGCAAATGCTGGCTGAAAACAATGCTGAATATACTGGCGACCTCTATACTGTCGCTGACAACGTCACCACTGGTGAAGGTCCAGCAGCAGCATTCCCCTTCGCTTACGAACTGCTCAACCAGTTGGTCAACAAGCAGACCTCTGACCAGATAGCCGAGGGCATGCGCTTTGTTCATCTAATGAGTAATAAGAAATAAGTAATTTCTAATTACTAATATTGATTATATGGACTATGTCGTTATCGTAGCAGGCGGCAAGGGTCTGCGCATGGGGACAGAAATTCCAAAACAGTTCCTTCCAATAGGTGGGAAGCCAGTGTTGATGCGGACACTCGAAAGGTTTCACGAGTATTCCCCTACCCTGCAAATCATTCTGGTATTGCCCAAGGCACAACAGGAATACTGGAAGCAACTTTGCAAGGAATACCGCTTCGACGTGGAATACCACTTGGCCGATGGTGGCGAGACGCGTTTCCATAGCGTGCAGCACGGTCTCGCCCTGATTCCTGACGATGCAGAGGGCGTAGTGGGAGTGCATGATGGGGTGCGTCCCTTCCCCAGCATCAATGTGATTCGCAACTGCTATGAAACAGCCCGCCAAGTGAAAGCCGCTATTCCTGTTGTTCCTGTAGTAGAGACCCTACGCCACGTCAGCGAGGGCACAAAACCTCGTGGTGACTATCGACTGGTACAGACACCCCAGGCCTTTGATATCCAATTGCTTAAAGCCGCCAACCGCCAGCCTTACAATGACGGATTTACAGATGATGCCTCTGTGGTGGAGAGCTACGGGCATGCCATCACTCTGGTAGAGGGCAATCACGAGAACATCAAGATAACGACACCTTACGATTTGAAAATAGCTGAAGTAGTGATTGGATGAACGACATCCTGCAACAAGACATACAATACCTGCCGGGGGTAGGTCCTCAGCGTAAAAAGATGCTCAACGAGGAGTTAGGCATCGTGACGTATGGCGACCTGTTGCAGTACTATCCATACAAACACGTAGACCGCAGTAGGCTCTACTCGATATCAGAACTGACTGGTGACATGCCCTTCATTCAGGTGAAGGGGCATATCCTGAGTTTCGAAACGTTCAAGATGGGAGTCCGCAAGAAGCGTGTCGTTGCTCACTTCACCGATGGCAGCGGTAAGGTGATGGACCTGACGTGGTTTAACTATGCCGATAGTGCTATCAAGAAATACAAGATTGGCACGGAGTATGTTGTCTTCGGGCGCCCACAAGTGTTCAACGGGCGTATCCAGGTGGTACACCCCGACATGGACGATGCCGACAAGTTAGAGTTCTCAGCCATGGGTTTGCAGCCCTGCTATAACACCTCGGAGAAGATGAAGAAGATGGGGCTCAACAGTAGAGCCATTGAGCGTCTCACCAAATCACTCATCGATGTGCTGAAAGTCCCCTTGTCTGAGACGCTACCCCCATTCATCACTGAGAAGCTCCACCTGATGTCACGCAACGAAGCCCTACGTAAGATTCACTATCCGCAGAATGCCAAAGAACTGGAACTGGCACGTGTACGACTGAAATTCGAGGAACTTTTCTACGTCCAGCTCAACATATTAAGGTATGCGAGCGACCAGCGACGCAAATATCGAGGCTACGTATTCTCAAAGGTGGGGGTCAATTTCAATGATTTCTATCACAACAACCTGCCCTTCCAACTGACGGAGGCACAGAAGCGTGTCATTCGTGAGATTCGCAAGGACATGGGCAGTGGACGCCAGATGAACCGCCTGCTACAGGGCGATGTAGGTAGCGGAAAGACCCTTGTAGCTTTGATGTCGATGCTCATCGCATTGGACAACGGCTATCAGGCCTGTATCATGGCCCCAACGGAGATTTTGGCCGAGCAGCATCTGACAACCATCATGGAATTCCTGAAAGGGATGGATATCCGCGTAGCCTTACTCACCGGTATCATAAAAGGTAAGCGGCGGCAGGAAATCCTCGACGGGCTGCTCGATGGAACGGTTCAGATTCTTGTAGGAACCCATGCCGTCATCGAAGACACGGTACAGTTTGCCCGTCTGGGTATGGTGGTGGTCGATGAACAACACCGTTTCGGAGTGGCACAGCGCGCCAAACTCTGGAACAAGAGCGCTAATCCACCACACGTCCTTGTAATGACAGCCACCCCCATTCCCCGTACATTAGCCATGACACTCTATGGCGACCTTGACGTGAGTGTTATCGACGAGTTGCCGCCTGGTCGTAAACCCATAGTCACCCAACATGTCTTCGACCGCAGTCTGCCCTCGCTCTATGACGGCATACGAAAACAGATTCATCAAGGACGACAGGTATATATCGTCTTCCCCCTTATTGAGGAAAGCGAGAAGATTGACCTCAAGAACCTTGAAGACGGCTTCGAGGTGCTCACTCAGGTCTTTCCCGAGTTCAAGTTAAGTAAAGTACACGGCAAGATGAAACCTTCCGACAAGGAAGCCGAGATGCAAAAGTTCGTTCGTGGCGAGACACAAATTCTCGTTGCCACCACCGTCATCGAGGTAGGTGTCAACGTTCCCAATGCCTCCGTAATGGTTATTCTCGAAGCCCAGCGTTTCGGACTTTCCCAACTCCATCAGCTCAGAGGCCGCGTAGGTCGTGGTGCCGACCAGTCATACTGCATACTCGTCACAGGTTTTAAGCTGGCAGAAGACACCCGCAAGCGCATTGACATCATGTGTGAGACCAACGACGGCTTCCGTATTGCCGAAGCCGACCTCAAGCTACGAGGCCCAGGCGACCTGGAGGGAACCCAGCAAAGTGGCATGGCCTTTGACCTGAAAATTGCAGACATTGCCCGCGACGGCCAACTGGTACAGATGGCTCGTGACGAGGCACAAATCATCATCAATAACGACCCGGAATGTACGTCAGAACGCTATGCGCTACTTTGGCGACGACTGCGCGAATTGCGTAAAACCAATATCAACTGGGGAGCCATTTCCTAATTGGAAAGCAAAAAAATGGACTGGAAAAGCGAGAAATAAGCAGGATAAGTGTTAAAACACACAAATAAACCTTAAACTTCAGGTCTTTCCCGTTCTGTTTCAAACAATAATTATTAACTTTGCATCGTTATTATCCTTAGTGAGGCCTGAGATATCAGGTGAACACCCCTTTTAAGCAAGGGAATAACTCATAACCGAACCAAAAAAATAAGAATGAAAATTATCAAGAAAATAGCATTTCTGGCATTAGCAACAATCAGCACACTCCCAACAACGGGGCAAGACTTATTGGCACGTCAGGCACCTATTGACCGTAAGATGAAAGCAGTAGACAGTGTAGCACTGCAACGACTGATAGACTTTGATAATTTAGAGAACCCCGCAGCCGATTTATATGAAGATTGGGATAACATGCACGCTCATAGCCAAGCTGTTCTGCCCGACTCATTCCGCATCTCCCTGAAGAATTTCTGTATGCCGACTACCAGTCGCGTGCTAACTTCGAATTTCGGTGCCCGCTGGGGTCGCCAGCACAAGGGTCTGGATATCAAGGTGTATATCGGTGATACCATTCGTGCTGCTTTTGACGGTAAAGTTCGCGTAGTACGCTACGAAGGACGTGGTTACGGCAAATATGTAGTGATACGCCACGATAACGGTTTGGAAACCTACTATGCTCACATGTCGAAGCAACTGGTGGAAGAAGACCAGGAAGTTCGTGCCGGAGATCCTATCGGACTGGGAGGTAACACAGGTCGCAGCACTGGTTCTCACCTGCATTTTGAGACCCGTCTCTGTGGTTTTGCCCTGAACCCCGCTCTTCTGTTCGATTTCCGCAATCAAGATGTTGTCGACGATTACTACATGTTCCGCAAGGCTACTTATCAGCGTGAGTCAGCTCTCGCCTCTCGCCTGCGCGGTGTCAGCAGCATGAGCTTTGGCTCTGATGACGAAGTGGAATTGGCAACAGCAGCCCCCGAGGCTTCTTACACCCACGAGAGCCGTTTCCACAAGGTTAAGCGCGGCGAGACGCTCTTCTCCATTGCCCGCAAGCGTGGTACCACCGTGGATGCCATCATGAAGCTCAACCACCTGAAGAAGAATGCCCGCCTGCGCGCTGGTCAGATTCTTAAGTACAACTAATCTCTTTTATTCTTCTTTCTTTCCAAGGCGATGTCGGCAATCCTCCAAGATGGCCATCAGTTCGTCTTTCCGTTCAGCGCGCAACATCGCTATGCGTGTCTGCCGGAAGTCTGGAATGCCCTTGAATACGGGGGTAGCAGCGAGATGACGGCGCGTATGCAGTATACCGCGTAACTCATTGCCCGTACGCTCGATATTGATACTTAGTTGTTCTTCCAGCAGATCAATCTTCTCATCCAGCGTCAATTCTCTTCTGCTGAACAACCACGGACAGCCAAAGGTGGCACGTCCAATCATCACTGCATCAACGCCATACTTGTCAAAAGCAAGGTCTGCATCATCTAAGGATTTGATGTCACCATTGCCTATAATAGGAATATGAATGCACGGGTTGTGTTTTACCTCGCCTATCAGCGTCCAGTCAGCCTCACCCGTATACATTTGGCTGCGTGTACGGCCATGTATGGTCAGTGCTTGAATTCCGCACTGTTGCAGCTGTTCTGCCAGCGTGGTAATAATGAGCTGTTCGCAATTCGATCCCAAGCGCGTCTTGACTGTTACCGGCAGTCGGACCGCCTCAACAACCTGCTGTGTAATCTCCAGCATCTTCGGGATGTTCTGCAGCATACCGGCACCGGCTCCCTTGCCCGCTACCTTCTTGACCGGGCATCCAAAGTTGAGGTCAATCACGTCTGGGCCAGCCTGCTCTACAATTTTGGCAGCCTCCACCATCGCATCTATATCACGCCCATAGATCTGAATGCCTACAGGGCGTTCTTCATCACTGATAGCCAATTTCCTCACCGTAGTTTTCACGTCGCGTACCAGTGCTTCCGCACTGACGAACTCCGTATACACCATTGAGGCACCAAATCGTTTGCATAAAAGACGGAATCCCTCATCGGTCACATCTTCCATCGGTGCCAGGAAAAGCGGACGCTCACCAAAATCTATACTTCCTATTTTCAATGCTCGTAGTCGTTAAAATTATCCTAACAAATGGTACACGCCTCCTGCCATCGGCTTTACGATGCCTTTCATCTCCAGTTGGAAAAGCAACGCCGCCAACTGTCCAATGGGGATGTTGCTCTTCACACTGATCACATTCAATTGAAGGTCGTTGACTTGCTGCAGCAGGGTGACGACACGTTGCTCCTCTGCGGTAAGATTCGGGAACAACTGACGTTCTACGGCTGCCGGCATCTCATTAGCCACAGGCCACCGCATAGCCTGTACAAAGTCCTCGGCAGAGGTAATCAGTGCCGCCACACTGTCACGAATAATCTTGTTGCAGCCCTCACTGGCTTTCATATTGACAGCACCAGGGAAAGCAAACACATCACGATTGTATGAACGGGCAATGTCGCAGGTGATAAGACCGCCACCTTTTGCCGCACTTTCTACGAGAATCGTAGCATCACTCATACCTGCCACGATGCGGTTGCGCCTTACGAAATTAGGCTTGTCGGCATTCGTCTGGGACATAAACTCTGTCAGCAGTCCTCCCTGCTGCAGCATTTCCACTGCCGTGTCACGATGTGCGTAGGGATAAATCTGATCCAGCCCATGAGCCAGCACCCCTACTGTTTCATACCCACTGGCGAGAGCCTGTCGATGGGCACAGATATCTATGCCGTATGCCAACCCACTAACCACCAGCACCTGCGAGCAACACTGTCTCAGGTCGCTGATGAAATGGTGTATGAGGTCCTGACCATACGTAGTGCAGTGGCGTGTCCCTACTATGGCAATGACACGTAGTTGGTTAAGATCGGCATTACCTTTATAATACAGTACGAGAGGTGCGTCAGGACATTCGAGCAACCGTTGGGGATAATCTTCATCCTGCATCGTTAGCGCACGGATGCCTTTTGCTTCCGTAAAAGCCAGTTCACTCTCCGCACGCTTCATGGCTTCATCCCAATTGCGCATCGCCTCCCGTAATCGTGGTGTGGCCTCTGGGAGCACATCACCAATGTCATGGCGGTGTTCATAGACGGCCTGTCCACCACCCAACTCACGATATAGCTGTAGTGCCGTAGCATAATTAAAACCCGTCATACGGGTCAAAGCCATTGTATAGAACAGTTCCGTATTCATCATCTTATTGTTTCAGATAGGGGGCGAAGGCACGGTTATATTCCTCACTTTCAGCCAGGCGGCCGTTGACGAGACATACCAGTATGATGTCTCCCCGGAAACATAGTTCTTCATCCGAGGCACGATAAATGTCTTGATGGAAGATATATTTGATATTGTGCTTTTCTATCCACAGACGGGAAATCAGTTCGTCGTCACAGCGCAAGGATGCCTTGAACTGTAGGTTCATACGCGCCACGACAGCATCGACACCCTTCTGGTGCATCTCTGCAAAGCTCAGTCCGCACTGTTTCAAAAACAGATGTCGCGTATGCTCTGTATAATGCAGGTAGTTGGCATTGTTGACAATACCCTCGATGTCGCACTCGTAGTCACGAACCTCCATACGGGTTTCGAAAACATATTGAATAGGAGTCATAGGATGGATGGTGTTGAATGTGGTTTTTTCAGATATTCATAACCGATACGACAGCGGAGGCAGTCGCGACGGTCGCAGTATTCTTTCTTGAGTTGGATGAGCGCCTGTGAATCACCGGCAGTTTCGACTTCCAGTCCACACTCCTTCCACATACGGATAATGTGGTTATTTTCAGCCTTCAACTGCTCTAAGAAATCAAAGGCGCGATCGCAAAGCTCCTCTCTGGAGGAATGCCTTCCATAGGCAAATAGCATCGGTATGCAAGTGTTGATGATAAGGAGGTTAATGCTAAAGGGCGACAAATGTTTAGCATTGCGCAGACTTTCAGACCCGAACGTATAGTGTGTCTCCCAGTAAGGAGTAACCTGCGTACGCATCATATCTGCCAGAGATGCCATGTCCCTGCACTCGATGAGTGCCGACAGACCAGCCTTTCGTCCATAGTAGAGGTTAGCCAGTTGGGAGATACGGATATGCGGGAAATTCTGAGGACGCAGCCTGAGGAATCTCCACAGTTGGCTGTTCATCGGCTGCAGGGAAAACTTATGGGCAAGATATTGGTACTCCTTGCGAAGCTTGGCGAAATAGCCCTCGTTGAGTGCATCCTGTTGGTAGCGTTCAGGTACGGTAGAGAGTTCCAGCAGCCCCGCCTGCCCCATGAAGACCGCCTCTATCTGAAACAGGTCGTCACGATGTTTTCCGACGGCAGACAACGGGATATGCCTTGCCCACTCCTCGAAGGCATCGCCATTGATACCGAATCCGCAGTTACGGGCCAGTGTCTGGAAAAGGGCATCTTCCCATGAGCCTCCAGCCTGTTCTGCCCGCTGTCGGATGGCAATAGTCTTCCGCTCCAACCGTTCGGTTTGCAAGGCTGCCATCCAGGAATGCACGGTAAGACGGGAGAGGCCCGGTATAATCCGGTAGCATGGCGGATATTGATCTGTCCGAAGCAGTTCCTCATAATTGGCTTGTACTGCCGGGGGAACCGTCAGACATAGTTGCGGTATGAAGTGTCCCTCCTGGGTCTTCACGTCACGGTCGGCCTCCCCCACCACATGGAGCACCACATTATTATAATGCTCATCACGGTCGTGACCATGCAGGTACCAGTGCGAGCTCTTGTCGTGAATCTCCACATTGCCCACCCACAACGTACCGTCTATCTTCACTTTGGCATTAAAGAAGTCAGGGCCGCTGTTACGATTGTGCAGTCCGGGGTCGGTCACCTCCACCGTTCGTCCATCGGTGGTGGTAAGTCCTGTTACAGGCCATATACGGTGTTTCCAGCAGTAATGCAGCAATTGTTCCATGACAGCAAATATTATACCCCTCCTTTATTCTCTTGATACATCTTGATGGCCTCAACCAACTTGTCATTACCATCGGGGAACTGGGTGGTGACACGGAAGAAATGGTTGGAGAGTCCGTAGAAATTACTACAGTCACGAATCAAGATGCCATGTTGATGTATGAGGTATGCCTTCAGTTCAGCGGCCGTAGATTTGTCTATCTCGCAGAGCATATAGTTCGTCTTCGTTTCAAATACGCGAATACCTTCTATCTGTCGTAGCATCTTGCGCAGACGCTCCGTCTCATCCAGATAGGCCTCAAGGTCGGGAATGGCAGGCCGTCCGTGCTGCAGCAGGAAGATGCCAGCTTCGATAGCCATTGCATTGACAGCCCACGGATGATACAGTCCGCGCAGCAACCGGATGGTGTTGGGATGTGCAGTGATGTAGCCTAACCGTAAACCAGGAATAGCGTAGGTTTTACTGAACGAGTGAAGCACGAACAAGTTGGGAAGTTCCTGCATCTCACGAGGTTCGAGCAGCTTCTCCTTGGTATAGGCTTCGTATGACTGGTCTACGACGAAGGTATATCGCGGGGAACGACGGACGACATAGTCAACAAAGCCTTTCATCAGCACATTTCCCGACGGATTGTTGGGATTGCAGATCCAATAGACACGGTCCTTTGGCAACTCTGTAAGATCATCGGAATTCTCATAAGAGATGAGATGATGGCAGCTGCGACACGCATCGGCATATTCATTGAAGGTCGGCTGCGGGATGATGGAGGCACTGTTATGGAATAGTCGCGCTATCAGATATATGGCTTCCGTAACGCCATTAGTCACCATCACTCCCTCGGACGATATCCCATGATGCAGAGCAATGAGTTTCTCCAGACGGCGCGGTTGTGGTTCCGGATAGTTGTTGATGACATCAAAATGCTCCATCAGGTATTCTTTCAATGCCGAATGGTCTGCATACTGGTAGACATTAGAGCTGAAATTCAGCTTCACCATGTCCTCGTAGCGGTAGATGTCATCTCCATGCCCGTCTATCATCTTGTAATATGTATCGTTAATAATTCTGGGTCGAAAGTAATGCCCGGACGCTCTATGAAACGTCTCAGTGTACCATCTGCAGCCAACTGACGGGGGGTTCCCGTACTGAGGCGTTGGGGTTCCATTAGCCAGATGCTGTCGGCCAGTTGTAGCGACAGCTCCACGTCATGGGTTGAAAGCAGGATGGTCTTTTGCTCTGTGACGGCCAGTCGTCGAAGCAGCTGCATCACCTCCACCTTGCTGGGAAAGTCAAGGAAAGCCGTCGGCTCGTCAAGATAGATGACGGGTGTCTGCTGGGCCAAGGCCTTGGCAATCATCACCTTCTGACGCTCACCGTCACTGAGCGTATGCACCAGTCGTCCGCGAAGGCCATCAATCCCCACGCTGCTGATGGCCTCGTCAACCACCTGTCGGTCGTCTTCCTTCAGTGTACCCCAGAAGCCCGTATAGGGCGAGCGCCCCATCCCCACCAGCTCTTCTATAGTCATATTG
This sequence comes from uncultured Prevotella sp., assembly GCA_946415755.1. Lineage (GTDB taxonomy): Bacteria > Bacteroidota > Bacteroidia > Bacteroidales > Bacteroidaceae > Prevotella. The sequence continues at coordinate 74,330 of CAMKTS010000001.1, read as the reverse complement.
CGCACATCAGGCTTTTCCGTCAGCACGATGCCAATGACACGGCTTAGTTCCTTGTCGGTATAGTCTGTCAAAGACCTGCCACATACCATCACCGTTCCCCCCAGTATCGGTTGGAAAGCGGCCAGCGTACGCAATAGCGTGCTCTTTCCGATACCGTTCTGTCCCAACAGGCATGTCAGTTCACCGGTACTGATGGTGCCGTTCAGTCCGTTGGCCACCACCCTTTGATGTCCTTTCATGACATACCCGATGCTGAGGTTCTGTAATGTTACGCTCTCTGTCATATTGCAAAGGTGCGGATAAAATCAGAGCAGCTTTTTGATGGCCTGCTCCAAATCGTCTGTCGTCTGCGAGCGCCCTGTGATATTGTTGTCACGATCTATCAGGAAGAACTCCGGCACTCCCTGCACATTATAGAGGGTGAGCGACGGTGCCCCCGTTCCTCTGGGGTCACGGACGCTGACCCACGGCAGTGCTGCCGTCTGCTGCTTCCAGAAATGCTCGTCGGGGTCAAGGCTCACCTGATAGATTTCCAGCCCCTGTGCATGATATTTGTTATACAGCTCCCGCAACAGGAGGATACGAGCAGGTGAGTCTTTGAGGGCAAACATGTGGAAGTCAAGCAGCACCACCTTACCCTTCAGGTCTGTCAGTCGTCGCAATTGTCCGTGGTTGTCCGTCAGTTCAATGTCAATCAGTCCCGCTGCACGTATCTTGTCTACATCAATGCTCTTGGCATTCGATGCATCCTGGTAGCGCATGTTCTTCATACCTTCAATGGCGATATTGTGCAGGTTGGCACCGCGTTCCGCATGAGGATAGTAAGTATCCCAGCTGGTGGCTACAGCAGCAAAAGCCCTGATATCATCCTTGTTGGCGCGGGGATTGAAGAGCAGCATATTGCCCAAAGTCTGGAACAGGGCAAAGTAGGCGTATGACCTGTCAGGAGCTGCGAAGATATATTGTTTCTTCACCTCATTCTTATAGCGGGCAATCATCGAGAGGATGCTATCGTTCGATTCATCTATCGTGAGGGTGCTGTCCTGGCTTACTGCCATCGCGCGTTGCTGCAAGCCAATCTGCTTCAACGCCAGTTCCTTGATTTTCAGACAGTTGTCCGACCCCGTCACTTCATACTGCGTAGCCATTGTCGGAAAGGCAGCCTTCACCGTCACCGTCTCCGTAGAGTCGATGGCCACGTTGATGATCTGGTCGCTGATTCGCAGACGATAGAATTCAGGAGCCTCCTGACGGCCTCCAGAGAAATCGAAGCTTCCTTGCTCATCCAGCTTCACCGAGTCAAGCACTTCCGGACCTTCCAGACTGACATTCTCAAAATACAACACAGAGTCTTTGGCATTCGTAATGTTACCCGCTACATGAAACTGCTTTTCACCACAAGAAATCAGGGCGAGTACCATAGCCGCTGCCGACAAAAATTTCTTCATCTTCTACTTTATTTTAAGGTTTTGGCTGCAAAGTTAATATTTTTTTTCTACCTTTGCAAAAAATTGAATGAAATATGTGACCTAAGGTCGCTAAACCTGACAAAAACGATGGAAAAAAGAGCTGTTGTCATAGGAGCCTCATCAGGCTTAGGCCGTGAGGTGACGCTATTGTTGCTGAAAGACGGCTGGCGGGTGGGCATCGGTGCCCGCCGTGAGGAACGGCTGATGCAAATCAAACGTGAATGGGGCGAACAGGTGGAAGTAGCACAGATCGATGTAACCACTGAAGAGGCTGTCGAGGGGCTGCACATGCTGATCGCACGTCTGGGGGGTATGAATCTCTACTTCCACGCCTCAGGTATCGGCAAGCAAAATCCCGAACTTACCCCAGAGGTGGAGGTCAGCACCATGCATACCAATGCCACGGGCTTCACCCGCATGGTAGGAGCCGCCTTCCGCTATTTTGCGCAACAAGGTCATGGCCACATTGCCGCCATCACCTCCGTGGCCGGCACGAAAGGTTTGGGACAGGCTCCCGCCTACTCTGCTACCAAGGCATTACAAAACACCTATCTTCAAGCCCTTGAGCAACTGAGCAACAAACGCCAGCTCCACATTCGCTTCACCGATATCCGTCCCGGTTTTGTCGACACCGAACTGCTTAGTGGCACCCACCACTACCCCATGATGCTCCATCCCGAACAGGTGGCAAAGGCTATTGTGAAAGCCATCTGCCAACAGCGGCACATCGTCGTCATTGACTGGCGCTGGCATCTTCTCACCATGCTATGGCGGCGCATTCCAAGATGGCTTTGGAGGAGGATGAAAATTTAAAAAATGAAAAAATACACACAATAATTCGTTTCTTATTATAATAATGTGTACCTTTGCAGCCGATTTTGCGCAAAGGCGCGTTTTTTATTATTTTTAGATGTTTTATAAAACAAGATGAACGTAATTACGAAAAGTATTCAATTGCCTGATGGAAGAACCATCACAATTGAGACCGGGAAAGTGGCAAAGCAGGCCGATGGCAGTGTGATGCTCCGCATGAACAACACTGTGCTGCTGGCTACTGTTTGTGCCGCAAAAGATGCAGTTCCCGGAACCGATTTCATGCCTCTGCAGGTAGACTACAGAGAGCAGTACGCCGCCGCAGGTCGTTTCCCCGGCGGTTTCACCAAGCGCGAGGGTAAGGCCTCTGACAATGAGATTCTGACGAGCCGTCTGGTTGACCGTGTGCTCCGTCCGCTGTTCCCCTCGAATTATCATGCAGAAGTTTTTGTCAACGTGATGCTGTTCAGCGCCGACGGTGTTGATCAGCCCGATGCCTTGGCAGGTTTTGCTGCATCGGCTGCGCTGGCATGTTCAGATATCCCCTTCGAGTGCCCTATCTCTGAGGTGCGCGTGGCCCGTGTCAATGGCGAGTACGTCATCGACCCCACCTTCGAGCAGATGAAGCAGGCCGACATGGACATCATGGTCGGTGCCTCTGCCGAGAACATCATGATGGTGGAAGGCGAGATGAAGGAAGTGTCAGAGCAGGATCTGCTCGGTGCCCTGAAGGCTGCCATGGACGCTATCAAGCCCATGTGCGAACTGCAGGTTGAGTTGAGCAAGGAACTCGGTAAGGATGTGAAGCGCGAGTATGACCACGAGATCAATGACGAGGCTCTTCGCGAGCGCATGAACAAGGAGCTGTACCAGCCCGCCTACGATATCACGAAGCAAGCTCTCGAGAAGCACGCCCGTGCTGAGGCCTTCGAGAAAATCCTCGCCGACTTCAAGGAGAAGTTCTTCGCAGAGCGCAAGCTCGCTCTCAACGGTTTACCCGCTGAGGAAACCGTCGAGATCTCCGACGATGACTACGAGGCTATGATGGACCGCTACTACCACGACGTGGAGCGCGATGCCATGCGCCGTTGCATCCTAGACGAGGGTATCCGCCTCGACGGCCGTAAGACCGACGAGATCCGTCCCATCTGGTGCGAGGTTTCTCCGCTGCCCATGCCTCACGGAAGCTCTATCTTCACCCGTGGTGAGACCCAGTCGCTGACCACCGTGACCCTGGGCACCAAACTTGACGAGAAGCTGGTCGACGACGTGCTCGACAAGAGCTACATGCGCTTCCTGCTGCACTATAACTTCCCCCCGTTCTGTACCGGTGAGGCCAAGGCTCAGCGCGGCGTAGGCCGTCGCGAGATTGGTCACGGCCATCTGGCATGGCGCGGTCTGAAGGATATGATTCCTGCCGACTTCCCCTACACCGTCCGTGTAGTGTCTCAGATTATGGAGTCGAACGGTTCTTCCAGTATGGCTACCGTCTGTGCCGGCACGCTGGCCCTGATGGACGCTGGTGTTCCCATGAAGAAGCCCGTTTCGGGTATTGCCATGGGTCTCATCAAGAACCCCGGAGAAGATAAGTACGCCGTATTGAGCGATATCCTCGGCGACGAGGACCACCTGGGCGATATGGACTTCAAGACCACCGGTACACGCGATGGTCTGACCGCCACCCAGATGGATATCAAGTGCGACGGTCTGTCGTTCGACATTCTGGAGAAGGCTCTGATGCAGGCCAAGGCCGGTCGTGAGCACATCCTGAACTGCATCACCGACACCATCGCCGAGCCACGTCCTGAGCTCAAGCCCCATGTTCCCCGTATCGAAGCCTTCGAGATTCCGAAGGAGTTCATCGGTGCTGTCATTGGCCCGGGCGGAAAGATTATCCAACAGATGCAGGAGGACACCGGTGCTACCATCACTATCGACGAGGAAGACGGTGTTGGCAAGATTCAGGTCAGCGGTCCTAACAAGGAGTCGATTGGCGCTGCCATTGCCAAGATCCGTGCTATCGTTGCCATCCCCGAGGTGGGTGAGGTTTACGAGGGTACTGTCCGCAGCATCATGCCTTACGGCTGCTTCGTAGAGTTCATGCCTGGCAAGGATGGTCTGCTGCACATCAGCGAGATTGACTGGAAGCGCCTCGAGACCGTCGAGGAGGCTGGCATCAAGGAGGGTGACAAGATTACCGTCAAGTTGCTGGAGATTGACCCGAAGACGGGTAAGTTCAAGCTGTCACACCGCGTGCTGATTGAGAAGCCCGAGGGCTATCAGGAGCGTGAGCGTCCTGCCCGCCGTGAGCGTGGCGATCGCGGTGACCGTGGTGATCGTCGCAACCGTCCTGAGCGCAACGACCGTGGTGAGCGTCGCGATCGTGGCGAGCGTCGCCCCCGTCCGGAGCGTAACGAGGAGTACCATGAGCCCGCCAACGAGCCTAAGGACTTCTCCGACGAACTCGACAAGTTAGACTTCTAAATAACATTAAGAAGGCCACTCAGTTGCGAGTGGCCTTCTTTTTTATTTAATGTAGTGACAAACCGCCGTCGATAATGAGGTTATGACCCGTCAGCCAGGCAGCGGCATCGCTGAGCAGGTAGGTGATGGCCAACGCCACGTCGCGCGGTTCACCATAGCGCCCCAGCGGATAGTTCTCCAAGTCGGCCTGTACATCTTCATCGGTAATGCCTGTACCATCAAGAATGTGGGTAGCCACCATCCCCGGACAGACGGCATTCACACGGATGCGACGGCCAGCCAGTTCTAAGGCTGCTGCACGTGTGAAGGCACTCAGCGCACCCTTGGTGGCAGCATACGCCGAATTGGCCATTGTAGTAGCACCGATACCGTCCAGCGAACTGGTAAATACCACGCTCCCACCCTTTGCCAGCTTACGCTCTTTCAGCAGTTCCTTCAGCAACAGGATAGGAGCCAGCGTGTTCACCTGAAACAATTGTCCGAGGGTATCTGCCTTCAAGAAGGGAATGGGTTGCAACTGCGTATAGCCGGCATTGCTCACCAGTCCGTCTATACGTGGCAGGCTGACTGCCAATTCGTGGATATCATCAGTGTTGGCAAGGTCACAAGGCAGTACCAGATGTCCCTCGCCTTCCAGAATACCCAGCGTTTCCTGCAGGCGTTCAGCGTTGCGACCGCTGACAATGACCTTTGCCCCCAGGCGCGCACACTCGATGGCCGTCTGCCGTCCAATGCCTGACGATGCTCCGGTGACGAGTATCGTCCGTTGCTCCAGCGTATAGGGATTGTATGTCATATCAGCCTTGGTGAGGATAGTTGATGATGCTGCAATAGTCCAGTCGCGGCACCTGCATCACGACGGCACCCAGCGACAGGCCTGCCCCAAACGAGGCCAGGCAGAGCTGCAACACATCGCGGCCGGCATACATCTCGTTGTAGTGTTCACAGAACGTAACAGGGATGGTGGCACTGTTGGAGTTGCCGTACTTGGGAACGATGTCGTTTGGCAACCGTTCCTGGTCAACGCCAATCTTCTCGGCCATCTTCTTCAGCATGAAGGGGTTAGGCTGGTGACAGACGAAATAGTCGATGTCGCCGACCGTCTTTCCTGCCGTCTGCAGCAGTTCGCCGACCATTGCCGGTGTCTCGTTGATGGCAAAGTTGAATACCTCGTCGCCTTCCATAAAGAACTGTTCCGGGCTGCGCCAGTTGCCGTCGGCATCCTGCGTCTCGACAGAGGTCTCGGGGGTGATGGGCATCGCCGTGCCACCAGCGGGGATAACGATGTTCATGGCGTCCTGTCCCTTGTTCTTCAAGGCACAGTACACAGGTTCTGCTGCCGTGGCATTCTCCACGACGCTGACGGTGACGGCATCGCCGATGATGGGACGGCTGGCACGGTCGCGCGCCCCCACTTTGAAGGTCATCATGTCACCGCTCACCAGCAACACTTTCTTGTCAGACAGGTGCTCCAGCGTCATCATGGCGTAGGTGAGTCCCACGCTGTAGCCGCTACAGGCCTGTGAGATGTCGATGCACACGCAGTCGGTGCTGATATCCAGCCTGCCCTGTATCAGGTTGCTGACGGGCGGCATGAAGTAGTCGGGCGATGTCGTGGTGACGATGATGCCGCCGACATCCTCCAGTCGCAGCACCTTCTGGTCTACCAGATGGCGGATGCCGTATTCGGCATAGCCCGACACCGTCTCGCCCGGCATGGCGGCACGCCGCTTGTCGTAGCCCATAATCTTCTTGAGCTTCTTCATCTTCATCTCCGAGTAGCCATAGTTCTGCATCTCGTCGGCGAAGTCGATTTCCCGTGTAGGCAGCACGGTGACGATGGCCGAAAGGCGTTTGTTGCTGAAGGTGGTAATCATGTGCGATACTTGTTGATGAGGTTGACGATGGCATCCACCGAGCAGAAGTGCTCCGGCAGGATGTCTGTTCCAGGGATAGACACGCCGTACTCTTCCTCGGCGGTGTCAACAATGCTGACGATGTCGAGTGAGTCAATCATACCTTCTTCGATGAAGTCGTGGCCCGGCTCCGTAAAGTCAAACTCCGGCCTCAGCTCGGCCAGCACTTGTAATATTCTTTCTCTCATGTGGGGTTATTAATCAGTTTGTTGTAGTAGGAACGGTCGGTCTTGCCGCTGCCGTTCTGGCGCAGTGCCGGTTCGCGGTGGTACTCCGAGGGCAGCATATAGCGTGGTATCTTGGTCAGCACGGCCTTGCGGAAGGCAGCGAGGTCCAAGTCTTGTGCTGCCTGGTAGAACAGCACAATCTTCTTGTTCTGCCGGTCGTACACGATGCAGCAGTTGTCTACCATGTGGCTCGACTGTACGGCATTCTCTATCTCACCCAGCTCAATGCGGAAACCGTTGTGCTTGATCTGCGCATCCTTCCGGCCGATATACATGATTTCGCCGCGCTCGTTCCAGTAGGCGGTATCGCCCGTACAGTAGATGCGCTCGTGGAAATGCTTGTTCAGCGGGTTCTGGATGAAGGCACCGGCCGTCTTTTCCCAGTCACCGTAGTAACCCATCGCCAATCCCGTGCCTCGCACGCACAGCTCTCCGTGCTCGCCGGGAGCTGCCAGCCGCTGACGGTCTACCAGGATGAGTATCTCCGTATTGCGGCAGGGCTTGCCGATAGGCAGCGGCTCGTCGTCGGTGAACTCACGGTCGACGAGATAATAGGTACAGGCATCCGTGATTTCCGTCGGACCGTAGAGGTTGGCATAGCGGCAGTTGGGCAGGTGGCGTCGCCAGTAGTTCAGCTGTTTGTTGGGCATCACCTCTCCGCAGAAGAACACGTCACGCAGGTATTGCGGCTTCTTGGCACTCAGGATGTCGAAGCCTGCCACGTTGATGAGTGCGTAGGGCACCCAGAAGATGAAGTTGATCTGATGGTCGTTCAGATAGTCCACCAGCTTGGCAGGGAACGAGAAGTAGCTCTCGGGTATGATGTCCATCGTGGCTCCCGTGGCATACATCAGGTAGATGTCGAGGATGGAGTTGTCGAAATAGAACGGGGCCTGGTTGCCGATGACGGCTGTCTCATCGATACCAAAGGTCTCGATGGCCCAGTCAATGTAGTCGATGACTCCCTGATGGGCTATCACCACGCCTTTCGGTGTTCCCGTAGAGCCGGAGGTGAATACGGAGTAGACGGCATCGGTGCTAATCTGCTGCTGCAGGTACTGCTCTGCATCGGCATCAGTGGCGGGCTGCCGCTGCAGGGCATCGTCGATGACTACCACCTGGCATTGGGGAGCCAGCTGTCGCACATGCTCTGTGTGGGCAGCATCCGTAATGATCACCTCGCTCTGCAACGTAGTCAGGATGGCCTCGATGCGCGAGTCGGGCGACTTCGTATCGAGCGGCACGTAGAAGTTGCCACTCATGTTGATACCGGCAAAAGCCTGTATCATCCGGGCACTCTTGGGGATATACACCCCCACAGGACTTCTGCTCACCTTCGTTTCGTGCAGCGCATCGGCAATGACGAATGCCGAGCGCAGCAGTTCTGCGAAGCTCACGCTGGCCTGGTCGTCCACCAGTGCTGTCTTTTCGGGCAGCCGTTTGGCAGTACGCACCAGGTATTCTATCACGCTCTTCTGCATATTACCTCTTTTTTTACCTTTTTACTTTTTGCCCATTACCATATTGAACAAATCCTCTAATGTATCGCAGGCACGCACGTCCTTATTGTTGATGGTCACGCCGTAGGCATCGTCCACCATCGAGATGACGGTCAGCGAGGCCAGCGAGTCCCACTCGTCCAATGCCTTGAAGTCGGTCTGGGCGTTAATGTCCGCTGCATCCTCCAATTCCAGTGCGGCAATAAAGTTCTCTACGAATTTGTTAATTTCCATATTTTCAATTGTTGTTTATCTGTCTTCAATGTTATGCTGTTCCAGCCATGTCTGCATGGCCTCTATCTCTTCGGCGGTCAGCTTGCGACTGTCATCGCCCTGCGGGTCGTTGCCTGGAGCCACCATATAGCCCTCTTCTATCAACTGGGCGGTCTCACGCATGCCTATCAGCGAGAAGGGAGGCACCTTGTAGCGGCGCGACAGCACAGACCTGGCACCAATGATGCAGTTGTCGGGTGTCTGCGTACCCTTCATGATGAGCGACTGGCAACCAACCCAGTTGTTGCGCCCTATGCGGACGGCAGCCGACGGTTTGATGAAACGACGGCCTATCGTGTCGACGATATAGTGGAAGTCGGAGTCCATCACCGTCGTTCCGAAGCCCAGCAGCGTGCCGGCACCGAAGGTAATCTCCTGGGCACAGAATATCTTGCTACACGAGATACCCACGCCATCGCCGAACGTCAGTACGGCTCCCCGGTGTACCTCCAGCATCGACTCGTTGCCTATCTGGCACCGCCCCTGGAAGACAATCAGTCCGCGCACGTTCTTGTAGGAGATACCTTTCTTATAGTAGAAGTCGTGCTTGAATCCCATCTTGATCATCCCTGTGCTGACGTGCTCGGCATCTATTCGCACCCGCCCGTTCAGCTTCCAAGCCCCCCTGTTACGACAGCGCACCCAGATGGGCAGTTTCCACGCTTGGCGCAGCGGCAGGTACTTCAGGTTGAAGGCCACCACGTAAGGCAGGTACAGCAGGTAGCACGCCACAAAGATACGTATCTCCTTGTAGGTGTCGCGCAGCCACACGGCAACCTTGCTTTTCTGCTTTTTTCCCTTCTCGTTCATCCGTCAAATATCTACCTCGTTGCGTTCTGACTGCAAAGGTACGAATAAGTGAGCACATAACAAAATAAAACTTGTTTTAATTTTGCTATGTCGATTCGAAAGTACCTAAGAGCGCAGCTCAGAGGTTTTGGCTTTTTTAGTAGTTTTGTCGACAATTATATCACTTTTTCTTGAAAACATTTGGTTTTGCCACAAATTTATCGTATTTTTGTGGCAAAATTCATGCTTATGGCAAGTCAAAGTACATATAATGATATAAAGAATCAGGTGGAAAGTTCCGACAGAGGCACCTTGTTCTTTCCCGACACGTTCGCATCAATGGGGTCTTCGGATGCTGTCAGGTCGGCATTGGTTCGGCTTTGTGAAAACGGCATTCTCATCCGCGTAGCCCAGGGCATCTACTATTATCCCAAGATTGACACCAAATGGGGCAGCGGGGTAATCCCACCTTCGATAGAGGAAATAGCCGAAGGGATAGCCAGACGCGACAAGGTACGCATTGCTCCCACAGGTGCTTTTGCACTATATCAATTGGGATTAACGACACAGATACCAGCCAATGTCGTTTTTATTACCGATGGCTCTCCTCGAAGGATAACAATTGGAAAAGGGAAAGGTATTCTCTTTAAGCATACTTCCGAGATGCGTACCTTCGCTTATCAGTCGCAACTGATAGCATTGATTGTCACAGCCCTGCGTGAAATTGGTGAAAACAACGTGACAAAGAGCCAACTGGACATAGTAAAACAACATTTAGAGAAAGTGAGCGAACAGGAGTTCGCACATGATATTCAACTTGCACCGATATGGGTGCGCAAAACATTGACAGAGAAATGAAATTCATAGACTTATCAATAGGAGAACGACAAGATATCATTCGTAGGGTACAGGCCGATAATGGAATGGACCTGCAAATCATTGAAAAGGACTGGTGGGTAACAACGGTACTTCATGCACTCTTCTCGTTGCCATATGCAGAACATATATCTTTCAAAGGTGGCACTAATTTGAGCAAGTGTTGGGGACTGATTCAGCGTATGTCGGAAGATATTGATATTGCCATAGACCGCGAGTTCCTTGGATTTAGCGGTCAGTTGTCAAAGACGCAAATCAGTGACAGGCTATGCCGTGCTTCCTGTTCTTTCGTCCGTGAAAGACTGCAATATGAGTTGGCTGAGCAAATGGAGAAGAACGGCATCAGCAAAGAATTCTTCAAAGTACATGTGAACATCACCCCAATCTCAACTACTGATCCTGAGGTTATAGAGGTTGAGTATTCGCCAGTATTCAATTCCAATCCATACATTCGCTCTAAGGTCATTATCGAGGTCAGTGGACGATCCATGAGTGAGCCAGTAGTTGGTGTAAAGCTGCACTCATATATCGATGATGTGTATAAGAACGCTCCTTTTACAGAACCTGATTTTGAGGTAAGGGCCGTAGTCCCCCAACGTACATTCCTTGAAAAACTGTTCCTTCTTCATGAGGAATACCACAAACCAATTGAGAATGTCAGGACAGCAAGAATGTCAAGACATCTCTATGATGTTTGCCAAATAATGAGCACACCAATAGCTGAAGAGGCGTTGAACGACAGAGCCCTCTACCTATCTGTCATTGAGCATCGCCGTGTTTTTATTGGACTGCGAGGCTTTGACTATTCAACACTGCTACCACAAACCCTGAACATAGTTCCACCTGCAGACATACAAGAACTGTGGCAACAGGACTATAGGGCCATGCAGGAATCCATGATATACGGAGACTCTCCATCATTTGACCAGTTGATTAAAAAAATGAAGATGCTGAATGCACGTATCAACAGCATTAAGTATTAAAAAATACTGAGCAGTTCACATTCCGCAATATTCAAAAGACATCTGCCCCCAGCAGAGCAGATGTCTTTTGCACAAATTTGTAGTCTATTGGTGTTATCTGCACCTCCTAATGATATTTTCATGAAGCAGGTAGCACTGCCTACACTGACCGCTGAGTATCAGGTACTTACATACCAGGTAGCCTACACCTGAGCCTACACCTGAGCCTACACTGGAAAAATCTTCAACAAGCACCTCCATAAGTGGGCTACTTATTCCGGTGAGTGGCCTACTTATCTCCGTGAAGAGGCTCCTCATTTCGGTGAGTGGCCTCCTCACAAAAATCCCAATGCATGGGACAAAATCTTGGGAACGGTTGGAGTCTGGAAACATCATTCAGCATCCACAATTTAGTGTAGGCTCCAGTGTAGCCTCCAGTGTAGGGTGCCTGGTGTGTAACCTACTGATTTTCAGCGGTCAGTGTAGGCAGTGCAGGGTAGCTGTTTTTATAGCCTTGGACGGCCCTAGAACATAGCCCAAAAGCATGGCAAAACAGAGCTATTTGAATGGCGCAACCGACAAAGCACATATAATGGCATAAAAAGTCAAGTGGAAAGTTCAGACAGAGGCGCTCTGTTCTTTCCTGACACATTCGCCTCTATTGGCTCTTCTGATGCAGTGAGGTCTGCCCTTGAGCATAGGGAAAAGGATTATCGTGGCGCAACCATTATGAAGTCTTTCCAACTGATTCATTATTATGCCTTCGATATTGATACCGTCTACATAGATGCCATTTGGGACATGCGCATGAATCCTGTGAAACTGGAGCAAATGATAAAGTAAATCGCTTAATCGTACCTTTGAGCTATACTCTTAGGTACTCACGCTCGACAATAAAAACAAAAAAATGACATTTTGTTTTGTATTGTCCTCGCTTAATCGTACCTTTGAGCTATACTCTTAGGTACTCACGCTCGACAATAAAAACAAAAAAATGACATTTTGTTTTGTATTGTCCTCGCTTAATCGTACCTTTGCAGCATGGATACTGAAAAAAAGATTTCTGTGGTGATCAACACCTATAATGCCAGCCAGCATCTGGCCAAGGTGCTGGAGTCGGTAAAGGAATTCGACGAGGTGGTGGTGTGCGACATGGAGAGCACCGACAACACACGCGACATCGCCGCCAGCTACGGATGCCGTATCGTGACCTTCCCCAAGGGTAACTATAACATCGCAGAGCCTGCACGGACATTTGCCATCCAGTCGGCCAAGAGCAAGTGGGTGCTGGTGGTGGATGCCGACGAGCTGATTACCCCGGGACTGCGCGAAGCCCTCTACCGCGAAATCGGCAAGCCCGACTGTCCGGAGGGGCTGTACATTCCCCGGCAAAACATGTTTATGGGCATGCCCCTGCGCGACTTCTCCTACGACTACCAGCTGCGATTCTTCATCCGCGAGGGTACGGAATGGCCACCCTACGTGCATACGCTGCCAAAGGTGCAGGGGCGCGTGGAGAAGCTGAAGGGCAGCAGCAAGGTAAAGATGGTACACCTGATGGACGAGACCATCCAGGAGACGCTGACCAAGCTGAACCACTATACGGACAGTGAACTGGAAAAGAAACGGCAGAAAGGCTACGGGCTGTGGGCACTGCTGTGGCGGCCCGTGTGGCGGTTCCTGCAGTGCTACGTGCTGGAGGGAGCCTTCCGCATGGGGGTGCGCGGCATGATACGTGCCGGGATGGCTGCCGTGTACCAGTATGCCCTGATATCGAAACTGATAGAAGAAAGGTATAGGGGAATTAAGAATTAAGAATTAAGAATTAAGAATTAAGAATTAAGAATTAAAAATTAAAAATGAAAGATTAAAAATTGAGAATTAAGAGTTAAGAATTAAGAAAAAATGCCCGACAGCATGGAATTTCTCATTCCCAATTCTTCATTTCTCATTTAAAATAAGTACCTTTGCACGCGATTTTAAGAATATTCTATAGATAAATATGCAAAACGAGTTTAATTTTCTAGATAGGAACGAGTTTAATTTTCTAGATAGGAACGAGTTTAATTTCGAACCCAGCCAGAAGGTGGTGGATGCCATCAGGAATTTCAATCCCAAGGACTTGTGCTTCTATACCCGCATCTACGACCAGGGCAAGAAAAGCGTTATCTCCGTACGACTCAGCGAGATATACGGCGTGCCCGAAGAGCAGGTGCTGCTGGCATACGGCGGAGAGGACATCCTGAAGAATGCCATACACTACTTCCTGATGAACGGGGAGAACAAGACCATCCTGATTCCGGAGTTCTCCTGGTGGTACTACAACCGCGTGGCCAGCGAATGCGGAGGCACGTTCCAGATGTACCCCCTGCACGAAAAGGCCGACACGTTTGCCTATGATGTTGACGAAGTGATAGCATATACCAACCGCATACACCCCCGCATGCTGCTGCTGGCCTCGCCCAACAATCCCACGGGCAACAGCCTCACCTCGGAGGAGATTGGCCGCATCATGGAGCAGATTCCTACCGACACGATGGTACTCATTGACGAGGCCTACGCCAGCTTTATCTGCTCGGACGTGGACTATATCGCTCCGCTGGTACACAAGTATGCCAACCTGATTATCTCGCGCACGCTCTCGAAGTTCTACGGACTGCCCGGTCTGCGCTGCGGATTCGGATTCATCGGCAAGGGCCACGACCAGTTTATGAGCTATATCAACAAGTACCTGGGTTACAACCGCTTCTCAGAGGCCGTGGCACTGGCTGCCCTTGACAGCGACGAGCACTACCGCCGCGTGGCCGATGACATGGATTGGGGACGTCAGCTGTACAAGCAGGCGCTCGACGGGCTGCCCGGCTTCAAGGTATATAAGTCGGTGGCTAACTTCATCCTCATCAAGTACCCGATAGAAATCAAGGAGAAACTGCAGCAAGCCCTGGCCGAAGAGCACTATAAGATCAAGTTCATGACCGACAAGGGACTGGAGTCGTGCCTGCGCATCACGCTGGGTCGAAAGGAACAGACACAAAAGGTGGTGGATACTATTCTAAAGGTAATAGGGAAAGATGAATAAGCTGCTACCGATATGATTGGAGTGATTCTTGCCGCGGGAATGGCGAAACGCCTGCGACCGCTGACCGATACGAAGCCGAAGTGCCTGCTGGAGGTAGGCAGCCGCACACTGCTGCAGCGCACCATGGATGCCATGCTGCAGGCGGGCATCAGCGAACTGGTGGTGGTGACGGGCTATCGGGGTGAGATGTTGCGCGATTTCCTGACGCAGCACTATCCTCAACTGACCATCCACTTCATCGATAATACGGACTACGCGAACAACAATAACATCTTCTCGCTGTGGATGACGCGCCCCTATACCGACGGCCACGACTTCCTGCTGATGGATAGCGATATCCTGTTCGACCCGGCTATCGCCGTAAGAATGGCCAGCGAAGAGGGTACCGCACTGGCACTGAACCGCCACGAGCTGGGCGAAGAGGAAATCAAGGTCATCGTCAACGAGGCCGGACAGGTGGTGGAGCTGAGCAAGACTTGCAGCATCAGCGATGCCATAGGCGAGTCGGTAGGCATCGAGAAGATAGACGCTGCGTACTCAACAGCCCTGTTTAAAGAACTGGAACAGATGATTGAGCAGGAGGGACTGATTGACATCTTCTACGAACGGGCCTTTGAACGGCTGATACCGCAAGGACAGCTGTTCCGCGTGGTCGACACCACCGACCTGTTCTCCATCGAGCTGGACACACCGGAAGACTTCTACCGTGCCAAGGAACTGATACCCGCAGACCTGTATTAAGAGCATCATTTGCCCCGCAAGCGGCACATCAGATAGACAAACCACAGCTTCGGCAACAGCCGGAGCTGTTCTTGTATCGTGTCGGTCTCACGAATCACCTGAATATTGTCCCACAGCCCGCGAGAACGCTGGGTGTTGGAGACACCACCCGTATCGAAACAGGCTATAGGGAAAGGCAGTTGCAGGAAACGGCAGCCCGCCAGCCAGAGTTGCTTCATCAGTTTGAAATCGGCAGAAAAACGGTGCCGAATATCGAAGGGATGCTGCCGCAGACAGGCTGTGCGCACCAATGCACTCTGATGACAGAAGTACATGCGGTGGGCATTATGCGGAGGCTCGGCCTGCTTGACGCGCCCGTCTTTCACCACATCGCCATAGATGACATCGGCATCACGGGGCTGCTCGAAGACACGGCAAAGCACATCGGCAGCGGCAAAGGTGTCACCGGCATTCATAAAAACCACCCATTCGCCACTGGCCATCGCAACACCCTTGTTCATGGCATCGTAGATGCCCTGGTCAGGCTCCGACACCCATTGGGAGAGTCTGCCGGTATACTGGCGCAGAAAGTCGGCGGTGCCATCGTCCGAGGCTCCGTCTACCACGATATACTCCATACACGGATAGTGCTGGGCTGCCACGCTCTTCATGGTAGTCTGCAAGGCCGCCAAGTTGTTGCGGCACACGGTGACAACGGTAACGACAGGCTGCATACTCATGGCTTGCGATGACGGGTAAACTTGCGCTGGTCGTGGTATTCACGATAGGGCAGCTGATAGTCTAAATAGAAGAAGTTGTGCTGTCGCTGACTGTCATGGGGCGGCACCGTCATGTAGTCGCCATACTTCCTGCCCAGGTACTCGTCCCATCGTTCCACACCCATCACCTGATGACCTTCAAAGACAATCGGTGTCGGTGTGCCCAGCACACGCTTGTCAAGGATGCCGTGCAGTCCGTCATCATAGTCCAGCACCTGTGCCGACCGTTCGTAGTCGTAGCGAAGCCTCAGCTGGCGGATGCGCTGCTGTGCCCACCGCTTGCTGAACATTTTCTGCAACAGCAGCACGGGCCATGCCTCCGGACCTTTTCCGTGCTTGTAAGGGTTGCGGTTCAGGAAGTAGATGAGCTTGTCGAGCAGCTGGTATCGTTGTACGGCGATTTGCTGTGCCAGACGGCCTGCCGGTACGCCGTCGATGGGAAACACGTCGATATAGATACCGCCGATGTAATCGCTATGCTCCCGTTCTATCAGCGTGGTACCGGCATCAACCACCTTTCCGAAGGCTCCAGGAAACGCCTCACTGTTCTCAGCACAGATAGCCTCGTAGGGTTGGGGCAGCCATTCCTTGGCATGAGCCATGAAGCGGTCGTAGTCGGGACGGGGCATGCAGATGTCCATGTCATCGTCCCAAGGGATGAAACCCTTGTGGCGGACAGCCCCCAGCATGGTGCCCGCCCAGATGTAGTAGCGCAGCCCCTGTTCGCGGCATACCTGGTCTACGGCCAACAGTATTTTCAGGATTTTGCCGTGTAGTTTCTGGATGTCGTATGATGCCATTCTTGTCTTTTTGCTGCCAAAGGTAGTGTAAATCATTGATATTTCAAAA
Source organism: uncultured Prevotella sp. (assembly GCA_946415755.1). Taxonomy (GTDB): domain Bacteria; phylum Bacteroidota; class Bacteroidia; order Bacteroidales; family Bacteroidaceae; genus Prevotella. Next base: position 57,595 of record CAMKTS010000001.1, on the reverse strand, counting down.
TATTCGCGGCTGAAATTTGCAGAATCGGCGATAAATGACTACTTTTGTACCCATTAACAGTCGATAAACGGAATGAAGAATCTGTTGTTTTACCTTGTTTACGGTATCATTTACCTGCTGTCGCTGCTGCCGCTGTGGGTACACTACCTGTTTTCCGACCTCATCTACGTCGTGGTATATCATCTGCTCCACTATCGTGTCGATATGGTGAGAAAACACCTGGCCGACTCATTTCCGGAGAAGTCGGAAGCTGAACGCAGGGAGATTGAGAAGGGATTCTACGGATGGTTCTGCGACTATCTGGTAGAGACGCTGAAACTGCTCACCATGAGCAAGCGCCAGCTGCGCCGCCGCATGGTGTTCCGAGGTACGGAACTCATCGACCAGACAGTGGCAGACGGACAGTCGTGTGCGGTATACCTGGGCCACTACTGCAACTGGGAGTGGGTGACATCACTGCCGCTGTGGGTTAGTCCAGAGGCACAATGCGGACAAATCTACCACGCTTTGGAGAATGCCATCTTCGACCGCCTGTTCCTGAAACTGCGCCAGCGCATGGGGGCCGTCTGCATCCCCATGGCCGAAACACTGCGCCGCATCGTGAAATACCGGCAGGAAGGGCGCGAGGTGGTGATTGGCTACATCAGCGACCAGACTCCCTTCTGGAACAACATCCACCACTGGCTGGACTTCCTGAACCACGACACGCCAGTGCTGACGGGTACGGAACGGCTGGCACGCCAAACGGGGCATGCCGTATTCTACCTGGATGTGCGCTGTGTGCGCCGAGGCTATTATGAGGCAGAGTTCAAACTCATTACCCGTGACCCGAAAGCGATGAAGGAATTCGAGATTACCGACAGCTATTTCCGTCAGCTGGAAGAGAGCATCCGTCGTGCCCCACAGTATTATCTGTGGACACACAACCGCTGGAAGCGTACACACGAGGAGTTCAACATCCGCTACGATCCTGCCACAGGGCATGTCAGTCTGGAGTATGACCTGGAGAAACTGAAGCGCGAAAAGGGACTGATATGATATACGTTCACGACAAGGGACGGCTCTGCAACAATATCCTGCAGTACGGCCATCTGTATGCCTGGGGGCGGGAACATGGGCGACAAACCATGTCGATGCGCTTCGCCTACAAATATCGCTGGTTTCACATCTGCGACACCGCCCATCACCACTTCGCCACCTACCTCTTTGCCAAATACGCGGCACGGTGGGGACTGATTCCTACGGTGCGCTTCGACGAGGAGGGGGCTGACTACAGTAGGGAGGAGCAGCAGATGATGACCAAAAGACACATCGTGGCGGCAGGATGGTATGCCCGCTGGTACGACCTGTTCCTGAAATACAAGCCGGAAATCCTGCAATTGTTTGCCTTCCGTGAAAACATCGAGCGGCAGGTAAGCCTGACGATGAAGGAGGATGACGGCATCAGACTGGGGGTACATATCCGTCGCGGTGACTACAAGACGTTCTACGACGGGCGCTTCTTCTTCTCCGACGAACAGTATGCCGACATCATCCAACGGTTTCTTGGCCTGCATCCCGACAAGAGAGTCAGCATCTATATCTGTGGCAACGACCCACAACTGAATCGTGACTATTTTCAAAAGCGGTTTCCAGACAGCCGTGTCGTGTTTCCCGACGGCAACCCGGCCGAAGACCTCTGTCTGCTATCCCATTGCCATTACCTGATTGGAGCACCCAGTACGTTCTCTTTAGTGGCCGCCATGTACCGCGACCTGCCACTCTATTGGATAGAAGATGCCGATGCCCCACTGACGGAGGCCTCATTCCACCGTTTTGACGAACTGTTCCGCCACATCTACTAATCCCGTCGTACACATCGTTCAAGAAGTGTACCCTACTCCACGTCTTCCTCTACATACTCCGGACGGGCATCAGCGGCAGCGGTGACCGTCTCCACCCGGTCGAAACGGACTTGCCGCGCATGGCGCACGAAAAAGCCCTTGGCGGGCAGAGGTCCCCACATGGTCGCCTCCGGATACTCGGCAGTCTTCTCATCCTGAAGAGCTTTGGCGAGAGAGGGCAGCTGTTCGGCAGCGATACCACCACGGTGGTGGATGGAGATGTTGGAGAGAACGACATCCTCGACAGGATGACCCGGCAGACCGGTGATGCTACAACCATAGGCTCCAGCATCTCGCACGCGTACATTATTAATATGTATGCCACGCATGCTTCCTACAGTATCAATAGAGTCGGGCTTAGTGGCATCGGCCGTACTATAGTGCCAGCCACGGCCACGATGGGCCAGACGCACGAAGATGGGTGACTCCGTACCGGTGACGGTCAGTCCGCTGACAATGACATTCTCCATCACACCGCCATCGACAATCTCCAGAGAGAGAGAGCCGACGTGCCTATCCATTGCCCGAAGAACTTCTCGCGCTGGTCGGCACTGGGTTTTACCACGATTCCGGAGATGTTGATGTTGCGGAAACCACCATTGGTCTCGGTACCAAGTTTCACGGCATTGCAGTGGGAGGATACCACACAGTTGCGGATGGTGATATCCTCGCAGAGGCGTGGCGAGGTAGACTTCAGGGTGATGGCATCGTCATCGCTGTCGGCCAGCATGTCGCTGACAATGACATCGTGACAGCCATCCAGGTCAAGGGCATCGTTGTTGTAGTTGTTGCGGTTGAACACCTTGATGCCAGTGATGCGCAGACGGTCGCAGGCGAGATAGTGCTGCATCCAGCAGCCGCTGTTGCGAAGGGTAATGTCACGAATCACAATGTCACGACTCTGAATAAAGCGCAGCAAGTGAGGACGGGTGATGCCTTCGTCATTCCACGACAGCTTGGGAAATACGCGTCCCCGACCGTCGATGGTGCCGTAGCCATCGATGACCACATGCTCCACAGAGTCGGCATACAGTAACTGGACGGTCTCGGTATGGGTACGCAGCGACTGGTAGGAAGACTTGACGCGCTGGTAGTCGCGGAGGTCGGTAGAGCCATAGAGCGTGGCACCGTGTTCCAGGTGAAGGTGGACGTTGCTCCTCAGGATGATGGTGCCTATCTTATAGCTGCCTGCCGGTACCACGACACGCCCACCGCCAGCTGCCGAACAGGCATCGATAGCCTGCTGCAGGGCATGGGTGCTGAGTACGGTGGTGTCGTTCTTGGCACCATAGTCGATAACCGTGAAGTCACGGGCCGACAGGGTTAAAGGTAAAAAGGTAAAGACGTAAATGGGCAAGATTATTGCTACCCACTTTCGTACCCTATTGACAATGCGTGCTTTCATATTTCTCGATTTTTACGTTTTTGCTTTTTCACCTTTTTACATGCTCACTTTTTCGTTGCCCGGATGAAATAGACAATCAGAAGAATGTAAGCCATGAGGGAGCATAGCTCTGAGAGTGGATTGGCCCACCATGCCTCGTAGTCGAACTGGATACCACCAAAGCGCAACAGGGCACTGATGACACCCATCAGGGCACCACCGGCAATAAAGCCCGAAGCGATGAGGTTACCCTTCTCACCACGTGCCTTGTTGACCTCGGCATCCTTGGAGCGAGTGGTCACATACCAGCTGATGGCACCACCGATGACCAACGGCACGTTAAGCTCCAGAGGAATGAACATTCCCAAAGCAAAAGCCAAAGCGGGCACCTTGCACAAGGTGAGTATGATGGCGATGACAGCACCGATGGCATACAATGGCCAGGGAGCACCCACACCATTCATCAAAGGATCGATGACGGCCGCCATCGCATTGGCCTGTGGTGCTGCAAGGGTGCCAGAGGCAAAACCGTAGGTCTCGTTGAGCAGCATCATCACGCCACCCACGGTGGCTGCCGACACCAGCGTGCCAAGGAATTTCCACGTCTCCTGTTTCTTTGGAAGCGTGCCGCACCAGTAACCTATCTTAAGGTCGGTGATAAAAGAGCCTGCCATTGACAGAGCCGTACATACCACGCCTCCCATCACCAGTGCTGCCACCATACCGCCTGTACCCTTCAATCCTACAGCCACCATCACCACGGAGGCAAGAATCAGCGTCATCAGCGTCATACCTGAAACAGGGTTGGAGCCTACGATGGCAATGGCGTTGGCAGCCACCGTAGTAAAGAGGAAGGCAATGACAGCCGTCAGCACGATAGCGACGAGGGCAAAGAGCAGGTTACCCTCCATTACGCCAAACCAGAAGAAGAGGAAGGTGATGAGGATGGTAGCGACAGCTGCTATGGCAATGAAGCGGAAAGGCAAGTCCTGGCTGCCCTCGCTGTCGGCAGTCTCCCCGCCAGCGTCTGCAGCCTTTGTGGCCAGGCCTACCGCACTCTTGATGACACCCCACGACTTGATAATACCGATGATACCTGCCATGGCGATGGCACCGATACCGATGCTCTTGCCGTATGAGGTGAAGATCTGTTCAGGTGACATGTCACCAACAGCCGTCGTGATGGCAGGATTCCACTGGTTGAGAACGGTATCGGAGAACAGCAAGGCCATGCCTGGTACCACCAGCCACCATACGAACAACGAACCGAGGGTGATAATCAGTGCATACTTGAAACCCACTATATAACCAAGGCCGAGCACGGCAGCACCCGTATTGTTCTTGAACACCAGCTTGGCACGCTCGGCAAGGTCGTCGCCACCAGGTATCATACGTGAGGTGACATTCTCGTTCCACCAGCCGAAGGTGGCAACGATAAAGTCGTAGAGACCACCCACCAGACCGGCAATCAACAACGGCTTGGCTTGTGAACCAGCACCCGCTGCGATGGTTTCCTCATCGTTCTTGCCGTCGCCCTCTCCGCTCGTTTCGCCGCTCTTCAGAACCTGCGTGGTAGCCGTTGCCTCCGGGAAGGGAAACTGCTCCTGCGGTGCCTCCACAAAATAGCGACGGAAGGGGATGAGGAACAAGATGCCGAGGACACCCCCCAACAGGGAGGCAATGAAAATCTTGAGGAAGTCGGCACTCATCTCCGGATATTTGGCCTGCAGGATGTAGATGGCGGGGAGCGTAAAGATAGCTCCTGCCACTACAGCACCCGAACAGGCTCCGATGCTCTGGATGATGACATTCTCGCGGAGCGCATTGCTGCGCTTGGCAGCTGCAGAGACTCCGACGGCGATAATGGCAATGGGGATGGCTGCTTCGAACACCTGTCCCACCTTGAGTCCGAGGTAGGCAGCTGCAGCTGAAAAGAGCACGGCCATAAGGACACCCCAGGTCACCGACCATGCATTGACTTCGTTTTTCTGTTTCATCGTTTATACTGTTTTTTTGATTCTTTCAAGGGCTTCCAACAAGACACTGCGCGGACAGGCCAGGTTGATGCGGACATAACCTTCGCCCGATACGGCACCGTACATCGTTCCAGGGTTCAGCCAGACATGAGCCTCACGCAGAAGGCGGTCGGCGTATGTTGCACTGCTATCGCAACACGCAGAACAGTCCACCCAGGCGAGGTAGGTACCTTCGAGCGGCATCACTTTCCACCGAGGGAGATGTCGTGTGGTAAAATCGCACAACGCACGGTAATTATCCCACAGATAGAGGTTCACGGCATCTATCCAGTCTTCGCTGTCGTTGTAGGCAACTATGACAGCCTCCGGAGCAAAGGAATTGACATCGCACACCTCGTTGATGTTAATGGCACGGTCTATGCGACGGCGCGTCTCTGCATCCCGACAGATGATGTTGGCCATCATCAGACCGGCAATATTGAACGACTTCGAGGGGGAATTGAGAATGACGGCATCGGCATCGACCACCCCCATCGGCACAAACGTATGACCGGGCATGACAAGCTCGCAATGAATCTCGTCGGAGACAATACGCACATGATGACGATGACAGATTTCCGACATCTGTCGTAATTCCTCGTGAGACCACACACGACCCGTAGGATTGTGGGGGTTACAAAGCAAGAATACGGTGGTCTTCTCATCGGCACAGACGGCCTCGAAGTCCTGCCAGTCGACCTCGTAACGATTGCTGTCGCTATGGAATCTCAGCACACTCTCTGCTACCTCACAGCCGTTATTCCGGATGCTGGAGAAGAAGCAGTTGTAGTCAGGCGAGAGAATCAGCACCCGCTCGCCAGGCATGGTGAGTGCCTTGAGGGCTACCGACATGGCAGGCACGACACCGGTGGTGTAAAGCATCCATTCACGACGGATGAGCCAGTTGTGCCGCCGACGGAACCACGAGATGACAGCCACATAATAGTCATCCTGCACATGGGTATAGCCGAAGACGGGGTGCTCGGCACGCCGCCTGACAGCCTCTTGGATGGCAGGAGCCACGGCAAAGTCCATATCAGCGACCCAAAGGGGGATGACATCGCCGCTGGGACTTTCATCCCACTTCACACACCCCGTACCTCTTCGTTCTACCAATTCATCAAAATCGTACTTCATAGCTCTTACCTCTCACTTTTTTTCCTCTCAACGCTATGACACAGTCATTGGGTTGTCTTACGTTCTCGTCGATGGTGACGCTGCCGATACTGTCGGCAATGATATGGCCTGACGTGGGATTCTTGATATGCTCAATATGTCCACGGATGTCAGCCTCCACAGTAGAATATTCGAACATACGGTCGCAGGTCTTGTCGATGGTGCAGTTCTCCAACACCAGGTGCTGGGTATAGCAGAGCAGTTGTTCACCGGCGAGGTGACAGTTGACAAGGCGCACATTCTTCGAGTGCCATGCCAGGTACTCGCCATCGAGTGTCGAGTCATAGACGGTAACGTTCTCGCATTCCCAGAAAGAGTCCTTCGTCACAATGTCTGCATGATGTACTTCCACGTTCTTACAGTATTGGAAGACATATTTCGAGTCAGACTTCAAACCGTCGACATAGATGTTCTGGGAAAACATGAAGGGATAGGTACCGCCGTGCAGCTCCACGTTCTTGAGTCGCAGGCCATCCACCTTCCAGAAAGTTTCGTCGGCATCCATGATCTGTACATCCTCCAACTCCACCTTCTTCATCTCACGGAAGAACTTCGGACCGTCGATGCGGCAACGGCGCATCACGAGGTCGTTGGAATACCAGATGGCTGAACGCGAACCCTCGGCAAAGTAGCAGTCCTCGATGAGGGCACCGTCGACATGCCACCACGGATACTTGCCATAGAAGCGACAATGGGCGGCCTCCATACGCTGACACTGCTTGATGGCGCTCTCGCCATCGGTAATCGTGACACCTTCCAGTCGCAAATCATGGGTAGCAAACAGCGGACGTTCACCACCGAATTCTTTATCTTTTATCAGTTGCATCATCGTCTCTTGACATTATTCCTTTGAATAGGTTTTCATCTTCAGCTCCTGCTTCCTGTAACTGGGTGCAGCAGCGGTAAGCACCACCGTACCAGCCTCTGAGGTACTGCGCAGAATGGCCAGTGCCGAGCCTTGATACAGGTGAATATGTTGCTGACTGGCAACATCGTTACCAGCCATATTACCATTGCCTACAGCGACGAGACGGGCTGGACCGCTGACAGAAAGCACCACATCGTCGGAAGCGGTAGGCACACGACGGCCTTTCTTGTCGACAGCAGTAATACGGACGTGCTGCAAGTCCTGGCCATCAGCATGCCAGTAGGCACTCCCCGTATCTGGCGAACGGACTGCAGACAGGTCTGGCTCTATACGCAGCGCAACAGCAGGACCAGTAGTCTCCGAGCGGTAGCGTGCCACCACCCGACCATCGGTACGGGCCACAGCCTCGATATAACCGGGCTGGTATTCCACGTCCTGCCATGTGATGATGTTACGATGCTTGGGGTTGTCCTTGGGATTGTGCTGCCTGCCCAGGCTCTTGCCGTTGACGATCAGCTCCACCTCATCGGCATTCGTATAGGTATGCAGCGTCAACCGCTCACCAGGTTGACGGTTCCAGTGTTCGCTCGTCTGGTCATTGTTGAACTTAATGCCGTTCCACTCCGTCTCACTGGCTACATGGTCGATAATAGCCAGCCTGACCAGCGGCTCATCGGGCAGGAACATGCTTCTTACCAGCCACGCAACGGGCTTGGGCTGCAGCGAGATATCGAAGAAGCCGTCTGCCCAGCCCTTCAATGGCCAGCCCCGGCTCTCTCCCAGATAGTCGATAGCGCCCCAATAGGCCAGTCCTACGACACGGTCAAGGTCCATTTCGAAGAAGTTGCCCGGCAATCCCGTCATATTGGCCTCGCTTTGATAGAAAATCATGTGCGGGAAACGGCGGCTGTCGCCAGGGAAGTACATATAGCGGTAGTTGTATGACTGAATATCTGTAACCCGTGCCAGCGGTGCCGGCAGTGAGTCGGTCGACAGGTCACGGTAGCGCGGATGCATGGCAACGGTAGTGAGACGGGTCGAGTCATAGCGTTGCAGCAGATCACGCTGCAGACGGTAGGCCGTCACCCCCCAGTCGTTGAAAGGCAGATTGCTCATCTGCTGCAGCTCGTTGCCCAGGCTCCAGAGGACTACGCAGGGATGGTTGCGGTCGCGCTGCACCCATTCGGGGATGTCTCTCGTCCACAGGTTCATCCAGTCTGTCCTTCCACCGGCAAACTGTTTCGTCCATTTGTCATATAGTTCGTCTACCACCAGGATACCCAGCTCGTCGCACAGTCTGTAGAGGTCATTGCTGTAGGGATTATGAGAGGTACGGATGTGGTTGAAACCGAACTGTTTCATCAGTCTCAGTCGTTTCTCGATGGCACGCGGATAGGCCGCCGCACCCAGTACACCCAAGGTGTGGTGGTTAGCCCATCCCTTCAACAGCACCTTCTGACCGTTGAGCAGCATACCCTGCTGTGGCGTGAAGACTACGGCGCGTACGCCGAAGCGGTCGACGGCACGGTCTTGGACGTTCCCTTCAGCATCGGTCAGGGTAACCTCTGCCGTATATAAATAAGGTGTATCAGGACTCCACAGTCTGGGCGACGGCAGAGTGACAGGTTCCAACGGATATTCCCATCGTTTTTGCGAACGATAGTATCTGGGGGTGGAGGTACTTTCTGCCACCACACGCCCCTCGGCATCCCTGATGCGTGTGACGACATGCAAGTTCTTGGCATGGCGGTCGGCATAATAGATGCCTGCCTTGATGCAGACCTGCCGGTTGTCCTTGGTGGTAATATAAAGCGGGTGACGGGTGAAATACTTGTCTTTCGGCATGACGACAAGGCTGACGTTGCGGAAGAGTCCACCACCCGTATACCAGCGGGAGTTCTCTACGCTGCGCGTGTCAGCCCTGACCACCAGCACATTCTCCTGTCCATACTTCAAGTTCTTGGTGATGTCGATTTCGAAGCCTACGTAACCATAGTCCGTACCACCGACGTGCTCACCGTTGAGCCACACATCACCCACCAGCATGACACCCTCGAAGTCAAGCACCACGCGCCTGTCGCGCCAGTTGCTGTCGGCCACAACCACCTTGCGATACCAGCCATAGCCCATCTCCTTGAAGCCACGGGCCGAAAGACGGCTTGCCGTATTGTTGGCAGCATCCTTTCTGTTGCCTTTTTCCTGTTCATCAGGGGCCACCCAGGGTTGTGCTATCTGGAAATCGTGCGGGACATCCACGACAACGGCACCCGTCAACGGTGTACCCTGGCTATAGTCGGCCTTTCCGTCCCTGTCGGCCAGGAACTGCCAGCCATCGTTCAGACTAATTGTGTCACGCTGTGCCATCAGTGGCATGGCCGCACACAAGCACAGCATCAGCAAGTATACCTTCTTATTCATTGCTTCTTCTCTTTCCGTTTGCGTTTCTCCTCTGCCTTGCGCTGTTTCTGGCGGTCCTTAAAACCATTGTAGGCATTCAGGGCAGCGGTATAGCCTGCCTTCATAGCCTTCTTGTAGGCCCACTCGGCATCGTCGTAGCTGTGCAGCCGCTCAAAGCTGACAGCCATAAAGAAATAGAGGTCGGGGGTATGATAGTGCTTCTGTAAGGCACTGTCGCCATACAACACCGTATGATAGGCATCACCTGCATCATAGGCATCGTATGCCAGACGGCACAGGCGCATAAAAGCCTCGCGACGGGCTATGGAGTCGGCAGGCGTTTCCTTGCTGATGGTCATGTCATCGACATTACGCACCCGTGACCAATACACACCACCCCCGTCAAAGTGGGGGTCGGCACCGACTGTTCCCAGTGCATCGTTTTCCTTCTGCGTGCGCAGACCTTTGTGATAGTGTGTCTCTTGGGCCATCACCATGCCGACAAGCGTTAAAAGCAGGGTTGTTAAGAGTAGTTCCTTCATTTTTTATTGTTTTAGCGACTGCAAAGTTACGAATATTCTTGCGTATCTCCAAAAAAAGTGATACCTTTGCGCGTACATTTTAATATTACCACAAAAAAAAGACAAAAAGAACTATGAACGAGAACGAAAAGAAACCACAGCAGGGACAACTGCAGATTGAGCTGCCCCAGGAAGTTGCCCAAGGCGAATACGCCAACTTTGCTATCATCACCCACTCCAGCTCCGACTTCGTGCTGGACTTCGCACGGGTACTGCCCGGACTGCCGAAGGCCAAGGTGCAGAGCCGCGTCATTCTGGCACCAGAGCATGCCAAACGCCTGATGTTCGCCCTGCAAGAGAATATCACACGTTACGAGCGCGAGTTCGGTGCCATCAAGATTCCCAACCAAGAACCACGCACCATTTCCCCGTTTCCAGTAGGAAAAGGGGAGGCATAAGCACCCTGCAACTGTCAGAAACCAAGCAACAATGTCTGTTAATAAACTTTAAAACACCTATTTTATGTTAAAATACATAAGGTAGGTGTCTTTTTGTCTCTTTTATATTAGGTGGAATAAAATAAAAGTTGTACCTTTGCAGCCCGAAATGCCTTTTTGCAAGTATGCAGAGAGTGTAACTGGTTGAATATAAACGAAATAATATATAATTAAGTTAAAAAAGTAAAAGTATTATGCCTACAATTTCACAATTGGTAAGAAAAGGCAGAAAGGTGCTCGTTGACAAGAGCAAGTCGCCCGCGCTGGACTCATGTCCTCAGCGTCGTGGTGTCTGTGTTCGCGTGTACACAACGACCCCGAAGAAGCCTAATTCGGCTATGCGTAAGGTAGCCCGTGTTCGTTTGACCAACCAGAAGGAAGTCAACAGTTACATTCCCGGAGAGGGACACAACCTGCAGGAGCACAGCATCGTGCTGGTTCGCGGCGGTCGTGTAAAGGACCTTCCCGGTGTACGTTATCACATCGTACGTGGTACGCTCGATACCGCTGGTGTTGCCAGCCGTACACAGCGTCGTTCCAAGTACGGTGCTAAGCGTCCTAAGGCTAAGAAGTAATAATCGGAGAGGATTACAAAGCCTATAAGGACAGGCATGGCGGTTTTCCCGCCATGCACAAATTAAAAAAAGAAAACCGTTTTGCTGGAGAATTGTTAAAGACAGGTTGAGTAAATGCTCATGCGCGAGCGTTGAAGAACAAGAAAGAACAGCCCCAAGCAGACATTAATTCAAAAAAAGTAAAATGAGAAAAGCAAAACCAAAGAAGAGGGTGATTCTGCCCGATCCCGTCTTCAACGACAAGAAAGTGTCGAAGTTTGTGAACCACCTGATGTACGATGGCAAGAAGTCCATCTCGTACGAGATTTTCTACAATGCCCTTGAGAATGTCAAGGCCAAGATGAAGGACGAGGAGAAGTCTGCCCTTGAGATTTGGAAACAGGCCCTCGACAACATTACTCCGCAGGTGGAGGTGAAGAGCCGCCGTATCGGTGGTGCTACATTCCAGGTTCCTACCGAGATTCGTCCCGACCGCAAGGAGAGCATCTCGATGAAGAACATGATTTCGTTTGCCCGCAAGCGCAGTGGCAAGTCAATGGCCGACAAACTGGCTGCTGAGATTATGGATGCCTTCAACAGTCAGGGTGGTGCCTTCAAGCGTAAGGAAGACATGCACCGCATGGCCGAGGCTAACCGTGCATTCGCTCACTTCCGCTTCTAAGAAAAGGTAAAAAGGTAAAAAAGTAATAGGATAAAGAAAAATGGCAAACCGCGATTTACATTTAACCCGCAATATAGGTATTATGGCACACATCGATGCCGGTAAGACCACCACATCGGAGCGCATCCTGTTCTATACAGGTAAGACGCACAAGATTGGTGAGGTACACGATGGTGCTGCCACTATGGACTGGATGGCCCAGGAGCAGGAGCGTGGTATCACGATCACCTCTGCTGCCACGACTTGTAACTGGACGTGGAACGGCAAGCAGTTCAAAATCAATCTGATTGACACTCCGGGACACGTCGACTTCACCGCCGAGGTGGAGCGTTCGCTGCGTGTGCTCGACGGAGCCGTGGCCACTTACTCTGCTGCCGACGGCGTTCAGCCCCAGTCAGAGACCGTATGGCGCCAGGCCGACAAGTATAACGTGCCCCGTATCGGTTACGTGAACAAGATGGACCGCTCTGGTGCTGACTTCTTCGAGACGGTACAGCAGATGCGTGACATCCTGGGTGCCAACCCCGTAGTGATCCAGGTACCCATCGGTGCCGAGGAGAACTTCAAGGGTGTCGTAGACCTCATCAAGATGAAGGCTATCCTGTGGCACGACGAGACCATGGGTGCTGAGTACGACATCGAGGAGATTCCCGCCGACCTGCAGGACGAGTGCGACGAGTGGCGTAACAAGCTGCTCGAGGCTGCTGCCGAGTACGACGAGGCCCTGATGGAGAAATATTTCGACGACCCCGCCTCTATCACGGAGGAGGAGATTATCGCTGCTATCCGCAAGGGTACCATCTCGATGGCTTGCACGCCGATGATTTGCGGTTCTTCGTATAAGAACAAGGGTGTACAGCCCCTGCTCGACTATGTTTGCGCCTTCCTGCCCGCTCCCGTTGACGTGGATGTGGTGATGGGTACCAACCCCAACACCGAGGAGGAAGAGGGTCGCAAGCCCAGCGAGGACGAGCCGACAGCCGCTCTGGCCTTTAAGATTGCCACCGATCCTTACATGGGTCGTCTGGTATTCTTCCGCGTCTACTCTGGTAGCGTGAAGGCCGGTTCTTACGTCTTCAACCCCCGTTCGGGGAAGAAGGAGCGTATCAGCCGTCTGTTCCAGATGAACTCTAATAAGGAGATTCCCATGGAGTCAATCGATGCCGGTGACATCGGTGCTGGCGTAGGTTTCAAGGACATCCGCACGGGTGACACCCTCTGCGACGAGGAGAAGCCCATCGTGCTGGAGTCGATGACCTTCCCCGACACGGTGATCTCTATCGCCGTAGAGCCGAAGTCCCAGGCTGATGTTGCCAAGCTTGACAACGGTCTGGCTAAGTTGGCTGAGGAAGACCCCACCTTCACCGTTCGTACCGACGAGCAGAGTGGTCAGACCATTATCTCGGGTATGGGTGAGCTGCACCTCGACATCATCATCGACCGTCTGAAGCGCGAGTTCAAGGTGGAGTGTAACCAGGGTAAGCCCCAGGTGAACTACAAGGAGGCTATCACCAAGACTGTGATGAACTACCGTGAGGTGTACAAGAAGCAGTCGGGTGGTCGCGGTAAGTTCGCAGACATCATCGTAAACGTTGGTCCTGTGGACGACGATTGGGATATCAAGGAGAACGGCGGTCTGCAGTTCGTGAACGAGGTGAAGGGTGGTAACATCCCCAAGGAGTTCATCCCCTCTATCCAGAAGGGCTTCGAGGCTGCTATGAAGAATGGTATCCTCGGTGGCTATCCCGTTGACTCGCTGAAGGTTGTCGTTGTGGACGGTTCGTTCCACCCCGTTGACTCCGACCAGCTGTCATTCGAGATTGCTGCCCAGATGGCCTACAAGGCAGTCTGCGCCCAGGCCAAGCCCGTACTGATGGAACCCATCATGAAGCTTGAGGTGGTTACGCCCGAGGAGAACATGGGTGATGTCATCGGCGACCTGAACAAGCGTCGTGGCCAGGTAGAAGGTATGGACGAGGCTCGCAGCGGTGCCCGTGTCGTGAAGGCTATGGTTCCCCTGTCCGAGATGTTCGGTTATGTCACCGCCCTGCGTACCATCACCTCTGGTCGTGCCACCAGCTCTATGGAGTACGATCACCACGCACCTCTCTCTTCTGCTCTGGCCAAGGCCGTGCTCGAAGAGGTGAAGGGCCGTGCCGACCTCGTATAAAGTAAAAAACGGAGTGCCGCTGAGCAAATGACTCTTTAGCGGCCTCCATATTTAAATAACAATTTAATCAAATTAAAAGACATGAGTCAGAAAATTCGTATTAAGCTGAAGAGCTACGACCACAAACTCGTAGACAAGTCAGCAGAGAAGATTGTGAAGGCCGTCAAGGCTACTGGTGCCATCATCAGCGGTCCTATCCCCCTTCCCACCCACAAGCGTATCTACACCGTCAACCGCTCTACCTTCGTCAACAAGAAGGCTCGTGAGCAGTTCCAGCTGTCAGACTACAAGCGTCTCATCGACATCTACAGCTCTACCGCTAAGACGGTCGATGCCCTGATGAAGCTCGAACTCCCCAGCGGCGTTGAGGTTGAAATCAAGGTATAGTGTACCCCGTAGCATACTGTAAACCATTATAAAGCGGTGCATCTGAATCGAGATGCACCGCTTTTCTATAGGATGTGCTATGGGGAGCTATCCGTTCCCGTCAGGGAATCATCTGTCAGTTGAAGATGAAGTCGGCTACTGGGGTTCCTCCGTAATACAGCGGGTTGGATATACCAGAGCCATATTGCATCTCCTTCAGTCGATCTTCGCTGGCATAGTTCACCGTGCTAATCTTGCTACAGCCATTAAAGGCATCATCGTCGAATTTCGTTACTTGTTCGGGAACTGTGACTTCAGTGATGCTGGAGGCTCCGGCAAAGGTGTAGGGCTTGATGGTCTCAATGGGAGGCAGCGTCACCTTGGTCACCTCCACACTGCTGTCGCTGAAGTAGAGGTGGTGAGCCACGTAGAGCGGATTTGAATTGATATTTACAAAATTGATGGCGCACAGGCTGCTGATGTCTTTGAAAATGGCTTTTTCCAGTTTGCTCGACGATATGTTGAATGCGTCTTTTTGGATTGTTGTTACCGTGCTGGGAATCGACACACTTGTCAGTGACGTGCAGCCTGCAAAAGCCTTTTCTCCAATGGTCTTTACACCCTCTTCGATTGTTACTCTGGTAAGGGATTCGCAGTTGTTGAAGACAAGAATGCGTAGCTGTAGATGTCCACCACAGGGTACGTTTCGTCGCTCACGGTAATCGTTGGAGGTACGGTGACGCTGCCGTCCGCGCCTTCGGCTATGGTTACCTCACACACTGTTGCGTTGCCATTACTGATGGAGTACCTGATGGTATACGTCGTGTAGTCTATCGGCTCGTCTGCCCAGATACTTAAGTTAAAAAATAACACACCCAATAATAGTAATAGTTTTCTCATTTCGGTCGTTTTTATTAATTATTCATTTGCTATTTTCATACATACACACAAAGAGTGTGAGCCTACTTGTCATTCTCTGACTGTAGGTTCTGGAATACCTGTATGAATAAGAATGAAACGACAGCTCACACCTGCAGGTATATATGTGAACTGCACCTTTCATTAATAAGGTACGCATATATATACACAACAGGAAGAACAGCCTTCAAACTTGCTCCTTCATACATTGAATTTTCCAGATTCACAGTCGGAACAAAGCTCTTAGCTTTCCTCTATGTTTTGCCACCCGTCTGCAAGTCGCGACACGCCGCAACCCTCAGAGTGACGCTGCAAATACACGACAAAAAATCCGAACCGCCAAGCGATTCGGAGAATAATTTCGGGGAAAAAGGTAAGACTAAGGTACTAAGGTACATGCCTTACTGATTCATCACCGCTCTGATGTCGGCAAGAATCTTGTCGGCCACCTCTTGACCGCCAGGATACCAGGCGTATTGTTTGAAATTGTCGGTGTGAGTACCATTGGGAACGATGTATTTCTTCACGTTGGCGTTCGTGGGATCGGGAATGGCGGCACCCGTCCAGGGGTCGTTCCCGCCATAGACAAAGATCTGCTTCTTCTTGGTGGTGGCCAAATTCTTCAGCAATTTCACCTCCAGCTCAATGGGCTTGGATGCTTTACTATCCTCCATCTGTCTCTTCAGGAATTGCTTATCGTCATCAGAGAGCAGCCTGCCATCAAGGAACCATGTATAGTCGTAAGCCAGATTGCCCTGATCGATACCTACCTGCACTGCAAACGGATCTTGACGCTTAACTGCTGCACGTCGGCCCTTGTCAGTCTTTCGGAAAATGCGCTCATCATTATCATTCAGCATGAAGAACGCGACATATTCTGCAGGCGTGGAGTTCTCGGTGGGGATGAACTTCTTCCAGGTGTCTATGTCGCCGTAAGACTGTACTTTAAAGAGATTATTCCACACACCTATGACCAAAGAGAGGTAGGGTGTTTCGCCCAAATCGATGCCTGCTTTTTTAAAGGCCTCAATGGTGGCATCGGCAATGGCCTTGTCGTCCACCAGTTTCCTATAGGCCTTCTCCAGGTCTGACCGCACAGATTCAGAGGATTCCTTGATCATGTATTCACCGATGCGGATATCGAATTCCACTGGGGGGATAGGGGCTGTGAAAGGCACATAGACATCAATGTCGTTCCAGCCATTCATCTCGTCGTAGTAAGCATACTGGGCGGTAGTCATGCCATTCTTGCTGACACCCGTACTGAGCCATTTTCCACCACCGGTAATGAGCGCCTTCTTCAGGTCAGAGACGATGGCATGGAGGTCTTTCGACTGCTGCTCGGCACTGAGGTATTTAAACGAGTCGGCTTCGCCCTCGGGCAGCGAGAATCCGTTGTAGCGATACTCTACCTGCACGCAGTTCAAGTCGTATTGTATTTCAGGATTTTTCGAGAGTGCAGAAAGAAGATAGGGAGCGTCGATGCTGTCCAAACGGTTGTGGTTAGCAGCATGCAGTCCGGCCAGTGCATATCCCTGGGTATGGAGGATGGTGTTGGCATCCTTGCCAACAAAGGTGAGTACCACCTGCTGCTTGAAAGTGCCCTTCGAGACATCGTTGTGGTCAACCAACTGCCTATAGTTGAAATAGTAGGCCTGACCGAGATACACGTTCATAAAGGGCTTCAGGTCTTCTACGTTCTTTATCGACTTCAGGGCAGCCACCACAGTGGGGTCACCCTCATTGCCAGGCAAGGTGGCGAACACGTCGTAAACCGCAGGAAGGGGATTGGGAAGGGTTGGAACGGTAGGAACGGTGGGGCCGACGGCATTGTCGTCTTGAGCAACACAAGAAATCAAAGTAAGACCGCAGAGAAGGATGGCGGCCATCATCCATATTTTTACTTGTTTCATATTCTATTTCTGCTAAACTACAGGATAGCCTGTGGCGAGTGTGATGCCTCCCAAGCGTGTATAAGTGTAATATTTGCCTTTCTAGCTGGCATCGTCTTTCGTACCCTGCTTCGAATGCAGCTCTATCAGCTGGGTCTTGTCCGACTGCCCAGGAAGCTTGAAGTACAGTTTCGACTTGTCAGACGACGAGAAGTTGTGGCCGTCACCGCCGCAAGGGAACTTCAACTTGATGGAGTTGGTTCCCGACAGGTTGATTTGATAGTTGTAAGACTTGTGAAACTGGCTACCATCCAGCCCAGCAAAGACCTTGGGCGGAATGAATAAAAGTGCCAGTGCCATCAGCAATAGTCTGAATAGCATTACGCCTCTTGTTTTAGATTTTTTCATCGTGTTGCGCTATTGATAATTAGATTATGTGCCATTATTTCGTGCCACCACCGAGGGCGATGTAGAGGGCGATGACGGCCTGGGCACCTTTGTACATGTTGGTGGCCTCATTGAGCTGCGAGCTAAGCAGGTTTTCCTGAGCCGTGAGCACCTCAATATAGCTGGTCTTGCCATTATCCATCAGCTCGTGCGTACCGGCATAGGCATCGTGGAGCACCTCCACCTGACGGCGGTAATAGGCGTATTTCTCGCGGGCGACCTGACAATCGGCCATAGCCTCGTTCACCTGATTGCCAGCATCAATGACCATCTGCACATATTTCTTCTGCAGGTCTTCCTGTGTCAGTTGCGCGATTTTGTAGTTGGCTTTAATCTTGCCTCGGGCAAAGATAGGCTGCATGAGCTGCCCTACGAAACTGAGGAGCAGTTTGCCGGGATTGACAATGGCACTACCTGCCGAGTTGGTCCAGCCCGCCGTTCCCGACAGCGTGATGCTGGGGAAGAAAGCGGCGCGGGCGGCCTGGGTGTTATAGAAGGCTTCCTCCATGGCATGGTTGGCCATGCGGATGTCGGGACGGTATTCAAGCATCGTGGCTGGCACGCCAATCTTCAGGAACTGTGTATCGAACATGCGCTGACCAGTATCGCCCAGCGCATCAGGATGATGCAGGGCGGCACTGCCCCACCTCTCACGCGCGATGTGCTGCGGGGTAGCAGCCATGAGTTTGCTGAGAGCATTCTCAGTGGCCTGGATGTTGCGGCGCACATCGACAATCTGCGTCTTGACATTCAGATAGGACGACTCCATCTGATTGACGGCGGTGCTGTATGCCTTGCCATTCTCATAGAGCGACTTCTGGGTCTCCAATGAGGCGTTCCATAAGCTGTCGGTCATCGTGAGGATTTCCAATTGCCGATCAAGCAGCTGTAACATATAATACTGCTGGGCAACGGTGCTGATGAGGTTGGTGCGAACGGTCTCCTCGCGCATCTGAGCCTGGAGAAGCACAGCCTTAGAAGCGCGTTTCTTGTTGGTGATAGAGCCAAACACATCGATATCCATCGACAGTTGTAGCGGCAGGTTGTAGGTTTTCGACCAGGGGTTGTCGTCGAACTTGGCCAGCGTACCCTGCGGTGAGAAACTGAGCGACGGCAGATAGGCCATCTTGGCGGCCTTCAGCGAAGCCTCACTCTTCTCCACGGCAATACGGGCAGAGTTCAGGTCAGTATTGTTGGCCAGCACCTGCTCGATGAGCTGCTGGAGCAGCGGGTCGGTGAAGAACTCACGCCAAGACATCGTGGCGATAGAAGATTCACCTCCGGCGGCACCCTGTATCGTACCGAAAGCGTCGGCAGGAGTTTCAGTCTTCTGCTCGTACTTGTTATATAATCCGCAGCCCGTGAGCATCAGGCTCACGGCTGCAACAAAGAAGAATTTCTGGATTTTCATATTCGTTTTCGACATTTCGATATTTCGTTATTTCGATATTTCGACTTGGTTGTTTTCAGCATCTTTCACCTTCGCCGTTCCTTGGAACCTTTCGTGCAGATTCTGGAACACGATGAAGAAAGCAGGTACGACGAAGAGCAGGGCTACGGTGCCGACGCTCATACCGCCGATAACACCCAGGGCGAGGGCACGGTTACCGTTGGCACCGGCACCACCCTCAATCACAAGGGGAATCATACCGATAATCATCGTGGCCACCGTCATCAGAATAGGACGCAGACGTTCCTTGCAGGCCTCGAAGGCGGCATCAACGATGCTCAAGCCCTGAGCGCGGCGCTCGGTAGCAAACTCGGTAATCAGAATAGCCGTCTTCGCCAGCAGACCAATCAGCATGATGACACCCGTCTGCAGGTAAATATTATTGTCCATGCCAGGGATTTCGTTGACATAGCCAAGGTAAGCGAATACAAAGGCACCCATCAGTCCGAACGGCACGCTGAACAGCACGGCCCACGGTGTGAACCACGAGTTGTAGAGCGATGCCAGGATGAGATAGATGAGGATGGCGCAGATGACGTAGATGAGTGCTGTGGCATTAGAGCCGGCAGCCTCTTCCACCTCGCGCGACATACCGCTGTACTCGTAGGTGGCAGTTTTTGGCATCTCCTGCTCGAACACCTCGGCAATGGCCTTATGAGCATCGCCCTCCGTGTATCCACTGCCGGGGGATACAATGCAGGTGATGCTCTGGAACAGGTTGAAGTGCTCGATATTGGACGGGCCGACAATCTGCTTCAGTGAGACAAACTGGGAGATGGGGGCCATCTTGCCGTCACCCACCTGCATGAAGATGTTGTGCAGCGACTGCGGGTCAAGACGGTATTCGGGCGAGGCAGCAGCCATGATGCGATAGACCTTACCAAACTGGTTGAAGTTACCAATATACGCACCACCACAGAAAGAACCCAGCGTGTTGAGTACGGCTTCAGGTGTCACACCGGCGCGGTCGCACTGGGCGGCATCTACATCCACCTGATACTTCGGGAAACGCTCAGAGTACGTTGACATGGCAGAGGCCACCTCCGGGCGTTCAGACAGCTTGGCCAGGAAGTGCTCCGTCTGCTTGGCAAACTCCGACAGGTTACCGTCTGTGGGATCTTCTACCATGAGCATGATGTCGTTACTGGTACCATAGCCTGGAATCTGAGGCATCTCGAACGGAATCACCCGCAAGTTCTTGAGATCCTGGCAGTCAAAATAGAAACGATACCTAACGAGAGTGATGTAATGATTCATGCCAGAACGATCGTCCCAATTCTTCAAGCGCACAACCATCGTAGCGTAGTTGGAACCGGCACCCGATATCATACCATAACCACAGACTGAAGCGAAACTCTCCAGTTCAGGTATATTCTTCACCTTGGCCTCCACCTGCTTCGCCATCTCACGGGTCTGCTTCAGTGTGGAGCCTTCCGGAGCTTGTATCTCAACCAAGAACACGCCCTGATCCTCCTGCGGCACAAGACCTGAAGGCAGGCTCCTCATGAAGAACACCAGCAGAACGGCAGCGACAGCCAGCAGGCCCCATGCCAAGATGGGTCGCTTAATGAACTTCTGCACACTCTTGGCGTATTTGTTGTAGATGGCGTTGTAGCTCGCCTCATAAGCCTTCTTGGTATAGTAGGTCAGACCCTTACCTTCCTTTTTGCCTTCCTTCACACGCATCAAGATGGCGCAGAGTGCAGGACACAGCGTCAAGGCCGAGATACACGACAGACCTACGGACGAGGCGATGGTCACACCGAACTGCGTGAAGAACGTGCCCGACGTGCCCGGCATGAACATCACGGGAACGAACACCGCCATAAATACTAAAGTACAAGAGACAACGGCTACCGACACCTCGCTCATAGCCTGGCGGGTGGCCTCACGGGCATCACTGATGCCATTCTCCATCTTCGCCATGACGGCCTCGACCACCACGATGGCATCGTCGACCACCGTACCGATGGCCAACACCAGTGCAAACAGCGTTAGGATGTTGAGCGAGAAGCCTGCCAGCGAAACAATGGCAAAGGTGCCAAGTAGTGATACGATAATCGAGATAGAAGGGATAATGGTGGCCTTGAAGTTCTGCAGGAAGAAGAACACCACCAAGATAACGAGGATGATGGCGATGACCAGCGTCTCAACCACGTTGTGGATAGCAGCGAACAGGAAGTCATCACTGGTCATCAGCGTCACAAACTCCAGTCCGGCAGGCATCGTTGCCTTCATCTCCTCAAAAGTTTTGTTGATGCTGGCATTCACCTGAGTAGCATTAGCACCAGGAGCTGCGAACACCATGCAGAGGGCGCCCGGCTTGTCCTGGATGTTCGATGTGAAGTTATAGCTCATGGCACCAATCTTCACCTCGGCCACGTCGCTCAGGTGCAGCATACCGCCACCACTGGTGCGTAGCACGATGTTGTTGAATTCCTCGATAGTCTTCAAGGTACCCTTGTACTGCATCGAATACTGGTAGGAGTTCTCCGACTGTTCACCCAAGGAACCCACACCAGCCACGAAGCTCTGTCCACCGATAGCTGCGAAAATGTCGTTAGGGGTCAGTCCGTACTGTGCCATCACGTCGGGTTTCAGCCAGATGCGCAGGGCATAAGTGTTACCCAGGCTCTGTACGTTACCCACACCGGTGACACGCATCAGTTTCGGCTTGATGTTGATATCGATATAGTTCGACACGAAGTCTTCATCGTACTTCCCGTCGGCACTCCTCACAGCGAAGATGCGCAGGATGTTGTTCTGGCGCTTTTCCACTTTCACGCCGACCTTGTTCACGTCGGCAGGCAGTAGCGCCTGGGCACGGGTCACGCGGTTCTGTACGTTCACGGCTGCCATGTCGGGATCGACGCCTTGCCGGAAATATACATTGATCTCTACATCACCGTTCGACGAGGCTTTAGAGGTTATGTAAGTCATGTCCGTCACACCGTTGATAGCCTCTTCGAGTGGCTGGATGACCGACTTCATCACCGTGTTCTCGTCAGCACCAGAGTAGCTCGTGCTGATATTCACCGTAGGCGGTGCAATGTCCGGATATTGTTCTACTGGCAGCGTGCTCATCGAGATGTAGCCCACCAGTGCGATGACAATCGAGATGGCACACGCCATCACGTATTTGTTGATGAAAATATTATTTTTCATATTTCGGAATATCGATATTACGTTATAACGACATTACTTTTTCTCTGCCTGGGGGAACAGCACTTTCTGTCCCTCTGTTACATTATTGGCACCCGTGGTTACAATCACGTCGCCAGGGTTCAGACCGCTGGTTACGATGAAGTCCTTACCGTTACCCGTATCCTCTGTCGTTACGTCGACAGCGGTAGCAGTGCTGTCGGCCTGCACCTTGTAGACCTGCGACTTGTCCTGCAGGCGCACTACTGCATACTGCGGAACGATGATTACATCCTTCTCGGCGAAGTTCATCACAATGGTGCCCTGGATGCCAGAGTACAGATGACCTTCAGGATTGGGGAACGATACCTTGCTGGTCAGCGAACCCGTAGATGCGTTCACAACACCCGTCAAGCTGACCACGCGGCCCTTGTGCGGATACTCCGTACCATTCTTCATGATAAACGTGGCATCGGGCAATTGGCTAATATACTCTTCCACTTCCGATGCTTTCATCCCCACCTTCACCATGCTTTCTAGGATAGCTTCAGTCACCGAGAACTCCGCATACATTGTCGTGTTGCCGCTCAGCATGGTCAGCTGGGTCATGGGCGACACCTGGTCACCAGGACGTACGAGAATCTCGCCGATAACACCTGGCACTGTAGCCGTGATGGTGCAGAAGCCGAGGTTCACCTTGGCACGGTTCACCGATGCACGGGCCTGAACCACCGTCGCCTGAGCTTGCTTGTACGAGTTCTCCGAGTTGTTCAGCATGTAGCTGCTCACAATTTTCTTGTCAAACAGATTCTTGTTCGACTCATACTCCAGCTTGGCCGAGTTCTCCTGAGCCAGTGCAGCCTGCAGGTTAGCCTGTGCAGCCTCCAACTCCAGCTGGGCATTGCGGGAGTCGATGACAAAGAGCGTCTGTCCCTTCTTCACCTGCTGACCCTCGCTCACACAGATCTGCATCAACTGACCACTCACCTGTGGCGTTACCGTCACGTCGTTTTGACCCTTCATCCTGGCACTGAACCTGTAGGGCAGTTCAATATCTGATTTCTTCACTGTCATCGTCTCGAACGATGATTCCGTCATCTTGGGCATGTCAACTCCGCAAGCTGTCAGTCCAAATACAACCGAGCAAATCATTGCTGCCCTCATCAAAGTTTTTTTCTGATTCATATTATGTATGTTTTAAATGTCTTATACATCATTCAATCGAATACACGCTGCAAATTTATATAAAATTCCTGAGATTACAAGCCTGTCTATATAAAAACTTTCACAAATTGCTCCGAAAAGTTTCTACATTGCTTTCAAGACATTTCTATTTGCTGTCGTTTGCTCCTGGTAAATGATAGGTTTACGATGGGCAAATGATAGAGAAACTTTTTTATTTGATAGCTATACTATTCCGGGGGCTGGCTGGTGTGTATCATGTATCACAGAATCTCTATTCCGTTCCCAGACGGATGACCTCATCGCAAAGAAGGCTTACTGCCGGGCGATGAGTGATGAAGATCATGGTCTTGTCGGGATAGGCGGCAAAGAGACGGCTGAACAGCTCGTGCTCGGTAGCCTCATCCAGCGAGGCACTGATCTCATCCAGCAGCAGGATGCCCCCAGGGCGCAGCAGTCCACGGGCAATGGCGATACGCTGTGCCTGCCCTTCACTGAGTCCGATGCCACGCTCGCCCAGCAGCGTATCGATGCCCGACGGCAAGTCATAGACGAAATCGGCCATCGCTATATGCAGCACCTTTCGCATCTCCTCATCGGTAGCCTCCGGACGAGCCAACTGCAAATTGTAGCGCACACTGCCGCTCATCAGCGTATTGCCCTGTGGCACGAAGACGAAATGCGGACGAGTCGCCTCGCTGACAGGAACCTCAGATTGTCCGTCTGTGAGCGTAAGCTGTCCTTCACGGGGCTTGACAAAGGCCAGCAAAAGCCTGAACAGCGTGGTCTTGCCAATACCCGTCGCACCCATCACGGCAGTCTTGCTGCCTGCCGGAAAGACATGAGAGAAATGGTGTAACACGTCACGGTCGCCCGTGGCATAGCCAAAGGACACCTGACGGAGGGTGAGCACGGGAACGGCATGAGCGTGAGGAACAGTGCCTTTCGCGGAGCGCCCCACCTGCTGCTCATCGCCTGCCCCACTCTTCTCCAATTCCTCGATGCGGTCGATGCTGGCCGTAGCATAGAAGAACTGAGGCAACATGTTCAGCAATGTCAGGATGGGATGCTGTATCTGTCCGACCAGTTGGAGAAAGGAGGTCATGACACCGAAAGTGATGACACCGGCACGCAATTGCAAACCACCCCAAACGAAAGCAAGCAAATAGCCCAGGCTGAACACGGAAGCCAGCAGCAGGCGCGTAACAACGGTGAAGCGCGTGCGCCGCAACACATGGCCCATCAGCTGCTCCTGCATATTGTCAAGACGGTTGGTCACCCACTGTTCGCTACCCAACGAGCGCAACACGTCATTATGCTCCATCCCCTCTTGCACCTGCATCTGGATGGTGCTCTCCTGCTGACGGATATTCATTGTCATCGTGCGCAGGCGACGGGCAAAGAGTTTGCCGAAGATGATGACCAACGGCGTGATCAGCAACAAGGCCAGGGCCAGACGGGCATCCATAGAATACATCAGCAGGAAAGCACCCAACAGTTGGGTACCCGTCACCATAAACTGAGGCATCAGGGATGTCGTGACCTCGGCCACGCTGTCTATATCCTTTGAGAGGCGGGAGGTGACATCTCCGGAATGCAGCTGTTCCTCATACATCTGTCGTCGGAACAGGCTGCTGAACACGCGCAGGCGAATGGCATTCGACTGGTAGGTGGCGGCCTTGGTGGTCAAATAATAGTAAAGCTGGCGCAACAGGATGCCTCCTACGACAACCGTCACCAGCAAGCACACCATGCGCAGCACATCCTCGTTGTTGCCCGTGTGGATGGTGACATCGATAAACTGCTTGCTGAGCCATACCATCAACAAACCGAGCAGCACCTGGATGATGCCAGCCAGGATACGCACCAGGGTGTTTAACCTGATGCCCGCCATATTGCGTACTATCCAGACAACGTACCTCACTGTCGGATGGTCACTCTTCGATAATGCCGATCTCCTGCCATTGAGCCACCATCTTGGTGACATCACTCTCTGCCTGGGCAGCACCAACTTCATACTCCTCGCAAAGGGCAGCAGTCAGCGACGAAATAGAAAAATCGCCCATTTCACCGGCTTTTTTCCATAGCCATGCGGCTGTTTCATTCAAGCTGATCAACTTACCGAAGTCAATGGTGCCAAGGCCTTCACCAACTATTACATTCTCGCCGCACACCGTGCGCAGCACAAAACCTTCTTTCTGTTTCATATTGTTTGATTGATTGTATTTCGAGATTTCGGGATGGCGCTACCTCAAGACCAGCTTTAGCCAGGTTCTCCGGTAGATGGCCAATATCCAGCGCCTTACTGGAAGGAGCCGCCACCACAGGCGACTGGCCTTTACCCGCCACGGGGCATAGAGGGGGAGATGGCGGCCTTGAGGCGTTACCACATTGACAGCCACAGCAGCCACCTCGTCCAGATGACAATGCTCTACGCCGGCTATGTTACCATCGCCCATGAGCGTCACCCTGCCATCCTCATTGATACGGATGATACGGTGTACCACATACCTGCAACCGTCTACCCACGCCAGCACCACATCGCCCACCTGAGGGGCAACGGGTTTTACAAGGTCCACACTCTCCCTGCCTCCGATGATGAAAGGAAGCATGCTATACCCCTTGACGGGGAAGGTGACACGCATGCCCTCATTGACCAGGGCAACGGCATTGCGGATGATTTCATTGTCAGACACCATAGTATGATGAATTCGATGACTTACAAACTGGCCGACGGGGCAACGGTGGAAGAGCACAGCAAGGCTGCGCCCTCATCAGGCAGGCACTCCAGATGCCATACCGACACTTCGCCAGCCAACATATTCTCCGTCTCATGCAGCCCCTCTGCCACACGCTTGTCCCACCGCTTACCAGAAATAGACGGCATCAAGGCAGCATAAGCCTCCAGAGGTCTCAGTCTGCGTATCGCATTATAAGGAGCCTGACTGAGCTGGACGACAGCCCCCAACGGATAACACACATTGCGATAGCAGGGAGTCTTGCCACTCCAGGGAGAGCCAAAGACATAGAATCCGTCAGGCATACGACGCACCACAGGGTTGTCATCGTTCACCAGCTTCGTTCCGGCAACATACCGCAGCCATAGGCTGGAATGGGTGCTCTTGCCCGTTCCGCTCTTCCCAAGGAACATATAGCCATGTCCGTCATAGCTGACGACAGAGGAATGGAACAATGCCGTCTGCCGCGTGGCTGTAGAGAGGGCATACATCACCATCAAGGCGTTGTTCAGACCGAAAAGGGCATTGTCTTCCAGCACTACCACGGCCTCTCGATAGGCATTGTCGGTCAGCATGCGCGCCGAACGCTTGCCCCATAACTGATACTCAAAATAGGGACGGTTGCCCAGATGACCTGCCACGATTTGCGAACCGTCGTCATCCTGAGAAACCTCTACCGACACCTCTCCCTCAGCAGGGAAAGTATCCACAGCCACTACTTGGAGCTTGAACACCACCTCCTCAGAGGCTTCGGTGGCAAAAGGCTCATACTGCGTCATTTGCGACCACACAGGATGGTCATCTGGCAACTCCACGCAGAACACATGTCCTGCAACTTGATAGTATCGTGTCATTCTTTTCTTTGCAAATTGGTTAGCCCTACTCTTTGTTCTGATAAATCAGCTTATTGGCACCAGAGGTAATCACCAACTCGTCACGGTGCTCGCTGATAAACGAATCGATATGGCGCTTGCGCTTGTCTTCAAGTATCTCATCGACGGCAATCAGGATGCCCGTCTCCTCCACATCGCCAAAACCATAGTTGATGGCCGTCCCGAAGAGTTTCATCGTAGGCGACAGCCCCATATACGCATTAACCAGCGGCGGGATATTATAGCCGAGTTTACGGATTTCACCATTCAGAATCTTATAGTCATCCTTGAAGGTCTTACCGTTGAACAAAGTCTCCAACTCGTGGGTATCCGTCTCCAGTTTCAACGGTTTCATCGGGATAATCAGGTTTTCCTTGTCGTCAAAATGCTTCTTGAGGAAATACAGAATCATGTCGCGGCCCTTACGGATATAGGAGGGATACATGGTCATCTTGCCGAAGTAATACTTCACATTCGGACGGATGACGGTCAACGCACCGAGTCCATCCCACAGGTTGTCAAGGGCAAAAAGACTCTTGGCTCCCATACGCGACGACTGGTAAGGCAGCGATACGAACGAACGACCCAGTTCCACCGTCCAAGGGGCATACTCCTTCAGGAACTTCTCAGAAAAATGGAACATGTGACTGGTGGCCAGGATAGGCTGTCCCTTGTCATCATACTTCCAGTCTGTTCCCAACAGATAGCGGTAGCCACCGATAATCTCCTCCTCCTCCGGGTTCCACACAATCAACTGCTTATAGCAATTCTCACAGGTGTCGAACTCGTCGATATCCAGTTCCTTTCCCGTTCCACCACCAGCCTCGCGAAAGGCTATCTCGCGCAGGCGACCGATTTCCTTCATCACATTGGGAGCATTATGCGCCGTAATGACGTAGATCTCGTTATTGCTCTTATTCGTCATGCGCAACTGCCGTTCAGGAGTCAGTTCACTCTTGAGGACATCTTTGCTGATGGGGTCGATGATTGTCTGTTCCATTTTCTTGATTTGGATATTATAGGGAGTATACACTGTCTCTTACAAATTGTGCCCATTCCATCGGAGTTTTCTGCTTGTCAAACGACTGCCAGGGGATGGGCTTCCCGATTTTCACCTCAAAGGTCTTGCCCACATTCTTGTACATCTCGTCAACCAGAAAGAGCATTGCCAGATTGAACTTCAGGTGCTTGTCGCTGAAATTGGCCAGCCGATAGAAGAAGTCGGAATTCTGTCCGCTGAAGTGAATGGGTATCACGTCACGATGATATTCCACACTCTTCTGGATAAAGGTCTTCGACCAGGGTATGTCGCGGATGCTGCCATCCGGCTGCCGCCGCGAACAGATTCCCGCAGGATACATCAGCATGTGGTTGTCGCTCTCAAAGCCGGCTTTCACCATAGCCGGGAAATTCCGACTCTGCCTGCCCGTCTTGTTGATGGGGATGCAAAGCGGAGCCAGTCCTGGCAAATTCATCAGCAAGTCGTTGACCAGATAACGGAAACGGGAGTCGAAATGACGACCGATAATAGCACCAAGCGCCACACCGTCGGCTCCTCCCAACGGATGGTTGGAAACGATGGTATACAGCCTACCGTCATCCTTGGCCGGGAGGTTCTCAATACCCTTCACGTCAAGCGTCATCTGCAAATATCTCACACACTCCTCAAGCCATTCCGTACCCACCTTGTCACGAGACTCCCACAGGAACTTGTTCACCTCGTCCTGGTGGGCAATGCGCTTGAGCCAAGTCACCAGCGGGCGCGGGACCCACTTGGCCTTAGTCCCCATCTTACTTTTCAGAATGTGGTCAATATCGATCGTTTTCTCCGTTATCTGTTCCATTCTCTCTCACGGACATTCACTAACGAGGTGCAAAGTTAGCAATTATCTTTGACAATCCTGCACTTTTTTTGAAAAAATGTGCAAAAAGACCCATTTAACCTTATTTTTATATTTTACAGTGGTTAACACACACATTATACACCATCCTTTCCCCACTTTTATCTAATTTAGTAAATTGCTGAAAATCAAATAGATATTTTTTACAAACAAGTTTTTAAAAATTATTCACTAAAAAAAGTGGAGAAAAGTGGGGAAATGTGGAGGAAAATGATTACCTTTGCACCCGAAGTATCAAGTTAAACGAAAAAGATGTACTCGCACATGCGTTTTTTAGGTAACATAGAAGCCAAGATGGACGCGAAAGGACGCGCCTTCCTGCCCGCCACATTCCGCAAGATGTTGCAGGCCGGCGGCGATGAGCGGCTCGTGATGCGCAAAGACGTATTCCAAGCCTGCCTGGTGCTCTATCCGGAGCATGTGTGGAACGAGCAGATGGACTTGATGCGCCAACGGCTGAACCGTTGGAACCGCCGCGAGCAAATGGTTTACCGCAAATTCGTTTCAGAGGTGGAACTGCTGACGCTCGACGGCAACGGCCGCTTTCTCATCCCGAAGCGCTACCAGCGGATGGCCGACATCGAACAGGACATCAAGTTTGTAGGCATGGGAGACACGATAGAAATCTGGAGCTGCCAGAATGCCGAGCAGCAACAGATGAAACCGGACGAATTTGAGTCCGCCCTCGAAGAATTCATGGGCAGCGCACCACAGGAACAATAACATAGACCACTTACATGTGTAAACCAGACCACACATACCACGTTCCTGTTCTCCTCAAGGAGAGCGTCGACGGGCTGGACATCCAGCCCGACGGCATTTACGTAGACGTCACCTTCGGAGGCGGAGGCCACTCCAGGGAGATCCTCTCCCGACTGGGAAAGAAGGGACACCTATACAGCTTCGACCAGGATGCAGACGCAGAAAAAAATATCGTCAACGATGACAGGTTCACCTTCGTCAGGAGCAACTTCAGGTATATCACCCACTGGATGCGCTACTATGGCGTAGAACAGATAGACGGACTGCTGGGTGACCTCGGTGTGTCGAGCCACCACTTCGATGATGAGACACGCGGATTCTCCTTCCGCTTCGATGCGCCACTCGACATGCGGATGAACAAACGAGCCGGACAGACTGCCGCCGACATACTGGCCAACTATACTGAAGAGCAGCTGGCAGACGTGTTCTACCTCTACGGAGAACTGAAGAATGCCCGCCGCATCGCCAAAGCCATCGTCGAAGCCCGCAAAGTCAAGGCCATCAAGACCACTGAAGACTTCAGCCACACGACAGAGCAGCTGCTGCGGACGGAAAGAGAGAAAAAAGATCTCGCCCGCGTGTATCAGGCCCTGCGCATCGAGGTCAACCACGAGATGGATGCCCTGCGCGACATGCTGAAGGGCGCGACGGCGCTGCTTCGGGAAGGTGGAC
Source organism: uncultured Prevotella sp. (assembly GCA_946415755.1). Taxonomy (GTDB): domain Bacteria; phylum Bacteroidota; class Bacteroidia; order Bacteroidales; family Bacteroidaceae; genus Prevotella. The sequence goes on along the minus strand of CAMKTS010000001.1, from coordinate 27,107 downwards.
GGATGAGCATCATCACCTACCACTCGCTGGAAGACCGCATCGTGAAGAATGTGATGAAAGCAGGCAATGCCGAAGGCAAGGTGGAACAGGACTTCTACGGACGCACCGCGTCGCCCTTCCGGCTCATCGGCAAGGTGACCACGCCCGGCAGCGAAGAACAACAGCACAACCCTCGTAGCAGGAGTGCCAAACTCAGAATAGCAGAAAAGGTATAGACTATGGCAGAAGACAACATACAGAACGAGCCGATTCAGATTGACCTGGATATCGTGGATACCCAGGAGGTCCCTGAGGTTCAGGAAGAGAAGAAACTGAAGGAGACACTCCAGAAAATCAAGGAGACAGCCACCGAGGAAGACCCCAAGCCCTCGCAGCAGCTCTCCCTGCGCACCATTCTGGGTGGCGACCTGTTGACCACTCAGCTGATACGCGGACAGATCTGGCTGTTTGTACTCATCGTGTCGTTTGCCATTATCTATGTCGCCTTCCGCTACCAGTGCCAACAGGACATGATTACCATCGACCGCCTGGAGACAGAACTGAAGGATGCGAAATACAAGGCACTCTCCTCATCAAGCACACTGACGGAGAAATGTCGCGAGAGCCATGTGCTCGAAATGCTGAAAAGCAACAAGGACTCGCTGTTACACCAGGCAGACCAGCCGCCATACATCATCGAGATTCCGGAGTAGTAAACAATAGAATAGATTATAAATAGAATAAGGTATACAAGGTGAGCAAGTTTGACAACGATAAAGTAATGCCGCGTTATATGGCCATCGCCGTGGTATTGACGCTCATCGGTTTTGCCGTCATCGGCAAGGCCCTCTATATTATGACCGCCAAAAAACAATACTGGACGGAGGTTGCCGACCGACTGAAGCGCGACTCGGTGAGCGTGAAGCCCAACCGTGGAAATATTCTCAGCTGTGACGGACAGCTGATGGCCACCTCCATCCCAGAATACAAAGTCTTCATGGACTTTCAGGCGGCAGCCTTCGAAAACGACTCGCTCTGGCTGGCAAAAGTGGATTCCGTATGCGAAGGACTCCATAAGATATTCCCCAAACTGACACCCGACGAATTCAAGCACCTGTTGGAGGAAGGAAGGCACCACGTCAACAGGAACGGCACGGTGGGAGCACGCCACTGGCCCATCTGGCCGCGCCGCATCGACTACAACACCTACGTGGAAGTGAAAAGTCTGCCTTTCTTTAACATGCCCAAGTATAAGAGCGGCTTCCATGAGGAACCGTTCAACTCGCGCCGACGCCCCTTCGGCTCGCTGGCCCTGCGCACCATGGGCGGACTCTATGGTGCCAAAGACTCTGCCTACTACGGACTGGAACTCAGCTACGACTCCATCCTGAGAGGCACACCAGGCATTACTGGCCGTCGCAAGATTCTCAACAAATACATGAACATCCCCGTTACCCTGCCCATTGACGGCGGTGACATTGTTACCACCATCGATGTCAACATGCAGGACCTGGCCGAACGCTCACTGCTGGACATGCTGAAGAGTCCACAGGTGAACGGCGAGATGGGGGTGGCCATCCTGATGGAAGTGAAGACCGGTGACATCAAGGCCATCGTCAACATGATCCGCAACGAAGAAGGCAAGTATATCGAGGCCGTCAACTCGGCCATCAGCTACCGCTGTGAGCCAGGCTCTGTCTTCAAGACGGCCTCCTTCCTCGTGGCACTGGACGACGGACTGAACATCAACGGTCACAAGTTAGACACCAGCTACGTCATCCACACAGGATGTGGCGTGATGCCGATGTACGGCAGGGAGATGAAAGACCACAACTGGCGGCGCGGCGGCTATGGCGACATCAATGTGGCCCGCACACTGGAGGTCAGCTCGAACATCGGTGTGAGCCATGTCATCGACAAGATTTATCACGACCAGGCAGAACGCTATGTCAAGGGACTGTACCGCATAGGCATCGGCGAAGACCTCAAACTGCAGAACATCCTGCCAGGATACCGGAAGCCTATTATCCGCATGCCGCAAAGAAAGAAGAACGGACATTACGATGACGATTGGTATGCGACGACACTGCCTTGGATGAGTATCGGCTATGAGACACAGATTGCTCCCATCAACACCGTCACCTTCTACAATGCCATTGCCAACAATGGTAAGATGATGCGCCCGCGCTTCGTCAAGAAGGTCATCAAGAACGGTGAGACCATCAGGGAGTTCCAGCCCGAAGTCATCAAGGAACGTATCGCAAAGCCAGAGGCCATCAAGACCATGCAGACCATTCTGGAGCATGTCGTCAGCCAGGGACTGGGGCGCAAGGCCGGTTCTCCCCACTTCAAGGTGGCCGGCAAGACGGGCACGGCACAGGTGTCACAAGGCAAGGCTGGCTACAAGAGTGGCATCGTGCAATACTGGCTGTCGTTTGCAGGCTACTTCCCTGCTGATGACCCGCGCTACACCTGCATCGTTTGTATCAAGAAGTCCGGGCTGCCTGCCTCTGGCGGTGGCATGTCGGGCGTGGTGTTCCACCATATTGCAGAAGGGGTGATGGCCCGTCATCTGAAGATGCGTGTAGAAGATGCCCACGACGAGAACTCCATCGTCATCCCCGACGTAAAGAACGGCAATGCGGCAGATGCCAACTATATCCTGACAAAACTGGGCGTTGACAAGCGCGTCAGTCAGCCGGAGAACAGCAGTCACGACATCACCCCCGACGTTACAGGCATGGGAGCCAAAGATGCCGTATACCTGCTGGAAAGCCGCGGACTGCGCGTAAAGCTCCAAGGCCGTGGCAAGGTAAAGCGGCAAAGCTATCCTGCCGGCAAGGCGGTCATGGAGGGCTGCGAGTGTATACTGACATTGGACAATAATATTTAACCCGTCATCTATGAAACTAAGTGAACTGCTCAAACACGTAGAGGTGCTCAATGTCCTGGGAGACATTGACGTGGAAATCACAGGGGTGAACATCGACTCACGCCGCATCGAAGGTCATCATCTCTTCGTAGCCATTCCCGGCACGCAGACGGATGGTCATCAATACATTCCCAAGGCCATCGAACTGGGGGCTGCTGCCATCCTGTGCGAACACCTGCCATCAGAATGCAAGACGGGCATTACCTACGTAACGGTGGCTTCCACCGAGGATGCCGTGGGAAAGGTGGCCACCATGTTTTATGGAGAACCATCGCTGAAACTGAAACTCGTAGGTGTGACGGGCACCAATGGCAAGACCACCATCGCCACCTTATTATATAATATGTTCCGAAAATTCGGACACAAATGCGGACTGCTCTCTACGGTATGCAACTATATTGAGGACGAGGCTATTCCCGCCGACCACACCACCCCCGACCCTATCGAGCTGAACAAGCTGCTGCACAGGATGATGGAGGCAGGCTGCGAATACGCCTTCATGGAATGTTCCAGCCACGCCATCGCCCAGAAGCGCATCGGCGGACTGAAGTTTGCCGGTGGACTGTTTACCAACCTCACCCGCGACCACCTGGACTACCACAAGACCTTCGAGAACTACCGCGATGCCAAGAAGGCCTTCTTCGACGGACTCGGCAAGGATGCCTTTGCCATCACCAATGCCGATGACAAGAACGGCATGTTCATGGTACAGAACACCAAGGCCAGCGTCAAGACCTACTCCACCCAGCGCATGGCCGACTTCCGCGCGCGCATCATCGAGTGCCATTTCGAAGGCATGTACCTCGACATCGATGGCCATGAGGTGGGCGTACAGTTCATCGGCAAGTTCAATGTATCGAACCTGTTGGCCGTATATGGTGCTGCCGTCATGTTAGGCAAGCAGCCTGAGGACATCTTAGTGGTGATGAGCACCCTGAAGAGTGTGGCAGGACGTTTGGAACCCATCCGCTCGACAGAGGGTGTGACAGCCATCGTAGACTATGCCCACACCCCCGATGCGCTGGAGAATGTGCTCAATGCCATCCATGAGGTTCTTGACGGAAAGGGCGGACAGGTCATCACCGTCTGCGGTGCCGGTGGCAACCGCGACAAGGGAAAGCGGCCGCTGATGGCCCAGGAGGCTGTCAAACAGAGCGACCGCGTCATCATCACCAGTGACAATCCCCGTTTCGAGGAGCCTCAGGATATCATCAACGACATGCTGGCCGGACTCGACCAGAAGCAGATGAAGAAAGTCATCTCGATTGCCGACCGCCGCGAGGCCATCAAGACGGCTGCCATGTTGGCTCAGAAGGGTGATGTCATCCTGATAGCCGGCAAGGGCCATGAGGACTATCAGGAAATCAAGGGTGTGAAGCACCACTTCGACGACCGCGAGGTGGTTCGTGAGATTTTTAATCTTTAATTTTTAATCTTTAATCTTCATCACATGCTATACTACATCTTCAGATTCTTAGAACAGTTCAATATACCGGGAGCACATATCTGGTCGTACATCTCGTTCCGTTCACTGCTGGCACTGATCCTGTCGTTGATTATCTCGGCGTGGTTTGGCGAATACTTCATCAAATGGATGAAGCGACGTAACATCTCTGAGACAGCCCGCGATGTCAGCATCGACCCCTTCGGCATCGAGAAGAAGGGCGTGCCCACCATGGGTGGCATCATCATCATCGTGAGCATCCTGATTCCCGTACTGCTGCTGGGACGCATGCGCAATATCTACCTGCTGCTGATGATCGTTACTACAGTATGGCTTGGCTTCCTGGGGTTCATGGACGACTACATCAAGATTTTCCGGAAAAACAAGGAGGGACTGAAAGGACTGTATAAGATTATCGGGCAGGTAAGCATCGGTTTCATCGTGGGTATCACGCTGTGGCTCAGTCCCGATGCCGTAGTCCGCGAGAATGTTTCCGAATCGCAGCAGAACCAGGAAATCGTGGTGAAGCACAAAACGGAGGCTGTCAAGTCTCTGCAGACTACTATCCCCTTCATCAAGAACCACAACCTCAACTACTCTGACGTGATGAGCTTTCTTGGCGAGTACAAAGTGGCTGCGGGCTGGATTATCTTCATCCTGATGACCATCATCGTAGTGACGGCCGTCTCCAACGGTGCCAACCTCAACGACGGCATGGACGGCATGTGTGCCGGTAACTCCGCCATCATCGGCGTGGCACTGCTCATCTTTGCCTACGTGTCATCGCATATCGTCTATGCAGCCTACTTCGACATCATGTACATCCCTGGCTCACAGGAACTGGTGGTATTCCTCAGTGCCTTCGTGGGGGCCATGGTCGGTTTCCTATGGTATAATGCCTATCCTGCACAGGTATTCATGGGCGACACAGGGTCGCTGACCATCGGCGGTATCATCGGTGTATGTGCCGTCATCATCCACAAGGAACTGATGCTACCCATCCTGTGCGGCATCTTCTTTATCGAGAGTCTCAGTGTCATCATCCAGACGCAATGGTTCAAGATCCAGAAGCGCAAGGGCAAGCGTGTCCGCGTGTTCCGTGCCACCCCCATCCACGACACCTTCCGCAAACTGGACTCGCAACTCGACCAGACCAGCACCTATCTTCTTAAGGGATGGCCCCACCGTCCGTTCCACGAGTCAAAGATTACCATCCGCTTCTGGATTACCACCATCATCCTGGCAGCGCTGACAATCATCACACTGAAGATAAGATAATCATCGAAATCTCGAAACATCGGAATAACAACATCACGACAATGAAAAGAATTGTAATATTAGGAGCTGGAGAAAGCGGAGCTGGTGCCGCCGTTCTTGCCAAGAAAGAGGGCTTTGAAGTCTTTGTCAGCGACCTGTCTCCTATCAAAGACAAGTATAAGAAGCTTCTTGACGACCACCAGATTGCGTGGGAGGAAAGCCATCATACAGAAGAAAAAATCCTCCATGCCGATGAGATTATCAAGAGTCCCGGCATCCCTGATACGGCACCCATGATGGTCAAGGTAAAGGAACGTGGCATCCCTGTCATCAGCGAGATAGAGTTTGCCGGACGCTATACCACCTCGAAGATGATCTGTATCACAGGGTCCAATGGCAAGACCACCACGACGAGCCTCATCTACCATATCTTCAAGGCAGCGGGCTATGATACCGGACTGGCTGGCAACATCGGCAACTCGCTGGCTCTGCAGGTGGCTGAAGATCCACACGAATACTACATCATCGAGCTGTCTTCCTTCCAGTTGGACAACATGTACGACTTCCGTGCCAATGTGGCCATCTTGCTGAACATCACGCCCGACCATCTGGACCGTTACGACTTCAAGATGCAGAACTATGTGGACTCCAAGATGCGTATCATCCAGAACCAGACACCACAGGATGCTTTCATCTACTGGAACGACGACCCTATCATCAAGCGTGAACTGGCAAAGTACGACATCAAGGCCATCCAGTATCCCTTCTCTGAACTGAAGGAGAAAGGCAGTATCGGCTACATCGAGGAGGGGCAGTATACCATAGAGCAACCCACCCCATTCAATATGGAGCAAGAGGCACTCAGCCTCACCGGCAAGCACAATATCTACAACTCTCTGGCAGCTGGTATCGCCTCCAACATTGCAGGTATCAAGAAGGAGGCCATCCGCAAGAGTCTCGGCGACTTTCCTGGTGTAGAACACCGTCTGGAGAAGGTATGCACCGTGCGTGGCGTACAATATATCAACGACTCGAAGGCCACCAACGTCGATGCCTGCTGGTATGCCCTGGAGTCGATGAAGACCAAGACTATCCTGATTATCGGTGGCAAGGACAAGGGTAACGACTACGACCCCATCAAGCCACTGGTCAAGGAGAAATGTGCTGGTCTGGTATATCTCGGTGCCGACAACCAGAAGCTGCACGACAATTTCGACTCGCTGGGCATCCCCGTGCGTGATACCCACTCCATGAAAGAATGCATCGAAGCCTGCTACGAGTTGGCAGAACCGGGCATGACGGTGCTGCTTTCTCCCTGCTGCGCCTCGTTCGATCTGTTTAAGAATATGGAAGACCGTGGCGAGCAATTCAAGGAGCTGGCCAGGAATCTGTAGAATATCGAAACATCGGAATATCGGAATATCGAAACATCGTTATTACGAAAAAGAATGAAGTAAATGAACAAGAAAATCGGCAATATCTTCAAGGGCGACAAGGTCATCTGGATGGTGTTCTTCTTCCTCTGCATGATCAGTATCGTGGAAGTCTTCTCGGCATCCAGCGGACTGACCTATAAGAGTCACAACTACATAGGCCCTATCGTCTATCATGCCGGCATGATCGTCTTCGGGGCCGTGGTGGCTGTCATCACCTTGAACATACCCTGCCGTTACTTCAAGCTGATGACACCTTTCCTGCTGTTGGTCAGTGCCTTCACATTGCTGTGGGTGCTTGTCGGCGGACAGACCATCAACGGTGCCAACCGTGTCATCTCGCTCTTCGGCTTCACCTTCCAGCCGTCAGAGATTGCCAAGGGCACCATTGTGCTGGCCGTGGCACAGATCCTCAGTGCCATGCAACGGGAGAACGGGGCCGACAAGAATGCCTTCAAGTGGATACTGTGGATTACACTACCCACCTGTCTGCTCATCGGACTGGAGAATCTCTCTACAGCAGCACTGCTCTTTGCCGTGGTGTTCCTGATGATGTTCATCGGACTGGTACCCTTGCGCCAGCTGGGAAAACTGGCTGCCATCATCATCTTTCTGGGTGTCACCGCCATCTCTATGGTAATGATTGTGGGCCACGACACCACTGCTGAAGACAAACAACTGACCAAGGTGGAACAGACCGACAAGGCAAAGAAAAAGAAAAACCCGCTGGAAAAGATGCTCCACCGCGCAGATACCTGGAAAGGACGAATCCTCAACTTCGGAAAGAACGATGTGTCACCCCAGGACTACGACCTCGACAAGGACGCACAGGTGGCACATGCCAACATCTCCATCGTGTCGAGCGGCATCCTTGGAAAAGGACCGGGCAAGTCCACCGAGCGCGACTTCCTGGCACAGGCTTTCTCCGATTTCATCTACGCCATCATCATCGAGGAGCTGGGTATCATCGGGGCGGCCTTTGTGGCGTTCCTCTATATTGTCCTGCTCTACCGCTGCGCGCGTATTGCCTCACGCTGCGAGAACAATTTCCCTGCCTTCCTGGCTATGGGACTGGGATTGCTCTTGGTGATTCAGGCTGCATTCAACATGATGGTGGCCGTCGGGTTGGCACCTGTCACCGGCCAGCCCCTGCCGCTCATCTCCAAGGGTGGCACCTCTACCATCATCAACTGTGCCTATATCGGTGCCATCCTGAGTGTGAGCCGTTCTGCCAAAAAGAATAATGAAAAAAATGAAATAGGATATGAAGAATGAGTTAAGAGTGATTATCAGCGGTGGCGGTACGGGAGGCCATATCTTCCCGGCCGTGTCGATTGCCAATGCCGTCAAGACATTACGCCCTGACGCAAAGATACTGTTCATCGGAGCACAGGGACGCATGGAAATGCAGCGCGTACCGGCTGCTGGCTACGACATCAAGGGTCTGCCCATCCGTGGCTTCTTCCGTCCGTTATGGAAACCAGCCAATATCGGCGTGGCCATCGACTACTTCCGCAGCAAATGGCTGGCCAAGAAGATCTTGCAAGAATTCCACCCTCAGGTAGCCGTTGGTGTAGGCGGCTATGCCAGCAGTGCGGCACTGGGTGCTGCCAACAGCTTAGGCATCCCTACCCTGCTACAGGAACAGAACAGCTATGCCGGTCTCACCAACAAGCAATTGGCACGGCAGGCTGCCAAAATATGTGTGGCATACGAGGGAATGGAACGCTTCTTCCCTGCCGAGAAAATCATGCTGACAGGCAACCCCGTGCGCCAACAGTTATTGGAGACAACCGTCTCACATGATGAGGCCGTACGTTCCTTCGGTTTAGACCCCGCAAAGAAGACCATCCTGCTCGTCGGCGGCAGTCTCGGTGCCCGTACCATCAACGAGAGTGTGATGCAGCATCTTGAGACCATCAAGGACAGTGGCGTACAACTCATCTGGCAGACTGGCAAATACTACAGTGCAGAGATTGCCAATCGTCTGAAAGACGGCAAACCCGACAACATCGTGGTCTGCGATTTCATTGCTGACATGGGAGCAGCCTACAAGGCCGCCAACCTCGTCGTAAGCCGTGCCGGAGCAGGCAGCATCAGCGAGTTCTGCCTGTTGGGCAAACCCGTCATCCTCGTTCCCTCGCCCAATGTGGCCGAAGACCACCAGACCAAGAATGCCCTGGCCCTTGTCAACAAGCAGGCCGCCCTCTACGTCAAGGATGCCGAAGCCCCAAAGGTTCTCCTGCCGCTGGCCCTTGACACCGTCAAAGACGATGCCAAGCTGAAGAGCCTGAACGAGAACATATTAAAGATGGCACTCCCCGACTCTGCCGAGGTGATAGCCCGTGAGGTCATCGCCCTCGCCGAGTCCCATCAAACGCATTAAAGTATTAGACCCATGAACATTCAAGATATCAAAGCAGTATATTTCATTGGAGCCGGTGGCATCGGTATGAGTGCCATCGCCCGCTACTTCATCAAGAAAGGGCTTGTCGTAGGCGGCTACGACAAGACACCCAGCACGCTCACGCGCCAGCTGGAGAAGGAGGGTATGCTCATCCACTATGAGGAAAATGTCAACGAGATTCCCCACACCTGCCGTCAGCCGCAGACTTGTCTAGTTATCTACACCCCCGCCATCCCTGCCGAGCATCAGGAGCTGCAATATTTCCGTGAAAACGGTTTCGAGATACAGAAGCGCGCCCAGGTGCTGGGCACGCTGACCCGTCAGCACAAAGGTCTCTGCGTGGCAGGCACTCACGGCAAGACGACCACCTCTACCATGTGTGCCCACATCATGCACCAGAGCCACCTCGACTGCAATGCCTTCCTCGGCGGCATCTCCAAGAATTACGGCACCAACTACATCCTCTCCGACAGTGACTATGTCGTCATCGAGGCCGACGAGTTCGACCGTTCCTTCCATTGGCTGTCACCGTATATGACCGTCATTACCAGCACCGACCCCGACCACCTCGACATCTACGGTACCAAGGAGGCCTATCTGGAGAGCTTCCGCCACTACACAGAACTCATCCAGCCCGACGGCGCACTCATCATCCACCGTGACCTGGAGATGCAGGAGTCTCTGCCCGACGGCGTGCGCCGCTACGACTATGCACTCACCGAGGGCGACTTCCATGCCGAGAACATCCGCATAGAGAACGGTGAGATTACTTTCGACTTCATCTCACCTGTCGAATGTGTGAGGAACGTAGAACTGGGACAGCCCGTTCCCATCAACATCGAGAACGGCATTGCCGCCATGGCCATGGCACAGCTGGCAGGCTGTACTGCCGAGGAGCTGCGCATCGGCATGATGACCTATAGCGGTGTGGAACGGCGCTTCGACTTTAAGATCAAAACTCCTGAACTGGTATTCCTCAGCGACTACGCCCATCACCCAAAGGAGATCTACCAGAGTGCTCGCAGCATCCGTGAGCTGTATCGTGACCGGAAGATCACGGCTATCTTCCAACCCCACCTATACACACGCACCCGCGACTTCTACAAGGATTTCGCCGATGCCCTCAGTTTGCTCGACGAGGTCATCCTCACCGAGATATACCCCGCCCGCGAACAACCTATCGAGGGTGTCACCTCTCAACTGATCTATGACAACCTGCGTCCTGGCATCGAGAAGCAACTCATCTGTAAAGACGAGGTACTGCAACTCGTCAAGGAACACCATTTCGACGTGCTGATCGTACTGGGAGCCGGTGACCTTGACAACCTCGTACCGCAAATGGCCAGTATGCTGAAGTCAAAGAGCCGCAAAACGGTCAAAGCATAAACCGATAGACAACCTCTTCTGTATATGAACCTCAACTGGAAAAAAACAGCCATCATCCTGACAGACATCGCACTCGCTGCCTACCTCATCCTGGCCATCACGGCATTCAACAATCCCGATGAGACGAACAACGTGTGCAATGAAGTCAACATCAGCATCAAAGACGGTGTCGTAAAGGGTTTCCTGAATGCCAACGAGATCAAGCAACAGCTGCAGCATGCCAAGCTCTATCCCCTTGGCGACCTGATGTCACAAGTCAACACGAGGAAGATAGAAGAGACCCTGCGACAGAATCCCTTCGTAGAGAATGCCGAATGCTATAAGACACAGAGCGGACACATTCACATCAACCTGATACAGCGACAGCCCGTCGTCCGCGTCAAGGCTGACAACGGCGACGACTATTACGTCGACGAGCATGGCAATATCATGCCCGACACGCACTATGTCACCGACCTCGTAGTGGCCACGGGTGCCATCCAGCGCAAATACGCACAGAAGCAACTGATGCGCATCGGCAATTTCCTCCTGCAGAATCCACTGTGGCGCAGTCAGATAGAGCAAATCAACGTACTGCCCGACGGCTCCGTCGAGATGACACCACGCGTAGGCGACCATCTCATCTACCTCGGCCAGCCCGTCAACATGAAACACAAGCTGGAACGGCTGGAGAAATTCTACAAGTACGGTCTCTCACAGGCCGGCTGGAACAAATACTCATACATCAGTCTGGAGTTTGACAACCAGATTATCTGCAAGAAAAGAAAGAAAATCATCACTCCGCAATCGACAATCAGTAATTTGTAAATCAGTAAAATTAATAAATATATGGTGTCAAAGGATTTTATCGTAGCAATTGAAATGGGGTCATCCAAGATGACCGGCATTGCAGGAAAGAAGAACCTTGACGGGAGCATTCAGGTGCTGGCCTGTGTCAAGGAAGACTCTTCTCAGTGCATCCGAAAGGGTGTAGTCTACAACATCGACAAGACTGCCCAGTGTCTTACCAACATCGTCAACCGTCTGGAGAAACAGCTCAAGACAAGCATCACACAGGTGTATGTCGGCGTTGGCGGACAGTCTATCCGCTCTATGCGCAATCTCATTGCCAAGGACCTGCCCAGCGAGACGCAGGTTACGCAGGATATGGTGATTGAACTGATGGATGCCAACCGTAACATGAAATACGCCGACCAGGAGATTCTCGATGCCGCCGTACAGGAATACAAGGTCGACTCACAGCTCCAGCTCGACCCGGTAGGCATCCAGTGTACGCACATCGAGGGCAACTTCCTCAATATCCTGCAACGCAAGACATTCTACAAGAACCTGAACAAGTGCTTCGAGACTGCCAATGTCAGCGTGGCAGAGATGTACCTCGCCCCGCTGGCCCTGGCCGACAGTGTGCTCACCGAGGCCGAACGCCGCTCAGGCTGTGTGCTGGTAGACCTCGGTGCCGATACCACTACGGTCAGTGTCTACTCGAAGAATATCCTGCGCCATCTGGCCGTCATCCCTCTCGGCTCCAACAACATTACAAAAGATATTGCCTCCCTCCAGATGGAGGAACAGGATGCCGAACGCATGAAGCTGAAATATGCCACGGCATACACCGACAACAACGACATCGACAATAACATGAAATACTCCATCGACCAAGACCGTCAGGTCGAGGTACGGAAGTTCATCGAGATTGTCGAAGGACGCTTGGAGGAAATCATTGCCAATGTGTGGTGCCAGGTGCCGGAAGAATATTCCGACAAGCTGCTGGGCGGCATCATCCTTACCGGCGGCGGTTCCAACATGAAGGACATTGAGAAGGCCTTCCGCAACTACACCCACATCGACAAGATTCGCATCGCCAAGTTCGTTACACAGACCATCACCTCCAATATCGCTGACATCAATGCCCACGACGGCAAGATGAATACGGTACTTGGTCTGCTGGCCAAGGGCGACATCAACTGTGCCGGTGGCGACATCGACCCCAATGGCGACCTCTTTGCCACACCGAAGCCTACTCCCGCAGAGACCCTCGAACAGCGCCGTGCCCGTCAGGCTACTGAGACACCCGCCGGTGTGGTGCGCACAGCCGAGGAAATCCGCCGTGCCGACGAAGAGGCCCAACGCAAGAAAGATGAAGAAGAGCGCATCGCACGCGAGAAGGCAGAGGAGGAAGCCCGCCGCATCGCAGAGGAAAAGCGCCAGAACAGCTGGATCAACAAGGCCGGCCGCTGGCTGAAGCGAGCCGCTACCGAAATCGTCAAGGAGGAGGAATAACTTTCGAAACATCGAAGCATCGAAGCATCGAAATATCGAAACATCGGAACATCGAAACATCGAAATATCGAAAAAAAAAAGAATAACTATGGCAGACAACAACATATTGCTCGACTTCGGCGAGCCAGCAAAAGAGAATAGCATCATCAAAGTAATCGGTGTAGGAGGCGGTGGCGGCAATGCCGTCAACCACATGTACCGTGAGGGCATCCACGATGTCACCTTCGTACTCTGCAATACCGACAACCAGGCGCTCAACGACAGCCCTGTACCCGTACACCTGCAGTTGGGCAAGGAGGGACTCGGTGCCGGCAACAAGCCCGAAAAGGCACGTGCCGCCGCCGAGGAGAGTCTCGACGACATCAAAGACATGCTCAACGACGGCACGCGCATGGCCTTTATCACTGCCGGTATGGGCGGTGGTACGGGTACGGGTGCCGCTCCTGTCATTGCCAAGATTTCCAAGGAGCTGGGCATTCTTACCGTGGGTATCGTCACCATCCCCTTCCGTTTCGAGGGCGACCGCAAGATTGACCAGGCCCTCGATGGTGTCGAGGAGATGTCAAAGCACGTCGACGCCCTGCTCGTCATCAACAACGAACGCCTGCGTGAGATCTATCCGGAACTCACCGTGCTCGATGCCTTCGGCAAGGCCGACGACACGCTCTCGGTGGCCGCCAAGAGCATCGCGGAGATTATCACCGTCCACGGACTCATCAACCTCGACTTCAACGATGTCAAGACCGTCCTGAAGGATGGCGGCGTAGCCATCATGTCCACCGGCTACGGCGAGGGCGAAGGCCGTGTGAAGAAGGCCATCGACGATGCACTCAACTCACCGTTGCTCAACGAGAACGATGTCTTCAACTCCAAGAAGATCCTGCTCAGCATCTCATTTGCCGGCTCCAAGGACGGCAAGGACTCGCTGATGATGGAGGAGATGAACGATGTCAACGACTTCATGGCCAAGTTTGGCGACTTTGAAATCAAGTGGGGACTGGCTGTCGACCCGGAACTGGGCAAGAAGGTGAAAGTCACCATCCTCGCCACTGGCTTCGGCATCGAGCGTGTCGACGGCATGAACGACCATATCAAGAAGATGGATCAGCAGACGGCTGCCCGCATCGCTGCCGAACAGGAGAAGGAGGCACAGCGCGAAGACCGCCGCAACCGCTACTATGGCGGCGACGGTCAGTCAAAGCGCTACAAGCGTCGTCCGCACATCTATCTGTTCCGTCCGGAAGACCTCGACAACGATGATGTCATCTCGGCCGTAGAGTCTACGCCAACCTACAAGCGTACCCGTGAAATCCTGGACAGCATCTATTCTCAGGCCAGCGGTGATGACCCGCAGCAGAGACCTGACACGCCACCGCAGGAAGTCATCCAGGGCACCATCAAGTTTGCATAGAAGTTCCTATAGCGGGTCTACGTCATAGTAGACCTGCAACGAGGCATAGCGTTTGTCTGCGAGTAGCTGTGATTGCGCCAGCAACAGGTACTCGCGGACTCGTTTCATGTCAAGGCCGTTCTCTATCTTCAGCACCAGCTTGCGGATATGCTGCGACTTCACCTTGGCCACCGAGGGCTTGTCAGGACCCAGCACACGGTCGCCAAACCACTGCCGCAGCTTACTGCCCATCTCAAGGGCTGCCGCAGCCACAACAGCATCATGGCTGTGGCGCAGGAAGACGTACACCAGATGACAGTACGGCGGATAGCGGAACGCCTGCCGCTCGGCTATCAGGTCACTGTAAAGCCCCTGATAGTTGTTGTGTACCACCTGGCGCACCACCGACAGCTGCGGACTCTTGGTCTGTAGAATCACCAGCCCGCGCTTGTTCTTGCGTCCCGCACGACCACTGACCTGTGCCATCATCATGTAGGCCTGCTCATAGGCACGGAAGTCTGGGAAGTTCAGCATGGTGTCGGCATTGAGGATGCCCACCACCGACACCCTGTCGAAGTCCAGGCCCTTGCTGATCATCTGTGTCCCTATCAGGATATTGGTACGGCCTGCGGAGAAATCGCTGATGATGCGTTCGTAGGCATTGCGCGTTCGGGTGGTGTCCAAGTCCATGCGCGCCACGCGAGCTTCGGGAAACACCTCGCGCACCTGTTCCTCTATCTTCTCCGTGCCGTACCCGCGCGTACGCAGGTCGTGGCTGCCACAACACGGACACTCCGTAGGTACATGGTAGGTGAATCCGCAGTAGTGGCACGTCAGCTGCTGCATCTGACGGTGCAGCGTCAGACTGACATCACAGTGCTGGCAGCGGGGAACCCAGCCACATTGGTGACATTCTATCAGCGGGGCAAAGCCACGGCGGTTCTGGAACAGGATAGCCTGTTCTCCCTGTTGCAGGGCCTCGCGGATGCGCGCCAGCAGCAGCGGCGAGAAGGGACCAGCCATCATCTTCCTGCGCTGCAGGTCGGCCACATCCACCACCTGTATCTCTGGCAGCGCGATGCCTTGGTAGCGCTCCATGAGTTCCACCAGCCCATACTTGCCTGTCTTGGCATTATGGTAGCTCTCCATCGACGGCGTGGCGGTGCCCAATAGGACCTTCGGCCTCAATGAGGAAGGAGGATTGAGCGATGAGGAATGAAGGGCCAGCATGATGGCTGCGCTACGGGCATGATAGCGCGGTGCCGGGTCTTGTTGCTTGTAGGAGGTTTCATGTTCCTCGTCTACAATGACCAGCCCTAACCGTTGGAAGGGCAGGAATACCGCCGAGCGGGCACCGAGTATCACCTCGTATGGATGCTGCGAGAGTTGCTTCTGCCAGATTTCCACGCGCTCGGCATCACTGTACTTGCTATGGTAGATGCCCAGCTTGTCACCGAAGATGCGTTGCAGGCGCTGCATCATCTGTACCGTCAGGGCTATCTCCGGCAACAGGTAGAGCACTTGTTCCTTCCGTTCCAGTGTACGCTGTATCAGGTGGATGTAGATTTCGGTCTTGCCACTGCCTGTCACGCCATGCAGCAATGTGACATCCTTTTTCAGCATCGAGAGCAGTATCTCGTTGTAGGCCGTCTGCTGGGGTGCCGTGAGCGGCTTGATCAGGTCGGGGCGGTAGTCACCGCCACGGTTCAGTCGTCCCACCTCCACCTCATAGCTCTCCAACAGGCCACGCTGCTCCAGCAGCTTCAGCGTGTCGGCAGCTGCCGCACTGGCATTCATCAGCTCCTCCTTGGTAACCTCCTGTATCTTGGCGTTGGAGGGGTAGTCCTCATTACTGATTACTGATTCCTCACGACTCATTTCTTCCACCTGGTCCCACCCCGACAGCTCCAGGTAGCAGGAGAAGGCCTGCAACTGTTTGCGCGCCCGCGACAGCACGTTCAGCGCGATATGCAGTGCCGTCTCGTTGCGATAGGCTTTTGTCAGCCGGATATAGGTCTCCGTCTTCGGACGGTAGCCGTCTTCCGACTTCAGACCGGCAGGCAGCGCGGCCTTGTACACCTCACCGAGCGGCGACAGGTAGTAGTCGCTGATCCAGTACCACAGCCGCAGCTGTACATCGGTAACGATGGGGGCGGCATCCAGCACCTGCAGGATGCCCTTCACGGCATAGCCCTCTGGCTTGACATCATGTTGCCGCGCCACCAGGCCGACGTAGGTCTTGTTACGACCGAAGGGTACCACCACACGACAGCCTGTTCCGACACTCATACCGTTTGGGATGGCGTAGGTGAACAGCCCCGGCAGGGGCACGGGCAGTATGATGTCTGCGAAGGTCATCGGCTGGAAAGAAAAGAAAAAGAAGTGGCATCGTTGCTGCCACTTCTTCATGATATTGTTTCGTGCGAAAAGGAGTACGGTTTAGAAGAAGTAGGCTGCCGACACCTGCCAGGCATTGGCCTTAGTGCCATTCTTGTAGATGTATGTCACACCGTTGTAGATATCCTTGTACTCCAAATCACCGGTCTTACCGAACGGCAGGTTGTAGTTCACGGTCACCTGCAAGTGCTTGTACAGCGTGGCACCCAAACCGAAGTTAGCACTGAAGTTCGAACTTCTCAGCGTCCATTCTTGCACACCCTGGATAATGGTCTGGTGCTTCTCACCGATGTTGAAGCCGAACTGCGGACCGGCAAAGGCAAACAGGTTGGCCACACTACCCAGACCTACGCCATAGCGCACGTTGATGGGCACCTGCACCGAGTGCTGTTTCAGCGTCTTATCACCAGCAGCGGTATAGGTCTCGGCTTTTGCTGAACGGTAGTCATAGAGAGCTGAGGCATCAAGCATCAGACCGGGAACGGGGAGGGTCAGCTTGATGGTGGGACCGATATGGAATCCGGCACGGTTCTTCACGTTCTCGCCCAGACTCTTGTCGAACGAGATGTGTGTGAAGTTCATACCAGCCTTGACACCATAACTCAACTTCTGGGCCTGCATAGGCAGCGCAAGGGCTGCGGCAGCCACAAAAATCATCAGGAATCTCTTCTTCATCATATCTCTTTGCTTTTAATGTTTACTTTCTGAGTGCAAAGTTACATATTTTAAATGATATTTGCAAACTTTCAGCGTATTTTTTTAATTTTTAATTCTTCATTTTTAATTCTTAATTCTTAATTTCTCAATGTCTCTCCCTTCGTACCGACACACGGGCATTACCGCTCGCCGAGCCACTGCTGCGCCGGCTGCTGCGCGATTTCTTCGCCTTCGTATCCTTGCCCTTCTTACCCTTCAGAGCGGCCTTGGCCTCCTTCGGGTCTATCTTGGCAATGGAGTCGAGCGAGTCCTTGCGCACCTTGTCACCGAAGATGTTCTCCTCGAATGCCTTCAGCTCGCGTTCTATCTTCTGCTGCTCGGCAGCCATCGCCGAGTCGGTGGGACAATATTGTGCCAGCGTCTTGCCCAGCATGTTGTTGGTCTTATAGATCTTACCCTCATAGCGGTTCAGCGTGAAGAAGTCGTCCATCGACATGGTAGCGGCATTGTTCAGGTTCGACGTCATCACCGTCTGACGGCCGAGGAAGGGTTCCAGGTCGCTGTACTTCACCCAGAACAGGGGGTACTTCGAAGCCTCACCGCCGAAGTCGTCCTCACGGAGCATTACGGGACAGAGGGCCAGCACCTTGCGGTGGAACGAGGCATTCGACTGGTCGTAGTAGGCACTCTCCTTCAGGTAGTAGAGCTTCACCTCTGCCGACGGGATGTCACTGTTGTCCACACGCAGCTTACCGTCCTTCTCCTCATGGTAGATATGATAGTTCTCAAGCACCGTCTTCATCTTCACCTTTGCCGAGTCGGTAAACAGCTCATTGCCGTCCAGCCGGTACTCGTAGACGGGGATGTAGCCGTTAAGGGCCAGCTTGAACACGTAGGTAAACAGGTTCAGCTGCTTGTCCATCGGCTCCACGGGGTAGTACAGGCCACCGTTGGCATCCTTGTTGAGGTCTATCTCACGGTAGATGTCGCGACGCCACACCACCTCCTCGGGCATGTCAATAGCCGTGGGGTACATCAGCCGGGCGCGCATCGTCACTCCCTGGTTCTGCACCTGCTGTTTCTGCTGCTGGGCCTGTTGTTGGCGACGGGCCTTGGGCTGGGCACTGACAGGCGAAATGAGCAATGAGAACTGAGAGATGAGAAATGCGCACAGCACTACTCGTCTCATCACTCCTTTTCCCACTATGTTTTCAACATTTAGCTTCTTCATATCTTGCTTCATTTATTCATTTTTCATTTTGATTTCTCATTCCTCATTTCTCATTTGACAATGACTTCCATCGAGGCATTCAGCTTACGCTGGATACCGTCGGGACCTACTGCCGTCACTCGTGAGATATAGAAACGGCGGTTGCGCTGCAACTTGCGGAAGGTATCCTTCTGGCGCGCCGAGAAGTGGGCACCATCGCTCACCATCGGCACGGCATTACCCATATTGTCGAAGAAGACGGTCTCGAAACTCAGCACATTGAAGGCGATGTCGAGGATACCGTCGTCGATGGCGGCACCAATGCCGTCGACAGCCATCAGCTGCGCCTTCGACAGTCCGCCGCCCTTATAGCGCATGGGACTGCCCTGCTCATCCTTCATGGCGATATAGGGTGTCGGGTCGGGCAGACGGCGCACACGGAAGGTGAACTGTCCCATCTGCTGGGCCTTGCCGGTATTGGTACTCGTCACGGTAATGGTGACGTTCTGGCCCACCGCCGTAGGACGGGCGATATAGCGGCCAGGACCCACAGGCTGCAGGGTGCCACCTGTCATCGTGGCCTGCACCTTGTTCACCGGCACACCGGGCACTGAGACACTCAGCGGGTTGCTATAGCCGGCATAGAGCACGTTCATCAGGTCGGCCGACACGGTGGCAGAGGGGTCTACCACGGTATATTTCTGTTCAAAGTCACGCTTCAGCAGGTCGCCGTTACCATTCTCCACCTGGATATAGCCCGACAGCGTGAAGTCGCCCGTGCGACTGGCTATTGTCTCATAGAGACCGCCGGGCAGGTCTACCTCCTTGCCACCGATGAAGATCTGCGGCTGCTGCGTGGTATCTACGGCAGCCATCACGATACGGGCAGAGAACTTGTCGCCACGCACGATGGTCTGCGAGTTAGGAATGACGAAGGCGTTCAGCGCATTGACGCGGATATCCTTCACGTCGATGTTCGACACCAGCGTGTGGAGCACCTCACCCTCGGCATAGCGCACGTCGCTCTGTAGCTTCGACAGCAGCGTCACGGCGGCAGCAGCGGGCATCGACTCAAACATGTATTCCTGCCAGTTCTTACCCAGCGAAGCCTCGTCTTTCGGCACCTCCGTGGTAAGGTTCGCGGCAATCATCCGCTTCTGATGGTCGTCGGTCACCATGGTGAGCATGCGCTGGCGGTAGCTGTTGATGGCATCATACAGCTCCTTGCCGCGACCGCCGCTGGGCGACAGCATCACCTGACTGGCGGCCTCCAGGTCTTCCTTGTTACGGATGTTCTGCACGTCACCGTCCTTGCCGTCGGCCTCATAGACGATGGCCTGCTTCAGCTCAGCAGCCAGGTTGAAGAGCGAGTCGCTCATCTGCTTCACCTGCTGTGACTTGTCGAACCATAGCTTCACCTTCTGCGGATTCTTCTTCATCTGCTCCGAGAAGTCATCATATAGGGCCTGGTTCTCCTTGGCGGCACTGGCCGTGGTACGCTTCAGGCTCTCCTCCACAATGGAGAAGCCGTTGAGCACCTCGTTAGAGACGTTCAGTGCCAGCATCGCCATCAGTACGACGTACATCAGGTTGATCATCTTCTGGCGCGGAGAAACCGGTCTTTTCTTGATTGCCATATTTTATTTTCTTTCGATGTTTCGATGTTTCGATGTTTCGATGTTTCGATGATTCGATGTTTCGATGCTTCGATATTTCGATACTTCGACACCATTAAATATTTGCCCTCACCTGCATGGCTTCTATCATGCGGGCGTAGATGCGGTTCAGCTCCATGATCTGTTCGGCCATGTGGCGCGTCTGTTCATTGATCTCGTCAATGGTGCCAATCTGTGCGCTGGCACTCTTCAGCTGCATCTCATAGACGCGGCTGATACCCGTCAGCGTGCGGTTCAGGTTCTCCATCTCCTCAGAGTCGCGCGTCAGTCGCTGGCTCTGTTCCGATACCTGTGACAGCATCTCCGTCAGGCGGTTCAGCTCCTCGATATAGTTCGTGGTGGCATCCTTCAGCTCCTCAGCCATCGGCAGCGCCTCGTTACCGCCAGCCGCACCGGCTACAGCCCCGCCAGCCACACCGCCAGCAGCCACCACAGCACCGCCGCCCACAGCTCCGCCGCCTACAGGCTCGCTGTCAGCGGTTTCCCCGCTGACGCCTCCCCTGCCGGCATCACCGCCCGTCACTCCTCCGTGAACACCGGTGCCGCCAATGACAGCTCCTCCGTAAGCACCCGTGCCGCCAATGACGACTCCGCCGCCTACAGGCTCGCGGTCAGCGGTTTCCCCGCTGACACCTCCCCTGCCTGCGCTACCGCCGCCATTAATGATAACGGTACCGCCGCCACCTGTAACGCCACTCATGCTGACGGCAGGCTCCAAGCCCTCGCCCTCCTCCATGGGATGCAGGTCGAGGTCCATGCCGTCGGTCGTCTTGTCGAACGGACGGTCGAAGGCGGCAATGAAGAACACAAACACCTCCGTTCCCATTCCGAGGAACAGGAAGAAGTTGGCTCCCGGCAGGTGCGTCAGCTTGAACAGGGTACCGAGGATCACAATCGAGGCACCCCAGCTATAGGCATAGTTCAGGAACGTCTGTCCGGGGACGCTGTCCATCCACTTCTGTAAGCGATAGATCACATTCAGTTTGCTGTATGTTGTCATAGTCTATGTGTCTGTTTCTGTATACGATGTTGCTGATAATCAGAAGAACAGGAACTTCTTCTTTCTCTTGGCCTTGACAGCCTTGGGCTTCTTGCTGGCCTTGGTCACCTTGACTTTCTCGCTGGTGGTATTCGCCAGGCTGCGCACGCAGCGGAAGCCGATATAGCTTCGCGGCTGGTTCTGGTACTCATACGAGCGCCATGCCGAGCGGATGTACGACTCCGGGTCTTTCCACGAGCCGCCGCGCACGCTCTTCTTCTTCAGCCGGTAGGGGTCTTCGCGGGCTGCATTATAGCGCAGCTGCGGGTTGATGTCGTTCATCGCCTCCACACCGGCCTCGGTATAGATGGTACTACACCACTCTGCCACGTTGCCAGCCATGTCGTACAGTCCGTTGGAGTTGGAAGAGTAGATTCCGGTACGACTGGTGATGAGGTTGCCGTCCTTGGTATAGTTACCGTTGTCGGGTTTGAAGTTGGCAAAGAAGCAGCCGTTGCCCGACATCACATCCTCGTTCTCCCAGGGGAACTCGTTCTGGTCCTTGCCGCGGGCGGCATACTCCCATTCGGCCTCGGTCGGCAGGCGGTAGCGCTGTACGAAGCGTGCCTGCGGTCCCAGTCCGCGCAGCAGGTACTCCGTGCGCCAGGCGCAGAAGGCGTTGGCCTGCTCCCAGGTGACACCCACCACGGGATAGTCGTTATATGCTGCCGTGGTGAAGTAGTAGCGCATATAGCTCTCGTTCTCTGCATTGGGGAAGTCGTTCACCCAGCAGGTCGTGTCGGGATAGACATTGACGATATAGGTATTCAGGAAGTCCCACTCTCCCGTATACTGTCGGTTGATGGTCTCGCGCTTGATGTTGCCGTCCTCGTCGACGTAGGCCGTATCCTTCGAGATCCATATCTGCTCGTTGGGATTCTCACGGATGTCGGTATTGAGCACACGCTCCTCGTGCTTCAGGCGATACTTGCGCTTGGCGGCCTCCGTATAGTCGTACACCTCGTAGCGGTAGTTGAGCTGACGCCAGTCGAGCATCTTCTCGCCCGTCACAGGGTTGGTGACATAGAGGCTCTCGAAGGCACGCTGCTCGTCCTCGTTGGGCTTACGGGGCAGTGACTTACGCCAGTTCAGGTGGGGCTTCACGGGATTGCCGTGCTTGTCCTCCTCAATCTTGTACGTCTCGTCGCCACCGTAGGCCGGGTCGGCCAGGCGTTCGCGCAGGATACTGTCGCGCACATAGTTCACGAACTGACGGTACATCGAGTTGGTCACTTCGCGCTCGTCCATCCAGAAGCCTTCCACCGAGATGTCGCGCACGGGGGTCTGCTTGCCCCACAGCGAGTCTTGCTTCTCGATACCCATCTTCAGGTGACCGCGCTTGATGAGCGTCATACCGTAGGGAGCCGGTTCACGGAATGCACTTCCGCTGGCTCCAGTCACTTCACCGCCCGTCGATGCCACTTTCTTGCCGAAGATACACCCCGACAGCACCAGCGTCATCATGGCGCAGCATGTGATGATGATACCTTTCTTCATATCAATTTGTACTTTCTTGTCTCCCAATTTATAATTTGTAATATATAATGTTCAATGTTCAATCTTCAATGTTCAATGTTCAATGTTCAATCTTCAATGTTCAATGTTCACAAAATCCTCACGCTCTGGTGACGGTTTCGCCCCCGCTTGTGCAGGTTCAGTTCCGTCTGGTAGCCCACAAACAGCTCGTGCGAGCCGTTACCGAACTTCAGGTTCGACGTGTACACCTCGTAGCTGTAGCCCACGCTGATGCCGTGGAAGATGCCGCCGATGAGTGCCGTCACCGAGTTGGTGGGACTGTAGCCCACCCCGATATAGAGCACTCGCTTCTCGTGTGCGTAGCGCAGACGGGCTGTCACGTCGGCCCGGTAGGCTGCTCCGTCGTAGCGTACCAGCACGGAGGGGTGTATTGTTAAGAACGGATTACGGAGCTTAATATTGTATCCGCCCGTCAAATAATACACTCTGGGCACCTCGAGAATCGACCGGTCGCCCAGTTCTACGTTCGGTGCAGTGAGGTGTTGCGCCGACAGCCCCACATACCACCGGCCGCGCGTATAGTAGATGCCCGCACCGATGTCGAAGGCCACTCCCGTGGCATCGGCTTTCGTGAAGGCATAGTCCTCGGCCACGTCCAGATCCAGCTCACTGCCTTTGTATCTCTCACTGAGCATGCCGAGCTGCAGTCCCACACTCAGCGTTCCTCCGAACAGCCGGAACTTGTAGGCGTACTGCAGGGCCAGCCGCTGGTGCGAGAAGAGTCCGATGGCATCGTTCATCAGTTGCAGGCCCACGCCGTGGTAGTTCCGTAGCAGGTAGAGCGGCATGTCGCCAGCCACGTACATCGTACGCGGGTTGTGCTCGAAGCCTGTCAGCGTCATGGCGTAGGCACCCGTCACGTTGAGTTTTGACTCCTTGCCTGCCGCACCGGGGTTAAACGAAGGTTCCATCGCCCAGTAATGGGCGAAGCCTGGCTCCTGCTGGGCCGACACCATCTGTGCCGACAACAAGAGGGCGAACAATATGACTATTTTTCGCTTAAGCACGTTATTAATAACGCACCATCTCCCGATTTATTGCATCCTGCCGCGCAGAAAATCAAGAGGGGCAGCCCCTGCGGACTGCCCCTCCATGACTATTCTATTGAATATGTTACTTGTTCATATACTTCTTGCCGTTGATGATGACCAGACCCTTGTAGGCCTTTGTCACCTGCTGACCGGCGATGTTGTAGATGATGCCATTGGCTGCGCCTGCCAGCTTCTCAGTAGCCAGTTCGCTGATGCCGGTGGGATCTTCGCTGCTTGCATTGCGGACGTAGATGTCATAGACCTGACCGGAAGAACCGCCACCCGTCTGAGCCAAACGAACATAAACCTCGTCGGTACCTTCGTAGCTGACGCGAGTGCGCTTGATATAGCGACGTGTCTGAGCCATGTTCAGTTCAGCCACCTTGTCCCATGTAGAACCGTCGGCAGATACCTGGATCTCTATAACGGGCTTGCTATCAACAGGACTGCTATTACCATTGCCTGCAATCACCACCACGTCGAACGGAGCCTGGAACTTGTCAGTACTCTCGATACGTCCGGAGTAGGAGTAAGTTGCCTCTTCGGTATTAGCCATCTTGCCACCGAAAGTAATCACGCCCTTGGTCGGAGTCTCGATGAAGTCGATAGCCTCTTCGGCATAACGACCTGTAGCACCATTGCCCACACCTTCACCGGGAGCCAGCGTCAGCTCACCAGTCAGCACCTGTCCTTCAGACTTCAGCACCCAGCCATTGGCATTGTTGGGGGTGATGGTCTTTGCCTCTTCCCATGAATTGGCATTCTTGCCCCAGTAGTAGTATGCAGAAGCACTGCCGGAGCCACCATTTTCACTGTTGTCAACGAGCCAGTCGGTCTGGTTGGCATCGAAGTGAGCCAGTTCGTTGGTACGGTTGAAGCCCTCGATGGCCACCTCGCTGCTCACCAACTCGGAGTTCAGGGAACCCTCGGCAGCAACCAGTGCATAGATGGTAGCAGGCTCAGTCAGCTCGACAGGAGCAGTATATTCCTGCGACAGGGCTACGGTCGTAGCACCATTGAAGTTGAAGTAGATCTTGCCACCCTCAACGTTAGTGCTCAGTGTTACGGTAGACTTGCCGGCCTCCTGAGCGATAGCGATGGTGGGAGCGGCAGCCTGTGTGGCGATGGTGATGTCCTTCTCGCCCACCTCACTGTCGAGGTAGCCGTCGGCACCAGTAGCGTATGCCTTTACGGTGCAGGCAGCTGTTACTTCGAACGGACCGTTGTAGATGGTCTCCGAAGCCTTCGGGTCGCTGCCATCGGTGGTGTAGTAGATGTCCTTGCTGTTGGCAGAGGCGATGGTCACGGTCGACACGCCGTCGCCCTGTGCGAAGGTGATGACGGGAGTACCGGCAGCCTTCACGTCAGCCTTCGTCTTGGCAGCAGCCAGCACGGTGTTGGGAATCAGCGTCATATATACCATCTCCGACATGTTGGCAGAGGGCACATAGTAGTAAGCGTTACGGCCGGGGTTGTGGGCGTGGATGGCCACATGATCACCAGCCTTGGCCAGGATGTCGTCGTTCTCGAAGTAGGCACCCAGCTTCACAGCGGTGATGCCGCCGGCATACTCATAGCTTTCGATGCCTTCGAAGATGGCATTGGCATAGATATTGTCGGCAGGAGTCAGCACGGTGCTCTCAGTAGCCAGAGCATCGCCATAGCGCCAAGCGCTGTAGAGACCGGCATTCAGGTTCACCACGGGGAAGTAGGCAATCAGGCCCTTCACTGCGGCTGCACCCTCGGCAGTCACCGACGGAGCAATCACAGCCACATCATAGCCAGCCTCCGTCAGACTGGTATAGGTAGGAGCGGTAGCTACGTCGATAGCGGTAACGTCAAAACGCTGGTCACCGCCCAGCATCACGTATGCGTAGTCCTCGTCCAGACCGCCATTGTGGATGTAGGCCACCTTCTTGGCATCCTCAACCACGGGGGTGTCGCCGTCGCCGACAGTGATATAGTAGAGGTGACAACCGTTGGTGTTACGAATGGTGACATCAAAGGTTCCGTCCTCGTTGGGAGTATCTGTCAGACCCTCGGCAGGTACCAGCCACTCCTGATCTACATAAGTGGTAGGAGCAGCTACAGCACTACCATCAGGAGCCATCAGCTTGGTACCACTGTTACCAATACCGATATAAAGCTCAACGCCACGGGCATCAGTAAGTTTATGCGACTCCACACCCATCTTGATGGTGGTACCGGGAGCCACGTGGGGAATAACAAAGTAGTTCTTGGTCTTGCTGCCCAGCCACAGATAGCTGGCACCCTTATAAGGACCAAAATCACTAGCAGCATTGGGTTCCTGATAGTTCACGGCAATAGCCAGTGAACGGGCTGTGGTATTGGTGTAGCCCAGACCCTTCAGCTCTTCAATCTCTGCACCGTTGGCCATCAGCGTAGCAGGAGTAGTGGCATTGCCCTGAGCGGTCACCTCCCAGAAGCAGTTGTCCTTTGACTGTTCTGTAGGCTCAGTAGCAGTATTCTTCTCCACATCCGACCAGGCACCGGTCGTAGGACCTTTGGCCGACTCAGTCTTCAGATTGTCCACTGTCGTTGCGCTCCACTTGGTGAAGTCCCACGACTTACGATACGTCTCCTGTGCATTGACCGTCATGGCCAGCACAAGCAACATCGTTAAAGTAAAGAATTTCTTCATAAGTTTTTAACAATTTTGATTAGTATAATTAGTAATTAATTAGGGATTACATAGTTAGCCGCTGCAAATATACACATTTTCCTTGAAACTCCAACACCTATTTGTGTTAATTAACACTTTTTCCCGCTTTTCGCGCGCGTGTACGTATTAGCTAATGCCAAAAAAACGTGACCCTTGTGTCCTATCCGACCCGTAAAAGACTTTCAACAGCAACCGAGTTAGGGGTCAGAAGGGTCAGAAGGGTCACATAAAAAAACGTTTCGCTATATATACGCGCGCACGCGCGAGAATGATACATTTGGGAAGTTAGTAAAATCCCAAACTGCGGGATTTTTGTGTAAGCATCCGTTGAAATACACGTTGTAGCAGTTGTAGTTTAGTTGTACCTTTG